>SYJG01000132.1 GCA_005798445.1 Planctomyces sp.
GGAGAGGGGGTCGGACAGCTGGTACTCGCCTTCGCATCGTCACCAGCATGGAACTCTATTGGGACGAGATGTTCTTCACGGTCGATGAGCCGCCGCTCGACCACACGCTGACACCGTTGCCGCTTTTGAGTGCCGACCTGCAATTTCGTGGCTTCTCGGCACGCCTGCCGCATCCCGAATTTGGCCCGGAACGCTACGACGCTTCGCACGTCACGACAGCGACGCAATGGCCGCCGATGGGAGGCAAGTTCACGCGATTCGGAGACATCACCGAGTTGCTCAAGAATTCTGACGACCGGCTGGCAATTCTCGGCGCGGGAGACGCCGTGACGATCCGCTTCCGGGCCGATCAAGCGCCGAAACTCCCGCCCGGCTGGAAGCGGGACTTCATCATCCACAACGTCGGCTGGGACAAAGACGCCGACCTCAACACGATCTACGGCCAATTTGTCGAGCCGCTGCCGTTCCGAGGCATGCGTGGCTACCCCGATCCCACCGGAGCCGAGTTCCCCGACTCGCCGATTCACCGCGTCGATCAACGTCGCTTTCAAACGCGCGAGCAAAATCGCCGATCGTTTTGGCTCGGCCACTAAAAGAGGGATTATACCTCTCGCGGGGTGTGATGAGAGATTTGGCGAGCGGCAGGGCGTCAGCCCTCCGAGTGGTTCGATCTGGATTGACTCGGAGGGCTGACGCCCTGCCGCTCGCCAAAACATCTCATTCGAGACCGCGCGGGGTATAGGGATTCGGGGTTAGGGGGTGGCGAAAGGCCATCAACTCGGAGCGTTGCCGGTCAGTCAACGGGATCACCGCCACTTCAGGCGGCAACTGTGGCACCAGCCGAGTCACGATGGCTGACGACAAATCCTTCAGCCCTGTGCGCAGCAAAGACGACACACGGATCGCATTCGTCGGCAACGCTTCGCCCCAGATGTCTGACAAGTCGGCCTTGTGCGCCACGACAATCGCATCGGACCACTCGGTGAGCAACTGCCAGTCATCGGCATGTGGCGGTTGGCTAACGTCGATCAACAGCAGCCGCGCGTCGGCCGCCGCGAACGCTTCGCGTGCTCGCGCGATGCCGGCGGCTTCGAGGTCTCGCGCCGAGCCGCGCTGCCCGGCTGTGTCGCTCAGCCGAATGGCCCAGCCGTCGAGCACCGTCTCGGCCGTGACCACATCGCGCGTCGTCCCCGGTTCGTCGAACACGATCGAACGCTCAAACCCAACCAGCGCGTTGATGAGACTCGACTTGCCGACATTCGGCCGACCCGCCAACACGACTTCCCACGGCCGAGTCAGATGCGAACCGAAATTCGCCCACGCCAACATCTCGTTCGCCCGCGAGGCCGCAAGCTCGCGGTGTCCGTTGGCGACCAGTTTGGTCAGCTCCGCGATCGCTCGTTCCATTCGTCCAGCCTGAACCGCGATCCAACCGGCGGCTCGCAGAGTTGTCGCTCGCGAGAGCGCGTCCGCGTGCTCGCGTTCCCATACGCCTCGTTCGGCTTCGAGTTGGGACCGCCAATCGACGATCTCACAGCCGAGGCATCGCAAGTCGGCCAGAATTCGCCGCACCGCCGCATCGCCACCGTGGCAATGAATCTCGCAGGCATCCGGCCCAGTGCGGCAGACGACTACGTCTTCGGCAACTGATGCCTCACTGCCGACTGCCGACTGCTCACTGTCCACTTCACTGCGCCCCCACTGGCCGAAACTGATTCGTTGTAGCGGTATCTCCGCCAACGAGCGGCCACTGGTTGCGTGAAAGTTGCGGGTGATTGTCTCGGACAGCGTTGTGAGATTGCCGCGCACGCGAATCGTCGCCACGGCTCCTCGGCCTGACGGCGTCCACACAGCAGCGGTGAGCGAGCGAATAGGCATGACTGCGGATGCTGGAGGATTTCCAGACCGAGTCAAGGCTCATCGACCGCCTCTTGCTCGGAGGCTTGCCCGCGAATCCGTGGCGGCTGAATCCGAAAACCGATGTCTCGGTGACTCTTGAGCGACTCTTCGGTTCCAAGTTCATCGGTTTCGTTCAGGCCAAGACTGTAGATGACGCCCCCTTCACATTCATGGAAGTAGCTGAAACATTCGCCGGCTTTGCCAAAGGGATCGACGGGCAACTCCGGTAGGATGTCAGGGTGCGCCGGCGTAAGCCGGAGGAGAGTCGCGAATGAAAGAGTCGCACGAGAGAAGACTTAGCCAGTCACCTCGGCCTCGAGTGATGCGTCTTGTCAGGCAACTGCCAAGTCGAAGCGTTCACAGAGGCACTGCCAGGCTGTGTATTGAGCTCCGAAATCATCTTTTTGTGGTGGCCGACCTTGTCCTGACAAGGGGAAGGCAACAGTGATGTCGAGCGTTCATGGCAAGTTCGATGTCGCCCCCACGGAGTCTGAGACCACAAGCATGGCTGGAAACTTTCCTCACGGAAGCCGGGAGGCCCCGGAAACATCCACGGCTCGCCAAGCGGTTCGCGCCGCGCGGGATGTGGATCGGTCGGAGAAGGCGCGATGCCATACTGCCGACGCGCACGTTTCCGGGGAGTCAGACAGTTCCATAGTACCGGGGAAGCAGGCGAACAAAGACGGCGTGCCGCTGTCGGCGGAGTCTGTGGAGGGAAGGGGGCTGACCAAGGAGAACACCAAACAGTTGCTCTTGGACTGGACGCAGCGTCAGAAACCCAAGTCACGCGGACTGCGCGGTGTACGAGAAGCGGCACAACGGGACAAGCAGATGCGGTTCAACAATCTGCTGAGTCATGTCACGCCGGAACTCCTGTTCGCGAGCTTCTTCGATTTGAAGCGGCAAGCGGTTCCAGGGATTGATGGCGTGACGTGGGCTCAATACGCCGAGGACTTCGAGCGGCGGATCAACGATCTGCATGAGCGAATTCATCGGGGCACGTATCGAGCACAACCGTCGAAGCGAGCTTGGATTCCCAAGCCGGACGGCAAGCAGCGGCCCTTGGGGATCGCTGCGTTGGAGGACAAGATCGTCCAACAGGCCGTGAAGACGGTGCTGGAATGCATCTACGAAGAGGACTTCTTGGGCTTCAGTTACGGCTTCCGTCCTGGGCGGGGCTGTCACCAAGCTTTGGACGCGCTCAGCGTGGGCATCCAGCGGCGGAAAGTGAACTGGATTTTGGATGCGGATATTCGCGGCTTCTTTGACAACATCGACCACTCGTGGTTGTTGAAGTTCCTGGAGCATCGAATCGCCGACCCTCGGCTGCTGCGGCTGGTGAAGAAATGGCTTCGCGCCGGAGTTTCCGAAGACGGCGAATGGTCCCCGACGACGGTGGGCACTCCGCAAGGGGCGGTGATCTCACCGCTCTTGGCGAATGTGTTCTTGCACTACGTCTTGGACCTGTGGGTGGAGTCGTGGCGGAAGCGTCACGCGAAAGGAGAAGTCATCATCGTGCGTTATGCGGATGATTTCGTGATCGGCTTCCGCGAGGAATCCGATGCGAAGCACTGCTTGGCGGCGCTGCGGGAGCGGTTCA
>SYJG01000133.1 GCA_005798445.1 Planctomyces sp.
AACCACGAATACTGGTGCGCCGGGTGGCGACCGCCCCCGGACCATCGGTGCCAACGAGGTCCGGGTGCTGACGCCGCCCGGCTCGCCAAAGAGTCTTGTTGATGGTGACAAGCTCGAAGTCCTCGCCTTCGTCGCCGAGTCGGAGCAGGCGATTGGATTCCGTGCGAAGTCGGTCATCTTCGCCGCTCCGCAGTTTCTCGCCCCGCGCTTGATCGACGGTTTTGCGGAACGCACTGGCCGCAGTGCCGAACAGTTTGAATACGGCTCGTGGCTCGTGGCGAACGTGCATCTCCGCCGCCGCCCGCGTGAGTCGAGTTTTCCGATGAGTTGGGACAATGTGATTCACGACAGCCACTCGTTGGGTTATGTCGTCGCGACGCATCAATCGGGCAACGATCACGGGCCGACCGTGCTGACGTGGTATCACCCCCTCTGCGACGACAATGTCAAAGCCGCGCGAACGAAACTGCTGAATGCGAACTGGTCGGACTTGGCCGACGTTGTCCTCACCGATCTCGAACGGCCGCATCCGGAAATTCGCGAGCTGGTCACTCGCCTGGACGTCTTTCGCTGGGGACACGCGATGATTCGCCCACGTCCCGGCTTCATCACTAGCCGCCAGCGTCGCGACGCTGGTCAGCCCGACGGTCATATCCATTTCGCAAACACCGACCTCAGCGGCATCGCTCTGTTCGAGGAAGCCTTCGACCACGGCCTGCGAGCGGCCGACGAACTACTGGCCGCTCAGACCTCTCGTCCCTCGCCCCACGGCCCTCGCCCCTGACCCCAACATGTCCTACCCGTGGCTATTTTCTGCAAAGACAGACCTGCTGACGTTTGGCGGCAGCGCGGTCCTGGCGTTGTTGCTGGTGGCAGTCGGTTGGCCGTTGGGTTGGTTGGAAATGGAGACGCCCGATTGGTTGTGGGTGGTCTCGGTGCTGTTGATCGACGTCGCTCACGTCTACGCGACCGGGTTTCGTGTGTACTTCGATCGCGAGGAACTGCAACGTCGAGCCTGGTTGTACGCACTGGTGCCGCTGCTGGCATTCGGGATCGGAGCGGCGTTGTATTCCGAAGGTGCAAGTCTGTTTTGGCGAACGTTGGCGTACGTCGCCGTCTTTCATTTCGTTCGGCAACAATCTGGTTGGGTCGCACTGTATCGAGCCAAGGCCGGCGAACACGACAGACTTGATCGAGCCATTGACTCGGCGGCGATTTATCTGGCGACGATTTATCCGCTGGTCTTTTGGCATTCACATTCGCGCCGCTTTTCGTGGTTCGTGGCGTCCGATTTCGTCGAGGTGCCGGTGCTCGCAGAACGAGTCTTGGCTCCGATCTATTGGGGGAGTTTGGCTCTGTACGCCGCACGTTCGGCGTATCGCGCGATCTGGCAGCGAAAATTCCATCCGGGCAAAGACCTCGTTGTCATGACGACGGCGCTGTGTTGGTACGTCGGCATCGTCGGCCTCAATTCCGACTACGCCTTCACGGTGACGAACGTAATCACCCACGGCGTGCCGTACATGGTCTTGGTCGCATGGTTTCAATCGGCTGGCCGTACCGAATCCTCGATACCTCCAGTTAGCCGACGACTCGGATGGCGCTGGTGGCAATTCCTCGGCTTGTTGTGGCTGCTCGCGTATGCCGAGGAGCTTCTCTGGGACTGCGGCGTCTGGCACGACCGATCGTGGATGTTCGGTCCCGCTTGGAACATTGGCGGTTGGGATCAGGTGCTCGTGCCGTTGCTGGCGGTTCCGCAGATCACTCATTACGTCCTCGATGGGTTCATCTGGCGGAGACGCTCGAACCAGGATGTCGGCGATTTTGTCGCTTCAAGCGAGCCGTCGATGCCTGGACTCGTCGTGACTGACAAGAGCACCGCACAAGCGATCGCCAAATCTCCGTTCGCGGCACGTTAGAAGCGGCTGTGCTACTCCACCGGTTTGAGCGACGTCAGTCTCATCGACCGAGTGCTGACACCTCCTGCCGTCGAGAGGGTCTGAGCCATGGACTCCGGCAGATCGAGCTTGCCGACTCTCTGCCAGCGATTGCGAAACGTTTCGACGCGAGTGATCGCTCCCGTCTGAGCGTCACGGTATTGAACCTCGTACGCGCGCGGCAGCACTTTCCCCTCTGCGTTCCGTTCGCTGTCGAGCATCTGCAGCGACATGTTCTCGCGACCCAGGCTGCGATTGACGACGATGATTTCGTCGTCGCGAATCCGGTACGTCGACGCGAACCGACCGCCGTGAAAGTTCAGCAAGCGCCCCTGCGGATGCGCGGCGTCCGTGTCTGCGAAATTCAGCAGCGGCTTCGAGCGAATGCCCGACGAGGAAACTCGGTGGATGACCTGCGAGTGCAGTTGATCGCGGACCCACTCGCGAGCCGCTTCGTCTTCGAGCTTCGGTTCGCCGTCAAACGAAACTTCTCCGTCCGGCTTGACTACCACATGACCCTCCGAGCGGCGGCCATCCAGATAGACCGATGCCTGAGCCGAGAAGCCTTTGAAGTTGTCCCACGCTGCGCGAGCCGCGATCGCCTTCTCGAACATCGCAACGGCGTCAGCATCGACTCGCGAGTTGTCGAGCGGCCAGTCGAAGGCCAACGTCGCGAACTCACGGATCTCGTCGTAGTTCTCGCCGTTCTTCGCTCCCGCTTGCGGTACGACATGCTTGACGTACACGGCAAACTGTCCGGACTCCTTCAGTTTCCAAGTCGCTTTGCCGGCGGCGTCGGTCGTCAGTTCCTCGTTCGTCAGATCGGAGTCGATCGTCGTCAGTAACGTGTTGCCCAGCGGTTTTCCGTCGCGCAACACGGTCATCGTGATCGAGTCCTTCGCAAACGTCGGCATGATTTCCAACGGGATCGACTCGTACCGTGACAGCTTCGCCACTTCGTCGGGCTTCCCGGAGACAGCCTTTGGGTAGTACCGCAACAAGAACGGCTTCTCACGTTTGAGCACGCCGTACTCACACCGGCCGACGACCGACACCGATCGCTCCGACGGCAGATACGCTCGCAACCGATCGGTGCCGCGGTTCACCGTCAGCGGCACGAACTTGCCCGGCTCGTCCTGCAACCAGAGTTCCGTGTGCGCGACCTTTGCCACAAATCGAGGATCACCGGCAGTCGCTCGCTCGCTGAAGAAGACTTCGACGTTACGGCCCGCTTCGGCATGAGGCCCGACTTGGATGAACAGGAAGTGCGCTTGCGCCGATGCGGCTCCGATGGTCCAACTCAGAACACAGATCAAGAACGCGAAGATAGAACGCTTCATTGCAAGACCTCACCATGTAGCCCGACCCCTTGTGGGTCGGGTGATTCCACAATTCGAACGAATCCTCCAGGCCACAAGGGCCTGGGCTACAGGATTCGGACAACAACTGCAAATTCCACGAACGATCGGCAACAAGTCGGTCACACCAGAATCTCTGACAGCAGCTCGCCGCCGACGTCGGTCAGGCGGAAATCACGGCCGTTGAAGCGGTAGGTCAGCTTCGTGTGCTCCAAGCCCAGCAGATGCAACAGCGTCGCGTGCAGATCGTTGACATGGATTTTCTTTTCGACCGCTTTGTAACCGAAGTCGTCGGTCGCTCCGTAATGGAAGCCACCTTTGACACCCGCTCCCGCCATCCAGATGGTGAAGCCGTTCGGGTTGTGGTCGCGACCCTTCGCACCTTGTGAATCCGACGTGCGGCCGAACTCACCGCCCCAGATCACGAGCGTTGTTTCGAGCAGCCCGCGAGCTTCGAGGTCCGCCAGCAGCGCGGCGGCCGGTTGGTCGGTGTGCAGACCGCACGAACGATGATTCGTCTGCACGTCCGAGTGACAATCCCACGGCACGTCGTTGACGCTGCCGTCTCCGCCAGTTCCCTTGCCGGCGAAGATCTGCACGAACCGCACCCCTCGCTCGACCAATCGCCGGGCGAGCAGACACTGCCGAGCAAACGTCGCGCACTCCGGCTGGTCCATGCCGTACTGCTTGTGAGTCACTTCGGACTCCTTTGTCAGATCGAGCGCCTCCGGAGCGGCCATCTGCATCCGATACGCCAGTTCGTAGGAATTGATTCGCGCGGCGAGATCCGCCTGTGTCGGCCGAGTCGTCGCGTGCTCCTGATTCAACTGCTTGATCAGTTCGAGCTGCGATCGCTGCTGCGCGTCGCTGTGCTTGCCATCGCGAGCCAAGTTATCGACCGCCTCTTTGCGGCGAGCATCCAGCGCGAGTGCCTGATAGGTCTTCGGCAAAAACCCGGCCGACCAAATTTGATCGTCACCGCGCGGCCGCGTGTCGTGGAGCACAACGTACGACGGCAGGCTCTGGTTGAGCGATCCGAGGCCGTAGGTCATCCAGGCACCGAGCGCCGGCAGGCCCGGACGATTTGTGCCGCACATCAGCTCGATCGACGCCGGTGCGTGGTTGTTCTGCCGCAGATTCATTGAGTGCAGAAAGCACATCTTGTCGACGTGCTGCGACAAGTGCGGAAACAAATCCGACACCCACGAGCCGGACTCGCCGTGCTGACGCCAGACGAACGGCGACTTCAAACACTTGCCGCTGGTCGTGAAGAACCCGGTCTTCGGGTCGGCTCCGGCGAGATCCTGGCCGTCGCGTTTCTGAAGTTCGGGCTTGTAGTCCCAGGTATCGACCTGTGACGGAGCTCCGGTCATGAAGAGCCACACGATCGACTTCACCTGCCCCGGAATGTGCGGCGGCCGAAGTTCGAGCGGATTGACCGATGTGTCCGCTTGCGACTCTCCGTTCAACAGGCTGGCGAGTGCGAGTGAACCGAAACCGAGTCCCGCTTCCTGAAGGAATCGACGACGGGCGGGGAGTTGCAGGTCGGACGGTGCGTGGAAGTTGAACATGGCGAGGTTTTCCGGGCGGGGTAAAGGGTACGACGAATTGAGGGAGACGACGAATCCGAGAGACCATTCGTCGTCTCCCTCAATTCGTCGTACCCTGTCTTCATTCGTCTTCGTCAATCCACATAAACGAACTCGTTGAGGCACAACAGCACATGACAGAACTCGATCAACGCTTTATCGGTGGCCACGACGGCGTCACCTCCCATCGCGGCGCGTTGCTCCTCGACGAAGGCCAGCATCCGGTTGCGTTCCAGTTCCGTTGGCAGTCGCGAAAAAGCCATCTGGTAGGCACGATCCACTGCCGCACTGAGCGGTGAATCTTTTGAGGGACGAATGCGCGACGCCAGTTTCTCCGCCTGCTGCCGCACGAACGGTGAGTTCATCATCGCCAGCGCCTGAGTCGGCACCGTCGTGCTGATTCGCTCGCCGATGCTCTGCGTCGGCTCGGGAGCGTCGAACATCGTCATCAGCGGGATCAGCTCGCTCCGTTTGACGCGGAGGTAAACGCTGCGTCGCGGCGTGTTGTCGAGAATGCTCGGCCCGAACATCGAGACGTCGAGATTGCCTCCCGTCGCCAGCAGCGAATCACGGATCAGTTCGGCGTCCAAGCGTCTCGGCCGGAAGTGCCAGAGGTAGCGGTTCGCCGGGTCGAGCTTCAGATACTCGGCGTTGACCTGGTGCGATTGCTGGTACGCCGCGCTGAGCATGATCTGCTTATGCAACGGCTTGAGCTTCCAGCCGCCGCGCACGAGCTCGGCCGCGAGCCATTCCAGCAGCTCCGGATGCGTCGGCTTGTCGCCTTGCACGCCGAAGTCGTTCGGTGTCCCGACAAGTCCCTCGCCGAAATGATGCTGCCAGAGCCGATTGACGATCACGCGAGCCAGCAACGGCCCGGCTCCCCGTTCGACGTTCGTCATCCAATCGCCGAGTGCGACGCGCGGATCAGTTGGTGGCTCCGTCTTCGCCGGCGCGGCGGGGGTGTCGGCTCGCCACAAGACCTGCATGAAGCCCGGCTCGGACTTGCCCTGCTTGTTGTCGACCTCGCCTCGTCGCAGGAAGAAGACGTCCTGGCCACCGGCGACGGTGGTGTAGACCTCGGACAGATTCGGTCGCGGTGCCGCGGCCGTGTGATCGCGCACCGTGTGAAAGACCTTCGCGGTCTCGGTATCGAACGGAGCAAACCAGCGAGTCATCGGCTCGCGCAGACCATCTGGCAGCTTGTTGCCGTTCGCTGCGAGGATCGCGCGAATCTCGCCGAGATGCTGCGGCAAGAAGTCGCCGGCCCACGTTGCCGGATTCGGCTCGGTACTCAGTGCGAATCGCAGGCGGCCGATCCCGAGATCGCGGAACTTCAGGTCGAACAGCAATTCCGTGCCGCTGGCGAATCCGGCTAACGGCGTCTCCAACTCGAAGACAGCGGCGTTGTCTTTCTTCGCGGTCTCGCGCACGACCCACGCGGTGGCTGGCTTGCCGTCGAGGGCGTTGCTCAGCGGTTGGTCTTTGTCCTCGAACGCAGCGAAGACCGATTTCAGTTTCAATTCCAGCGGCGCGTCCTTCGCCATCGGGTCGAGCGGTTTCGCCGTGACCTTCAGTTCGACCAGTTGAAAACTGCCGTCGCCGTTGAGTCCCGGCCCGCGCTGCGGCAGCGACTTGTCTGCAAAAAGGTCGAACCGCAGCGACGTGACGTTCTTCTGATGCGTGTGCAGCGTGATCCGGTACTGCTCTTCGTTGGCAACCGCTCGCCGCTGACCGCGCTGGCGAATCTTGAGGCCGGGATTCAGCAACCCATCGTGAGCGACAATGCCTCCCGGCAATTCCTTCAGCCAGGAGCGTTCCGCTTCGAGCGACACCGGTTCGAGCACCTGCCAGCGGGGCGCGTCCGGCTGCTTCGCCAGTTCGGCCGCTCGCCACGTTTCAAAACGCTTCGGCAGTTCGTTCGCGGCGAACGTGCGGAGCGAGGCGACGAGCGATTCGTGATCGGCTTGATGCTTCTCAACCGCTTGCTGCGTCGCGGCGGGATCGAGATCGAGCGTCCGCGTGCCGTGCGACGACTTCGCGAACGAAGCGGCCAGCGCGTAGTAGTCCTGATGTGGGATCGGGTCGTACTTGTGCTCGTGGCATCGGACGCAGCCGATCGTCAAGCCGAGCATCGAGCCGCCGATCGTCATCAGCATGTCGTCGAGCTGGTCGTAGCGAATCCGCTCGACGGTCTTGGCGGTGATCTGCCCCGGATACGGCCCGGCGACGAGAAAGCCGCTCGCCGCCGCACCTTGAATGTCGTCGGGCTGCAGTACGTCGCCGGCAAGCTGCATCCGCACGAACTGGTCGTAGGGCATGTCTCCGTTCAACGAGCGGATCACCCAATCGCGATAGTGAAACGCCCCCGGCCGGAAACCGTCGAACTCGTACCCGCCGCTCTCCGCGAACCGAGCCGCATCGAGCCAGTGCCTCGCCCACTTCTCACCGTAGTGCTGACTGCTGAGCAACCCATCAACCACCTTCTCGAACGCTTGCGGAGACGCATCGGTGACAAAGGCCGCGATTTGTTCCGGTGTCGGGGGCAGGCCGCCGAGATCGAAGTACGCGCGGCGAATCAGCTTTTCCTTCGTCGCCGGGCCGCTCGATTTCAGGCCGTGAGTCTGCTGAGCCGCGACCACGAACCGGTCGATCGACGACACGGCAGAAGCTCCCGCAGCAACCGTCGGTGGTTCGACGGACTTGAGCGGCTGGAACGACCACCACTTCCGGCCTTCGTCGAGGCTGATCTCGCGCTTCGGTTTGGCCGGCGCGTCCCCTTTTCTCGGATCGGGAGCACCCAGGTCGATCCACTTGGCGAAGTCGGCGACGATCTCGGCCGAGAGTTTTCCGCTTGGGGGCATCTCGATGCCGTCGTGCTTGAGCGCCTTGATGAGCAGACTCTCGGCCGACTTCCCCTTTACGATCACGGCACCGCTCTCGCCGCCGTCCAGCACTCCTTCGGCGGAATCGAGAAACAGTTTGCCCTTCAACTTCTTCGCGTCACGCGCCTGCACCGAGTGGCAACTGTAGCAGTGCTGCACGAGCACCGGCCGAATCTTCTGCTCGAAGAATTGCAGCCCTTCTTCGTTCGGAGCCTGAGCGAACGACGGCACCGCCGTCGCCGCCAGCAGAACAGCCAGGATGGAGCGAGACTTCATCACGAGACCTCATTCGGTTTTCAGTTGCACGCCGCGCTGCTTGAGAGCGGTCTCCAGTTCGACGCGGTCAATCTTCTCAGGATTGACGAGCGCCGTCACGCGACCCAGTTTGAAACTGGCGGTCGCCATCTCGACGCCGGGGAGCCGGTAGATCGCATCGTAAGCTCCCAAGCAACACCCTTTGCAGTCCAGGCCGACCACCGGAATCTCGATCAGCGTGAGTTTGTCCTTAGGCAACGATCGTAGCGGCTTGATCCCGAACGTGTGCCGCGACGCTTGCCGCAGCAGATTGTCGAACCGCTCGACGACTTGTTCGGGCTTGGCGTTGGGAAACACCTTCGCGGAATCGTACTCGAAGCTCGCCTCGGCATTCTTGAAGTCGATGCTCACGAGCTTGAACTCCGGCAACTCTTTGAATGTTTCACGCAGATCGGCTTCCCGTTCCGTCGAGAACAGGCCGGTGATTTGATGCTTGATCGGCTCGGCGGCGTGCGCGGCGGTGGAGAGGCACAAAATCATGAGTACAGAATCATGAAAGACTCGCCAAATAAGCCTCATGTCTCGCCGTCGTTTCTCATTGCTCAATGTCTTCATCATTCTGTGCTCCATGATTCTGTAAATCGCATCCTCACCGAGTCTGAAACAACCGACTCTGAACCAGCTCATGAATCAACGTCCGCACGCCGCCGCGATTCTTCTGCGTGTTGGCGACGATGGTTGCGATCTGATCGCGGTCGCCGAACGAGATGTCTCGTCCGGTGGAGTAGATCGCGAACTGCTGCGCGAGGTTCCTCAGCAGACGGCCTGAATCGGCGGCGATGAGGGTTTGAAAGTCGGTGACGTCCTTGAAGGCTCGCTCATCCGGCAGGACGCCGCTGGCATCGACGGGTGGGCCGAGCTTGAAACTGATGCCGATGAACGGGTCGATCGAACCGCGCGGAGCAGCATCGCCGTCGCCGATCGAACGGTATCGCGTGCGCAATCCGCCAATGACATCGAATGCCTCCAGCGCGAAGCCGGGTGGGTCCATCTTCGCGTGGCACGAGGCACAGATGGCGTCCGTGCGGTGTTTGTCGAGTTGCTCGCGAATGGTCTTCGCGCCGCGCACGTCCGGCTCGATCGCCGGAATGTTCGGAGGGGGCGGTTCCGGTGGTTGGCCGAGCAACCGATCCATCACGAACGCTCCGCGCGGGACCGGCGACGTTGTCGTGCCGTTGGCGGTGATTTTCAGGATCGACCCTTGAGTCAGGAAGCCGCCGCGCGGGCAATCGGCCGGCAGATCGACTCGGCGAATCTGCGAGCCGACGACTCCCGGAACGCCGTAGTGGACCGCCAGCTTCTCGTTCAACATCGCGAACTTCGATCGCACGAGATGCGTGGCGTCGAGGTCTTTGTCGATCATCTCGCGAAAGTAGGCTCGTGTTTCGGCGACCATCGAATCTTGGAGGTACGGGTTGAATTCGGGATACAACTTGCGATCGGGATCGGTCGCGGCGATCTGCCGCAGCTTCAGCCACTGACCGAGGAAGTCTTCGATGAAACGCTGCGACTTCGAGTCTTTCAGCAGACGTTCGGTTTCGGAACGGAGCACGTCGGGAGTTCGCAGCTTGCCGGACGCGGCGAGGTTTGTGAGGTTCTCGTCGGGCATCGAGTTCCAGAACAAATACGACAGCCGGCAGGCGAGTGCATGATCGTCAATCGTCGTAAGACGGGCACTCTTGCCCGTCTCGGAGGCCTCGACGGCAACGGGCAAGAGTGCCCGTCCTACATCGGCCTCGACGTGATACAGGAAATCGGGCGAGCACAACGCCGCACGATATGCCCAGCGCATCGCGGTCTCGAAGCTGTCGCCGGCCTTCAATCGTTCGTCCACTTTCGCGGCATACGCGCGACGCACGTCGTCATTGACCGGCCGTCGAAATGCCTTCGGCAAGAACGTCGCCAGCAATCGGTCGGCATCGACGAGAGGCTGCTCGCTGGAAACAGTCCACAAACCCTGCGACGGATCGGGACGGTTTCTCCCCGCTCCGAGTTGCCGAACTTGCTTGCGTTGCGGTGCACGAACACCGGGTCGCTCCGCCGGTTTGAATTCCGCCAGCGGCAAATCGCCGAACAGCACTCGATGACTGCGCGGCGGCCAGACGTCGTGCAACGGCCCTTCGATGTCGAGCCAATCAACCGCAATGCCCGGACCGGTGAACGCCATCGCTCGGCCTTTGCGGCTGTAATTCGCGACCGGCGCGAGTGACGCTGTGTTGAAGCCGATCAACTCGTTGTGATTCAGCCAGGTGACGAGTTCGTGTTCTTTCGCGCCCATCGATGGTGCGTCGAAATAACCGAGAACGTAGCTCGGATGCTGACCGCCTCGGCCGTCGCCGGTCAGTTGCACCACCGACAGCCGCGCCGCCTCGGTCCCGCGAGACGGCAGCACCTTTCCTTTGTCCCACTGGAAACTCCAGAGCGACGTGCGGACTCGGTATCGCCCCGGATAAATCGTGACGTGCTCGATGAAGTACGGGCTGAGCGATTCGTCCTCGTGCCGGAACAGGCCGACGGTGGCTCCGTTGCGGAACGAGCCGATCCGTTCGTGAGCACCTTCGTCGAGGTGATTCTGCTCGCCAGCCGGCGGGAAATCAGGATCGGGCTGCTTATTCTTCAGCAAGACGCCATCGCCGTTCAGGATCACATGCGCCACGAACCCGCCGCTGTTGGCCAGCGAGATTCGCCGCGTCTGCACCATCGGAGCTTTCGGCTGCGTCGCGATCGCGAGGTCCAGCACATGATCAGCCGCCTCGACGTACTTGGCCATGTTGACGTGCGAGATGTCGAGCGCGTCACTGTTCTTGTCGAACCCGTGAGCCGATCCGTCTCCCGGCAGATTCCCCTGCAACGCGATCCCCGGCATGTCGAACAAGTCGCGAATCGTGTTCTCGTACTCCACTCGCGTCAGTCGCCGCACACCGGTGCGAACTTCGCCCGCCAATTGCGCCTGCTCGGCCTTGACGAGCGACTCCTTCAACCACTTGGTCACGGCGGTCGTCTCGGCCACCGGTGGCCGAGGCTGCTTCTTCGGCGGCATCTCGCCGGACGCGATTCGGTCATGCACCTTGACCCAGCGAGCGAAGTTGTCGGTGTTGGCAAGATCCAAATTCAGCGACGAGAGATCAAGCCCCCCCTGTTTCGCGCTGGAGTCATGACAATCGAAACAGTGAGCTTGGAAGAACGCACGCGGTGGTTCGTCGGCCTCTAACGGGGTGAGGCAGACCATCAGCACGAAGGCCGCGATGAGAACTCGAACAATCATTCGTGGTTGGCTTTCGTGAAAAGGTTTGTCAGTGGGAAGGTTGGCGGACTAACGTCCCGATTGGGAACTGCGTCGTTCGTCGAGGCATCTTTGCGTCATGGCAATCCACCGGTCAACGAAGTTGTGGCGAGCGTTGACGATCGTCGTATGTCTGCTGATTGTCAAAGTCACCATCGAGGTGATACTGGGATACGCCAATTATTTTCCGCCCAACTTCCGCTCCGATTTCTTGCAAGGCCGGGAGAGCTACTTCTTCGGAGCGTACTGCTGGGCGTTTTACCCGCACATCATTGCCGGGCCACTGGCGCTCTTCATGGGGATGCTGCTGATCAGCGAATCGTTTCGGTCGCGGTTTCCAAAGTGGCACCGGAACTTGGGCCGAGTTCAGGTTGCCAACGTCCTTTGCGTCGTGACACCGAGTGGCCTGTGGATGTCGTACGACACGGCAACTGGATCAATTGCGGCCATCGGGTTCGCCATCCTGTCCGTCTTGACGGCCACCTGCACCGCGCTCGGTTGGCGATCGGCGGTGAAGCGGAAGTTTCCAGTTCACCGCCGCTGGATGGGACGCAGTTTTCTGCTGCTCTGTTCGGCCGTGGTACTTCGAGTGGTCGTCGGCTTCGGCACCGTGATTGGAGTTCAAGCTGTCTGGTTTGACCCGCTGGCATCGTGGTCCAGTTGGGTGGTGCCGCTGATCCTGTTCGAGTGGATCGGACTGAAATCTCGAAGACAGGCGCGTTCACCAACTCCGCCGACATCACCGCTTGCAACGCGATGAGCCTACCAAATCTCGACAGGATCGTTGCCGTCAATCGAAATCAGTGCGCGTCGTGTGTCAGCGGGCATTGTGGCATTCAAAAAAACAACGTGACCATCCAGAAAGACGGCCTGCACTCCTCCCCAATGACCAAGCTTGCTCTCCATGTTGATCGCCAGGAACTGAGCCTCATCGGCGTCTCGCGGAGCCATCCAGGGAACAGAATGGTCGGAGTTCATTTCGACGACGAGCAATGATCTCGAATGATCGTCCGTGATCTCAGACAGCGGCCGAGGATCGATCGGACGAAAGCAACTGGTCGGCGTCACGACCGCCATGTAGGTGGTGTGATTCGGCGACTCGATGGCCGACGACGGGCAAACGAAAACTTCAACGCGGGTCTTGAAGGCGGCAGCATTCACCGGGTCATCCCAAGCCTTCGTCAGGTCGATCGTGTCGTAGAGTGCCTTCTGTTCCAAGTACGGCAGAATCAACGTCCGCCAACTGTGCAGCGGCTTGCCATCAGCATCGACCGTGTAGGCTGGTGGGAGTGCATGGTAGGCATCAACGTAGTTGAGTAACGCTAACGAGATTTGTTTGAGATTGTTCCTGCACTGGCTTCGCCTCGCGGCCTCTCCCGATCGGCGAACGGACGGTAACAGCAACGCACCCAACACGCAGACGATCGCAGTCAAGAGGATTAACTGGACGAGGGTTATTCCTTTCGGTCGCTTCGTTGAGTCCGTAGCAGCAACCGTGCGGAGATTCGCGTGCATCGGACAAACTCCTGGATCGCATTGACTGATCGGGCTGCTTCAACGAAAGGGAATCCTATCCACGTCCGGCATCGCACCCATCGGAAATTACGCCAACTCTAACCCTCGGAATGTTCCGTTGCCGGTCGAGAACTTGTCGGCTTCGATCCCCAGGCGTTGCAACATCGAGACGAATAAGTTGGTCAGCGGGTAGTTGTTCTGCTGATCGAAGGTCAGATGCTGGCCGTGCTTGAAGCCTCCGCCAGCGAACAGCACCGGCAGGTTGACGTTCGAGTGCGAGTTCGCACTTCCCATGCAGGTGCCATACAGGACCATCGTGCGGTCGAGCAGCGATTGGCCTTCCTCTTTCGTTTCACTGAGCGCTGTGAGGAAGCCGTTGAGGGCGTCGAACTGGCGTTCTTCGTGGCCTCGCAGTTCGGTCAGGACTTCGGGGCGGTTGCCGTGGTGCGTAATGTTGTGGATGACCGTCGTGTCGATGAACAGCGAGATCAGCCGGGTCGAGTCGGTCTCCAGCGCGAGCTTGATGACGTCGAAGATCAGCTTCGTTCGTTGGACGAACGCCTTCGCGTCGTCGATGTCCTCTGGCGGCTGAGCGTTGACGGTCGGTTTCGGCCGGTGTTCCCAGGCTTCCGAGCTTTCCAGCCGCTGTTCGAGTTCGCGCACCGACGTGAAATACTGATCCATCCGCCGCTGATCGGCTTTGGACAACGAGCGATTCAATCGCTGCGATTGCTCGCCGACGAAATCCAACAGGCTGCGTCCCTGACGGATCGCTTCGACGTTGGCCGCGACCTCTTCTGGCTTGCCTTGGACGAACAGTTTTTGAAACAGTTTCTTTGGGCTGCGTTCGGCGGAGATGGGAGCGCCGCTGCGGGTGTAGCTGAGCGTCGCGTTGTTCTCGTTGCTGTTGGCCAACACGAGCGACGGGTACCGGGTGCGATTGCCGAGTTGCTCGGCGGCGAATTGGTCGAGCGACACCCAATTCCGAAAGCCGCCTCGTTCGGGATGCGGCGCGCCAGTGAGGAAGCACCTCTCAGCCGCGTGTGCTCCGGTCACGCCCGGATGGCTCACGCCGGAGAACACCGTGAACTTGTCTCGATGCGCGGCAAGCCGTTCCAGATACGGGCTGAGCGTGTAGTCGCGGCCCTCTTTCTCTGGGAAGAAGAACTGCGGCAGGATGCCCATGTTCGTCTCGATGGCGACCATCCGCCGAGGCGTCGTTTTTGCGTCTTCAGCCGCGAACGCGGGACGCATGGCGTCGAGCCACGGCAGCGACATCGCAACGCCAGTTCCACGCAAGAAGGCTCGCCGAGACAGTGGGCCACGGATCGTCGATCTTGAGAGACTCATTGGGACATCTCCGGTGTTCAGTCGTCTGTCAGTTCGGACGCCATTTTGCAATCTCATTGGTTGAGAGCAAGCTGGAGAGGAGCAGGCAAAAGATGAAGGGCGGAAAATGAAGGCAGCCTGTCTTCATTTTCCGCCCTTCATTTTTTGCCGCCTCGCCTCAAACGAGAGTCCCCACCAATTCTCAACCCAGCTTCGATCGAAAGTAATCCGCTCCGGCTTTGAGAGCGTCCGCCAGTTTCGACGGGTCTTTGCCGCCGGCCTCGGCCATATCGGGGCGGCCGCCGCCTCCGCCGCCGACTTGTTTGGCAGCGAGCTTCACGCAGTCGCCGGCGCTCAGGCCGCGCGCGATCAGATCTTTGGTGACGGCGGCAGTGAGGCTCACTTTGCCGTCGATCACCGCGCCGATCAGGATCGCGGCGGGAGCGGCTTTGTCGCGCAGCGTGTCGATCATTTCGCGGATGGCGTCGCGGGTGACGTTCTCGGCGAGGTGCGTGATGACTCGGACGCCGCCGATCGATTCGGCGTTCGCGATCAGCGTATCGACGGCTCCGGCGGCGGCTTGGCTGGCGTGTTTGGCGAGTTCGCGTTTGGCGTCGCGGAGCTCGTCTTGCAGCGCGGTGATTCGCTTGCCGAGTTCATCGGCGGGGGCTTTCAGGGCGACGCACAACTCTTTGACGAGCGATTCGGTTTGACGGACTCGATCGAGAGCCTTCGCGCCGGTGACGGCGCTGATGCGGCGGACACCTTTGGCGACTGGCTCTTCGGCGACGATCTTGCAGAAGCCGACTTGACCGCTGTTGGTCAGGTGCGTGCCGCCGCAGAGTTCGATGCTCCAATCGCCCATGCTGACGACGCGGACGTTGTCCGGGTACTTCTCGCCGAACAGGGCCATCGCGCCGAGCTTGCGAGCCTCGTCGATCGGCAGCAGCCGCGTGGTGACGGCCGAGCCTTCGGCGATGCGAGCGTTGATTTCGGTTTCGATCGTTTGCAGCTCGGCCTCGCTGACCGGTTGGCCGTGCGTGAAGTCGAAGCGGAACGTGTCGCGATCGACCTTCGACCCGCGCTGCGTCGCCTGATCGCCGAGCGATTGCCGCAGCGCGTGATGCAGAATGTGCGTCGCAGAGTGCGCTCGACGAATGCCCGATCGGCGTTCGGCATCGACCGTCGCGGTGACGGTCTGGCCGACGCTGAGTTTGCCTCGCTTGAGCGTGCCGACGTGAATCCAGAGGTCGCCATCTTTCTGTGTGTCGATGACGTCGAACTCAAGGTCATTCCCAATCGCAATTGGCGAGCCGGGGTGCGTCAGCCCCCGGACCTGGCCGGATTGCGAATCGGTCCTGGGGCTAACGCACCCCGGCTCGCCAAACGCAGATGTCAGCGTGCCGACGTCGCCGACTTGTCCGCCCGACTCGCCGTAGAACGGGGTCTTGTCGAGCGCGATGCCGATTGGCTCGGCGTGACCAACGGACGAAAACTCGGCAACGAGCTGGCCTGCCGAAACGATGCCGACGATTTTACAGTCGTTCGCGACGGTCGATTCGTAGCCGAGGAACGTCGTGCCTCCTTGTTTGCGGAGCGAATCAATCGGGCCGCCCGCCATGACCGAGTTCGCAAACGCACCGCTGCCCGATTTGGCTTCGTGGTCTTTCTTGCAGCGATCGAACGCCGCGCGATCGACTGTCAAACCAGCACTAGCGGCGAGCGATTCGGTCAGTTCGATCAAGAAGCCGTCGGTCTGATGCAGGTCGAATGCTGCCTCGCCGGAGAGGACGCCGCCGCTCGACTTGGCTTTGTCGGCCAGCTTCTGAAACTTGGGCATTCCGCGATCGACGATCGTCAGGAATTGGTGCTCCTCTTCGCGGATCACGTTCGCGACCGATTCGACGGTCTGCGTGATCTCCGGGTATGCGGCCTTCATGCCAGCGACGATTGCAGGAACCAGCGTGTGCAAGAACGGATCGTGTTTGCCGAGTAGATAGCCTTCGAGGGCCGCTCGCCGCAGCAGCAGTCGGACGATGTAGTTTTCCTTGTCGCTGCCGGGCAACGCCCCTTCGTGAATTGCGAACGTGCAAGCTCGGACGTGATCAGCGATACGGCGGCAGGCTCGGCCATGCGCGGCGGCGTAGTCGTACTTCAAGCCGAGCGCATTGCCGGCCGCGAAGCACATCGGCTTGAGGATGTCGATCTCGAAGTTGCTCAGGACACCTTGCAGCGTGGATGCGCAGCGCTCGAGGCCCATGCCGGTGTCGATGTTCTTTTTCGGCAGCGGCTGCAAGTTGTTCGGCGGTGCTCCGACGCGGTTGAACTGCGTGAAGACGAGGTTCCAAATCTCGACGGTCTTCTCCGAACCGGGCGGCAGGTAATAAATCTCGCTGCACGGCCCGCACACTCCGTCCGGTCCCTGCGACGGAGCGGACGCCGGCCAAAAGTTTTCGCTCTCGTCGCAGCGAGTGATCCGATTCGCCGGAACCTTCACCTCGTCGTGCCAGATGCCGTAGGCCTC
>SYJG01000134.1 GCA_005798445.1 Planctomyces sp.
AAACGACGGCACCGAAACTTGCTCAGCCGCACAAAACCGAGTCACCGACAATCCGGCCCGCAGAAACCGCTCGAACCGCCCACGCCACTCCGAAACCTTCCGCCCACCCGCTCGACGCGACATGACGCCTCCCAGTTGAAATGGTTGTGAATCAACAACCCCGCCAACTTACTCGATGCGTCAAGATTGGTTCTGATGGGCGCTCACACCCGAGCGGCGGATCGGGCGTGTTCTGAAATCAAAGTCACTTGGCCGCCGCCGGGTTACCTTGGACGTTGGACCGAATTCAAGAATCACGGCGTGAAGTCGCAGCTAGGCGTCAGCGATAGGCAGAAGTGAGCGATCAGCTTCGCGGCGTTGTCGAGGTCGTCGAGCGAGATCATTTCGACCGGGCTGTGCATGTAGCGGTTCGGGATCGTAACGAGTCCCGTGGCGATGCCGCCTCGGCTGATTTGCATGACGTTCGAGTCGTTGCCGGCGGCTTTCGCGAGGCCGCCGATTTGGAACGGGATGTCGTGCTGTTTGGCGAGCGACGTCAGGCGGTCGAAGACGACCGGGTTGACGTTCGGGCCTCGGTACAGCACTGGACCGCCGCCGAGCTTGATCTTGCCGTGCTGGTTCTCGTCGATCGTCGGGCAGTCGGTTGCGTGAGTCACATCGACGGCGATGCCCAACTGCGGATCGACCGAGTACGCGCTGGTTTGTGCTCCGCGCAGGCCGATCTCTTCCTGAACCGTTGAGACTGAGACGACGGCGGCTTTCGGGCTTCCTTCGGCGACGAGCTGCAACGCTCGCATGACGACCCATACGCCGACTTTGTTGTCCATGCCGGGAGCCGCCGCGAGATTGTTGCGCAGCGTTCTCATGCCGAGTTCAAACGTGACCGGGTCACCAACCGCAACGAGTTCTTTTGCCTCGTCCGCGTTTTTCACGCCGATGTCGATCCAGAGGTCTTTGATCTCCGGCACCTGTTTGCGGTCTTCCGGTGTTTGCAGGTGGATCGCCTTGCGAGCGATCACTCCTTTGACCGGCCCTGACTTGGTCCAGACGAGCATGTGCTGGCCGACGAGTTGCTGCACGTCCCAGCCGCCGATGGCGGCCGTCCGCAGGTAGCCGTCCTTGTCGATGTTCACGACCAACAGGCCGATCTGGTCGCAGTGGCCGGCGAGCATGATCCTCGGCGAGCCGCTCGGATTGACGGCCGCGATCACGTTGCCGTGCCAGTCGGTTTGTACCTCGGTGGCGAACGGCTTCACAAACTCACGGACGACGTTTTGAATCGGTTGTTCGTAGCCAGATGGGCTGGGGGTGGTGAGCAATCGGTCGAGAAAACTGAGCGAGGGGGCTTCCATTCCGAGGGATCCTTTGCGTCCGCGAGGGGGCATTTCGAGAAATAAATTTGACGGTTGGTTCGCGACCGGTACACTTTCGCCCGCTTTGGCTCCCTGCGGAAAGCGGTGGGCAAAGAGCGAGGCAACCCAGGATGCTCAGACCAGCCGCGACGCGGCGGCATCTTGGAAGCGGTCGGAGTGACCGTCAAGTTCGTCTCGCTGAGAACGGAGTGTTGTGCTTCGGCGCAGCTCAAGGAGGAAAATCATGACGCCTCAAGCTCTGATCGAGCGATCTCCGGGCATGGCCGATTTCTCGGCGCGTGAACTCGCCGACACGGTGGAACGCTACGTCCGCCTGCGCACCGGTGGGACGATCCATAGCCTGCACGTCGAGGTGTCGGCAGGCGAAGTCGTCCTCTCTGGGCGGACTTCGACCTACTACAACAAGCAGCTTGCGACTCACGCAGCCCTCGATGCGGCCAGCGAAATGTCGCTGACGAATGAGATTGAGGTTTGCTGAGGCTGTAGGTTGGGCACTCTTGCCCGACCCGGACGGGCAGGAGTGCCCATCCTACGACTGCGGTGATTTGCTTCCGAACCGAGGCTCTTCGCCGCGCAGTATGCGACCGATGTTGCTGCGGTGCTTGACGATGATGAGTGTCGGGACCGCGAGGCTGAAGAGGGCGATGCTCCAGGTGGTCGCTTTGAAAGGCTGCGGCGAGAGGAAGTACATCTGAGCAATCGCAAACATCACGGCGGCGGCGATCGAACTGATTGAGACGATGCGGCCTAAGGCAAAGACCACGACGAACATACCGAGCGTGATCGCGGTCGCTTTGAGGTTGGCCAGCATGACGACAACGCCAAGTGCCGTCGCGACTCCTTTACCTCCATGGAAACCGAGCCAGATCGGAAACATGTGGCCAAAGACCGCGAGCAGACCGGCGGCGACTTGCCAATGGACGTGATTCAGTTCACCCGGCGCAAGCAACAGCTTCGGCAAGCAGACAGGCAACGCTCCCTTGAGCACGTCGAGGACGAAACAGAGCGCTCCCCATTTGGCTCCGAGGACGCGCGTGACGTTTGTGGCTCCAATGTTCTTGCTGCCGTGCTCGCGGATGTCGATCCCTTTGGCGAGTCGCGCGACGATCAGTCCGAACGGCAGCGAGCCGGCGAAGTAGGAGCCGAGAAGAATGAAGAGAGGGGACATGGGAGACCGCTAATGGACGCTAATCGTCGCTAATGAACCGCATAATTAGCGTCAATTAGCGCAGATTAGTGGTTCAGTCTGTCTTGGGTTTCTTCTTTGCAGCCTTCTTTTTGACCGCCTTCTTTTTGACCGCCTTCTTTTTGGCGGGCTTGAGAGCGGCGGTCGTGGTTTCGCCTTTGGGGGCGGCCGCCTTCTTTTTGAATCCGCCTCGGCCTCGACCTTTCTTCTTCGACGGGCCGAGCGCGGCGCGTTCGGCGATCCAGATCAGGGCTTCGTCGAGTTGCACCGATTCAATCGTGCGGTCCTTCGGCAGCGAGGCGAAGACATCACCGTGTCGAACATACGGGCCGTAGCGACCTTCAAAAATCTGGATCGGAGCTTCATCGTCTGGGTGCTTGCCGAGATCGCGCAACGCCGTCGGAGCGGCGCGCTTGCCCTTCGGTTGCTTGATGAGTTCGACGGCGGCGGCGAGGTCGATCGTCAGGACGTCGCCGGTTTTCGGGATCGAGCGGAACGATTTGTCGTGCTTCACATACGGGCCGTACGGGCCGATGCTGGCGAAGATCGGCTTGCCGTCTTCGGGGTGGGGGCCGAGCTCGCGCGGCAGTGACAACAGCTTGATCGCCGTTTCGAACGACATCGTCGAGGGGTCGATGTTCTTTGGTACGCTCTGCCGCTTGGGCTTCGGAGCTTCGGGGTCTTGCGACATCTCGCCGACTTGCAGGTACGGCCCGAAGCGGCCGGTCAGCAGATAAATCGGCAGGCCGTGTTCCGGATGACTGCCGATCGACTGAGGGCCTTGTCGCTTGAGTTCCAGCCACTTCTCTGCGAGTTCGTTGGTGATGTCGGCCGGAGCAATGTCGTCGGGGATCGACGCGGTTTCCGGTTCGGGACCGCTCCCCGTCTTTTGCAGGAACGGGCCGTAGCGGCCGACTCGGACTTTCGCTTCGACGCCGTCGAGGTCGATCGTGCAGGCATTGCGCGGGTCGATTCCCTCTTCGTGCGATTTGACCTGTTCGTCGAGTCCGTCGCTGCCGCTGTAAAACTTCTGCAAGTACGGCAAACGATCGGCGGTCCCGGCGGCGACGGCGTCCAAGTCCTCTTCCATCTGCGCCGTGAACTTGATGTCCACGAGGTTCGGGAAGTTTTGTTCGAGAAGCTTCGTCACCGCCATCGCCGTGAAGGTCGGGATGAGCTGGTTGCTGACTTTGCGAACGTAGCCTCGGTCCTGAATCGTGCTGATGATGCTGGAGTACGTGGACGGTCGGCCAATGCCGTCGGATTCCAGTTCGCGGATCAGCGTCGCTTCTGTGAATCGAGCGGGCGGTTTCGTCTCGTGCTTGAGCGAGTCGAGCTGACCAAGCGACAACGCTTGCGATTCGCGCAGCGGCGGAAGCGCGGCCTCTTGATCGTCGAGCGCGGCTTCCGGGTCATCGACACCTTCGACGTAGGCTCGGAAGAAGCCGGGGAAATCGACGTGTCGGCCGGTCGCTCGGAACTCGGCTTCGGCGGCGGTGATCGTCGCGGTGATGAACGTCAGCCGAGCGTCCGCCATTTGCGTGGCCATCGTCCGCATCCAGATCAGCGAGTACAGCCGAGCCGACTGGCCGGAGAGATTCAATTCATCCGCCGTCGGCATCATCTTGCCCGCCGGCCGAATCGCTTCGTGAGCCTCCTGCGCCCCCTTGGCCTTCGTCGTGAACTGACGCGGCGATGGGCTGAGATATTCCTGGCCGTACTTCTCTTCGATGCGACGCCGCGACGCGCCGATCGCCTCGCCCGACAGGTTGACGCTGTCGGTTCGCATGTAAGTGATGTAGCCGTCCTCGTATAGCCGCTGAGCAATCTGCATCGTCTCCTTCGACGACAGGCCGAGCTTGCGGTTCGACTCTTGCTGCAACGTGCTCGTCGTGAACGGCGGGTACGGCCGACGTAGCTCCTGCCGATCTTTGACGCTGCTGACCTGCCAGCTTGTGCTTGCGTCGGTGAGCCGCGACCGCAACGACTCAACCGCCGTCTGATCGAGCAGCACAACATCCGCATTCGGCTTGAGCTTGCCCGTCGCTTCGTCGAAATCCTTGCCACTGGCGACTCGCCGCCCGCTGACCGTCGCCAGCTCGGCGGTGAACTTCGTGGCCGTGTCGGTCGCGAGTTCTGCCTTCAGGTCCCAATAGGTCGCACTGCGGAACGCCATCCGCTCAATCTCGCGAGTCACGATCAGTCGCACCGCGACCGACTGCACTCGCCCCGCCGAGAGCTTTGGCGCGATCTTCTTCCACAACAGCGGGCTGAGCCGATACCCGTACAGCCGATCGAGCACACGTCGCGTTTCCTGAGCCGACACGAGGTTCGTGTCAATGTTGCGAGTCGCATCGACCGCTGCCTGAATCGCGTCTTTGGTGATTTCGTCGAAGACCATCCGCTTCACGGGAATCTTCGGGTTGAGCACCTCCGACAAGTGCCAGCCGATCGACTCACCTTCGCGGTCGGGGTCGGTTGCGAGGATCAGTTCGTCGGCGTCTTTCATTGCCGCTTTCAGCTCGGCAACGACTTTTTTCTTTTCGGGCGGGATGACGTACAGCGGCTGAAATCCGTGCTCGACATCAACGCCGATCTTAGCCCAGGCTTCCTTTTTGAGGGCGGCGGGAACCTGCGCCGCTCCGGCCGGCAGATCGCGAATGTGCCCAACGCTGGCGAGCACTTTGTAGTTGGAGCCCAGGTAGCCGCTGATCTTCTTGGCTTTCGCCGGCGACTCGACGATCACCAAAGCTTTCAAACGCTTTCCGGCCACACGCTGCTCCTTTGCAGAGAACGAAGTTCTTCATTCTCCGGTTTCCCCAACCTTGTCGCTCAACCCCCTGGGACTACAATCCGCCGGCTTTCCGCCGACCCAAGGGCGGAAATACGTACTCGGCCGTTTCTTGCGCTGTCAAGCAAGTCTGCCGAAACAGAATTTCGATCGCTGCGCTCTTTTCGAGGTGTTGCTACATGGATTCGTTGGATTTCTTTCGTCGTAATCTCAAGCCGATCATGGCCGCTCTGACGCTGATGGCCATGATCACGTTCGTGTTCGACGACTCGATGCGAGCCGGCAACACGACGCTGGTTCCGATCATCCTGGCGATCCTGTTTGGCGGCGGAGCGTTCGTCTGGGGGACTCGCAAAGGGAAGCAGAACGAGTACCTCGCAATGGGCGCGCTCGTCGGAGCGGTGCTCGGTTTGATCGTCATGGTCTTCGGCGAACGGGACACTCAGGAGCAGCCACCGATCGCCGGACTCAAGGCCCGCGACATCCTCAATCTGAAAAGTCGCCGAGAAACCGCGAACCGCATCGTCAGTTTGATTTTTTTTAAGTCGCATCCGATCCCGGAGCAGTTCGCCAACAATGAAATGATGCGTCGGTTTTACAACGAGCGGGTTTTGGGTCCGCAAGTGCAACAGTACTTATTCACCCTCGGCCGCGATGACGTCGAGAAGGACGTTATTTTCGGCGACCTTCTCCGCCGCGAGGCCGCTCGGCTGGGAATCACCGTCAACGATGACGCCGTGAGCGATTTCATCAAGATGATTAGTGACCAGAAGCTCTCGACGCAGGACTTCCGTGAGATCAAACAAGAACTGCACGTCGGTGACCATTTTATTTACGACGTGCTGCGCGAAGAAATTGCTGCCGCCATCGCCTACAACACGACAGCCCCACGGTTTTCCGTCACTCCGCAGCAGCGATGGGAATCCTTCCGCAAAGTCAACGTGAAGAACTCGATCGAAGCCACCACGATCCCGGTCGAGGCCTTCGTGAAGGCCGTCGGCGATCCCTCCGACGAAGACCTCCGATCGTTCTTCAAGAAGCATGCCGAGACGTTCCCGACCGCGAAGGGTGATCCCGGATTTCGCCAACCAACCCGTGTGAAGCTCGCGTACCTCGAAGCAGAC
This sequence comes from Planctomyces sp., assembly GCA_005798445.1. Classification (GTDB taxonomy): domain Bacteria; phylum Planctomycetota; class Planctomycetia; order Planctomycetales; family Planctomycetaceae; genus SXKJ01. The sequence continues at coordinate 6,475 of SYJG01000134.1, forward strand.
TACGAGGCGATCGAAGCCAAAGTCACGCCACCGACCGACGAAGAGGTTGCCGAGTACTACGAGAAGAACAAAGAGTTCTTCATCGACCGCACTCCCGCCAAGACCGAGAAGAAAGAAGACACCACTGAAGGGGACGACGCCAAGAAGCCTGACGTTCTCAGCAAAGAAGAGGAACGCATCACGGCTGAATTGGATAAGCAAACGGAAATGGATTTCACCGATGTACCGCTAACCGACGTCGTGAAGTTCTTGGCGGACTATCACAAGATTCCGATGATCATTGACGTGGACGCGCTGAGCAAAGCAGGCGTTGCAACAGATACTCCGGTCACAAGGACTCTGACCGACATAAAGTTGCGGAGCGCGTTGAAGATCATTCTGGAGCCGTTGAAACTCGGGTATGTGATCGAGGACGACGTGATGAAGATCACGACGGCCGAAAAGGTAAAAGAGAAAGAACCGCCGCAAGCGGACGAGAAGAAGGACGGCGACAAGCCCAACGAGCCGAAAGCCGACAAACCGAAGACCGAAAAACCTGCCGAACCAGAGAAGCCCAAGACCGACAAGCCGGCAGACGAACCGAAAAAGGACACCGAGAAGAAGTCGGACTCGGAAGGCTCCGCCTGCGACGACAAGGCCGAGGAATCGAAGAAGCCCGATGAACCGAAGAAGGAAGACCAAAAGCCCGATCCTGAAAAGTCGGAGAAGAAAGAAGCTCCGAAAGCGGACGCCGACAAGCCGGAAAAAAAAGAAGACGCCAAAGCGGACGACAAGAAGTCCGACGAGAAACCGAAAACCGACTCCAAGGACGACAAGCCCGCGACGGAGGGGAAGAAAAAAGCCGACTCCGAAAAACTGGAGGACACGCCCGATGAAAAATCCGAAGGCAAAACGGAGAAGAAGCCCGAACTCAAGTACAAGCCGTTCGAGGAAGTGCAGGACAAAATCCGCGATGACCTTCTGCGCACCCGCACCCTCGAAGAAATGAAAGATCGGATCGAGGAAGCCGTCAAAAAAATGCGCCGTCTCGGTTCCTACACGGGTGTCCCCAAGTCCTCGAAACGCGATGCGCCGAAAGCCTATGACGCGGAATTGAAGGAGCTCGAAAAAGCTCCCAAATACAAGTCGCCTGACGAGGTCGCGGCGGCGTTGAAGGAGATTGCGTCGACAGCGGACCTCAAGTACATCCAAACTCCGATGCTCTCGGCGGAAGAACTCAGCAAGTCCGAGGAGTTCAAGATCGGCTCCGCGACAGATCCGATGGACGACGCGATGAATCGTCAGGGAGCGGTCTCCGTGATTCAGCGCGTCTTCGGCCGAGGCAACGACAGCGTGTTCTCTCCTGAAATCGCCGAGGACCCGGGCACGAAGAATCGTTTCGCCTACTGGGTGACCGAACGGGACGAAGCGCACGTTCCCAAATTCGACGAAGAGGGAATTCGCGATCAAGTCGTCAAAGCCTGGAAACTGGCAAAGGCCGCACCGGAAGCCGAAAAGCGTGCGAAAGCTCTCGCGAAAGCTGCCGAAGGCAAAAAGCTGACCGAAGTCCTGGCAGGCGAGACCGTCACCGGTGACAAGGACGGACAGGCTCTGACCGTGCTCGCCCCCGAAGGAAAAATCTCGCACTTCACGATGTCAGGCATGTCCGCTCCGGGAGTCAATCCGTTCCAAGGAGGCAACGAGCGCCTCGAACTCTCGCAGATCGCCGGCCTCGAAAAACTCGGAGACGATTTCTTCTCCGGCATCGACAAACTGAAGCCGGGTCAGACGGATGCCCTCCCGAACTTCGATCGCTCGGCGTTCATCGTCGTCCACGTCGCCGAACGCGAGGAGATCGCCGCCGAGGAAGACGCTCCTCAACGCACCGACTTCATGAAGACCTGGCCGGGCAGCCCGCCGGCGAACCAACTCGCCTCGTTCGACTTCGACCCGCTCCGCCGCGAATGGATGCAGTCCATCGAACGCAAATACAACGTCAAATGGCCGGTCAAGTAGGGTGGGACCAGTCCGCCTCGGCGGACGCCGGCCCACCGCCGGGTGATTCGAGCACTCCATGTCCATCATCGTCCTCGGCTCAATCAACACCGACTTGGTGATCCGCTCGCCGTCGTTGCCTCGGCCGGGAGAGACGATTCTCGGCGGTGAGTTCTACCGAGCTGCCGGCGGCAAGGGAGCCAATCAAGCAGTCGCTGCCGCGCGGTCTTCGCGCGAGCCAGTGACATTCCTCGCGGCCGTCGGTGACGACTCATTCGGCCACGAGTCTCTCGCCGGATTGCGGAGAGAAAATCTCGACACGCGATTCCTCAAACTCGTCCCCGATCAGCCGTCGGGAGTCGCTTTGATCTTGGTCGATGCCGGAGGCCAAAACCTCATCAGCGTCGCCAGCGGAGCGAATCTGCATCTCCGACCGGACGACGTTCATGCGGTTCCGATCGAGGTCTGGCAGAACGCTCGCGTGTTCGTCGCCTGCTTGGAATCGCCGCTGGAAACCGTGATGGCCGGATTGCGTCGAGCGAAGCAAAACGGGCTGACGACGATCATCAATCCCGCTCCGGCCGATCGTGAAATCCTGTTTGCCGTTGGGCTGCGATTGATCGACCTCTTTACCCCCAACGAGATCGAAGCCGCGATACTGACCGGTCGCGAAGTGCGCACGGCCGAAGATGCGGAAGCCGCCGCTCGGCAGCTTCAGTCGGCCGGCTGTTCGCGAGTCATCATCACGCGCGGCGAGCACGGCTGCTGTGTCCTCGACGGCGATGTCGTCACGCATCTCCCCGCGCAACGAGTCGAGGCGATCGACGCCGTTGCAGCCGGAGACGTCTTCAACGGGGCGCTAGCCACGGCACTCGCCGAAGGCCGCTCGCTGATCGACGCCGCTCGCTGGGCCAGCGTGGCCGCGTCGATCTCCGTAACGCGACGCGGTGCGCAGCCGTCAATTCCGACGCGCGATGAGATCGAGTCGTGTGGCAGGTTTTCAACCTGCCCGGCCAACTGAAGCTCGTCGCGTCAGATTCGATATTCCGGCACGGGCAAGTTAAAAATCTGCCCCACGTTCTTGAGGAGTTGTGATGACGACTGTGCGAACTCGATTTGCTCCCAGCCCGACGGGCTACATGCACATCGGCGGGATGCGAACCGCTCTGTTCAATTGGCTGTGGGCGCGGCACAACGGCGGCACGTTTATTCTGCGGATCGACGACACCGATCAGCAGCGCAACATGGACGAGGCCCTCGGCCCGATCCTGCGAGCGTTCAAGTGGCTCGGTTTGAACTGGGATGAGGGGCCGGAGATCGGTGGGCCGTATGCCCCGTACTTTCAATCGCAGCGCGGCGAACTGTATCGCGCCGCCGCCGACCGATTGCTGCGAGAAGGCAAAGCCTATCGCTGCTTCGAGACGAAGGAGCAAATCGACCAGGACCGAAAGCTCGCCGAAGCCGAGAAGCGGACCTACTTGAGTGCTCGCCGTTCGCTGCAACTGAGCGAAGCGGAGATTCAGCAAGCGCTCGCCGAGGGTCAGCCGCACGTTATTCGGTTTTTGGTGCCTCGCAACCAGAAGATCGTCATCGACGATCACATTCGTGGCCGAGTCGAATGGGATGCCGGGCTGATGGCCGATCCGGTCATCATGCGCGGCGATGCCTCGCCGCTCTACAACTTCGCGACGGTGATCGACGACGCGCAGATGCAGATTACGCACGTCGTCCGGGCGGAAGAGCATCTCTCGAACACGCCGACTCAGGTGCTGCTGCATCAGGCGCTCGGCAACACGCTGCCGCAGTTTGCTCACATTCCGTATGTCGCCGCGCCCGGTGGGAAAGAGAAGCTCAGCAAGCGCAAGCTGGCTCAATACCGCAACAACGCTTCGTTCAAGAAGCTCTGCGACAAAGGGGATGCGGTCTTCGCTCAGATTGGCCTCGCAGGACAAGCGGGTCTCGATCCGGTGATGGTCGAGTTTTACGAACGAGTCGGCTTCTTGCCGGCCGGCATTTTGAATGGCCTGCTGCGACTCGGCTGGTCGTTCGACGACAAGACCGAAATCTTTTCGCTGGAAGACGCCGTGAAACTCTTCACGCTCGACCGAGTCGTCAAAGCTCCAGCCGGGTTCGATCCCGACAAGATGGTCTCGTACCAGCAGCACTGGATGATGCAGCTACCGCTCGCGGAGAAGGTGGCTGGCTGCTTGCCGTACTTGGAGAAAGCCGGTCTGATCGCCTCACCCGCGACACCTGAGAACCACGAGTTTGCCTCGCGCCTGATCGCTGCGCTCGGCGACCGAATTAGGCTCTTCAGCGACGTGCTCGACGTGGCGTACTTTTTCAAAGACGAGATCACCTACGACGAAAAAGAATTCGCCAAACGAGTCGCGAAGGAGGGCGTCCCCGCGCTGCTCGCTGGCTATCGAGATCGCATCGCTGCCCTGTCCGACTGGACCGTCGAGAATCTTGAAGCCGCCTTGAAATCGTACTGCGAGGAACAAGGCCAATCACCCGGCACGCTGATTCACGCCCTGCGAATCAGCACAACCGGCGTCCCGACCGGCCCTGGCGTCTACGAGTGCGTGTTGCTCGTCGGCCGCGAGCGTGCATTGTTGCGAATCAGCCAAGCGATCCTGCGTGCGACACATTCAACATGAAACAGGTGAGCCGGGGTGCGTCAGCCCCCGGACGAACGCTGAGCACGGCCTGTCCGGGGGCTGACGCACCCCGGCTCGCCCAGATCGAAAACTTTGAAGTTCCCCACTCCCGTGAGGTTGCCATGACATTCCAAACTCTCGGACTCAAACCCAGTTTCGGATTCGGAGACCGGATCGGTCTCGCCACTCCCGGGCACATCGCGGCGATGCGGCGCGTGCCATGCGGCATCGAAGCGATCTTTCCGCAGCAATCCATTCGCGAGATGACTCGCACGCAGCGCACTCCGCAAAATGTGATCGATGACGCGGTGAGCGGCATGAAAGCCGCCGGTTGGACGGGCCTGTGCGGCGCGGATGCCGATCATCTCAAGACTCCAGAAGACGTCGATCGCACGGCGGCGGTCGGGTTCACGTTCTTCACGATTGATCCGTCGGGAGCTGTCGATCCGAAAGCCGACAGTTACGACGAGCCAACACTGCGGCAACAAGCGGCGGCGATCGAAGCCGAAGTCGGTTGGGTGTCGCGGTACGTCGGCCGCAAGGTGACGCTCGCCACCGGCACGGTCATCGACTTCACCGACCGAGCCTGTCTGCAAGCCGCCGTGAAGTACGGTCGAGCGATCAATCAAGCGGTCGCGCTCTCGGATTACATTCGGCAAGTGCAGACCTCCGCCGGACGCGACTTCGAGATCGAACTGAGCGTTGATGAAACCGACAATCCGACGACGCTGGCCGAGCACTACATCATCGCGGACCAATGCCTGTCGCGCGGAATGAAGCTGGTCAGTCTCGCGCCGCGGTTCGTCGGCGACTTCGAGAAAGGAGTCGACTTCAAAGGGGATCTCGCGTTGCTCGACCGTTCGCTGCACGAGCACGCGGCGATCGCAGCGATGCTCGGTCCGTACAAGCTCAGCCTGCATTCGGGGTCGGACAAGCTGTCGATGTACGCCGCGCTGGCCCGCGCGACGCGCGGCCGATTCCATGTGAAGACCGCCGGGACGAGCTATCTCGAAGCGTTGCGAGTCGTTGCTCGGCATAATGAGAAATTGTTTCGCGAGACCATCTCATTCGCTCGCGGACGGTACGACACGGACAAGGCGACCTATCACGTCTCGGCGACGCTGGCCGGTGTGCCCTCAGGCGAGCAGCTCGCGACCGCTCGCGATCTCGAACGAACTTACTTGGAGATGTGGTGCGACGTGCCAGCCGGCAAAGGTTTCACGGCTCCCGGCCGGCAGATTCTGCATTGCACGTTCGGCTCGGTGCTGACGCATCCCGAATTCGGCTCGGCCGTTCGCGGCGTGTTGGAATCACACCTCGACACCTACACCGAAGTGCTCGCCGAACACTTCGCACGGCATCTCGAAGCGCTGAAGGCCGGGATGTGACGGCACTGTAGCCCGACCCCTTGTGGGTCGGTTGATTCATTTTGAGATCAATCGAATCGACCAGGCCACAAGGGCCTGGGCTACAAATCGCGAAGGTCTTTTGTCCCGCATTGCGGCAGCTACTTGGCAGTCAGTTTGCCGCTAAGTTTGCGAAACTTGTCGCGGAAGGTGACTGCGTCGTAGTCGGCGATTGGCGGGAGCGTCTTTTCGAGATCGACCTCTTTGACCTCGCGGCTTTTCGTGGATCCGGGAAGTTTTTGCTGAGCGGCTCGGCCGTCGATCAGGTTGAGCACGAAGAGTTTTTCGATGTCAGTCAGATCAGCCTCCAGCGTGGCAACACGAGTTCGCAGTGGCTCGTCGCTGCGTTCGCTGGCAAGTTCGCGCCGCAGGACTTGAGCGGCCCAGGCAAGTTGCCGAGCGGAGTCGTAGTCCCACAGATCGCTTTCGGCGACAGCGGCGATCTCGCGGAGCAGCGGCAAACCGGCATCTCGCGCGAGGGGCTTGCGTTCCAACGACACCGCCAACTCGTCGAGCCATTTCGTGAGCGGATCCGTCGCCTCGTTCCAGCGTTCGCGGCGGCCGAACGGTTGCTCGTTGAGCAGTTTTTCGACCGGCTGCCACAGTGACTCAAATTGTTTCGTGTCGGCTCCCGCCTGTTTGACGGACAGCGTTGCCAGTGTGATTGGCCACGCTCGCAACAGCGGCCGGCCGGGGGTGCCACGCAACGTGCGACGTTGTCGCCAACTGCGGTCCTTCAAATCGTGGTGGCACGCGAAGCACTCGAACTGCGCGAGCTCCGGCCAATCCGGTTTCGCGACGGGAGTCTTCGACTGCTCGTCCGCGAGAGCCGCCGTGAGCTTCACGTTCTCACTGAACGCGACGAGCGCAGCAACGAGGACACTGTTGGTCTCATGCAGATTGTCCGGCTTGAACGACGAGCGGGCGTAGCTGTCGTCAGCGCTCTTTTCGAGGAACTCCGTTCGCACGCCGTCCGCTTTCTTATCGAAGTCGCGCCAGTGCTTGGGCATCTGAGCCGCAAAACTGGCGAGTTCAAATCCCGGTAGCGGCGGATGTCCTGCAGCGTACATTTCGTGCGTGACGATTCTTCCCTCGGCCGCGTTGCCGAGGTGACACGACAGGCACATTCTCGCACGAGCCGACGCCGACCGGATGCTCGTGAATCCGAACTTCTCGCTTTTGTCCTTCTCCGACAGAAACCGCCACGGCTCCTTCTGAGCGTGCGGCATGTACCAGCCGGAGACTTTCCTGGCATCGGTCGTCACGTCTCCCGACGGAGCGTGGCAGCCCTCGCAACTCACCCCTTGCGAGACTTTCAAATTCTTGACCAGCTCGGCCGGCATCAAATGCGGATCGCCCCCCATCGCCGCGAGCGGATATCCCGTGTGACACGCCAAGCATCGCTTGTCGCGATGGATCTCCTCGACCCCCAGTAGCTTACCCATGCGTTGCGAACGCTCGTTGAGCAGCGACGTGAAAGCCTGCGCGTGCTTGTCCTGATTGGCCCACGTCTTCAACTCGTCGAGCAAGACCCAACTGTCGTTGACCAGCCCGGTGAAGCCAAGCACCTCAAGCGCCGCCGAGTTCGCGTCTTCCGCTTTCGGCAGTCCGCTGAAGTGACACTTCACGCACTCGGACGCGCCGAGAAACGTCCTCGCCGGGGCGTACTTGTCTTGAGCCGTGAGCTGGCTCGTTGCCAATATGGTCAAACTCAAAACCATCAGCGAAGAGCGCATCGACGTGCCTTTCAGAGGCTGTCCGAGAATTTCGTAGCCTGACTCTCCGAGTCGGGCATTCTGAGAGAAACGGCCCGACTCGGAGAGTCAGGCTACGGGGTGCGTTTGATCGCGTCCACCGCGAGTTGTTGTAGCTCACGGCGCAAATCGGAGCCATCGGCGTTTTGCAGCCCGACTCGCTGGATCAACAGGATCACGAACAGATCTTGCTTGGGATCGATCCAACCCTGAGTCCCGAACGCTCCGCCGTGTCCGAAGGTGCCGGGCGAGATCATCGCGGTGACTCCTTGCGGCTCTTTGACGACCGCCCAACCGAATCCGAAACCCATGCCAGGGACGAAGCCGCACGCCAGATCGCCGGTCTGCACTTTGGTCATCGTCAGCACACTTTCCGGCGAAAGGATCTTCGTTGAGCCGAGTCGCCCCGCGTTGAGCATCGCCTGATACAGCTTCGCCAGATCAGCCCCCGTCGAGTACAGCCCTCCCGCCGGAATCGGATGTTTGGCTCCCGTCGCCGGTCCAACGATTGGCCGATTCGCAACGATCAGTTCGCCATCCTTCGAGTCGTACAAGCCGGCGATGCGCGGCGACTGTTGCTCGGTCGGAAAACAGGCGGTGTCGTTCATCCCCAGCGGACGAAAGATGCGAGCCGCCATGAACTCTTCGAACGATTGGCCGGAGGCGACCTCGATGATGCGGCCGAGCGTGTCGATGCCGGAGTTGCAGTACGACCACTTGCTTCCCGGCTCAAAGTCGAGCGGCTGTTGCGAACTGACCAGCACCGCCTCGGCCAGCGTCCGCTGTCGCGTCTGATACAAGTCCGCGAGTCCCGCCGGAAATCCTCCCGGCAAGCCAGAAGTGTGCGTCAACAAGTCACGCAGCGTGATGACTCGCGACGGCTTCTTGAGCGTCACGCCGTCCCCCTCGCGTGACGCGACGATCCGCTGACCACGAAACTCCGGTAGGTGCTTCTCGACCGGATCATCGACTGAGAGTTTTCCTTCTTCTTGCAGGATCATGATGCCGATCGCGGTGATCGGCTTGGTCATCGACGCGATACGGAACAACGCGTCCTTCGGCATCGGTTGCTTGGTCTCGATCTTTTGCAGCCCGACCGCTTCGAGATGCGCGAGCCCGTCTTTCGAGCCAACGGCGGTGACCGCGCCGGCAATCACCTTCTGATCGACGAACGCCTGCATCCGCTCGCGGATTTTGCCGAGCTTCGCGGGATCGAATTCGGCGGCAGAGAGAACTATCGAACCAAAACTGAATAGGCCGATCGTCAAGCACCAATAGGCGAATCGTCGCATGGAATTCTCCCCGGATTCAAAGTCGTTCGTTGTTTTGATGCTTCTGATTTCAGGTTCCTCAGCAGAATCTGTGAGTGAACAGCGTGTGAACGAAGGAGAGAAGCATCCTGGAGTGATCTCTGATAGGAATGATGTTGTTGACGACAATCATTTCGACCGGGGAGTTCCAGGATGCGACTGCAGACATTGCTG
>SYJG01000135.1 GCA_005798445.1 Planctomyces sp.
AGGAAGAAGAACAGGAAGAAGAGGAGGAAGAGGACGACGATGACGAGTAGTTTTCGCCGTTCGGTCTTTTGAAGTTGATCACCAACGAAAAAAAGCACCCGTTTTTGGACGGGTGCTTTTTTTTGTTGCTTTGGTATTTTGGCAAATCCGACGACAGTCCAGGATTCAGATTACGGACCGGTCATGGAGTTTGTGGTCGTCGTGCCGTTCGGATTCAAACGAGCCAGTCGCGCGCGGCGTTCAGCTCGACGGCGGTTACGGCGAGAAATTTCACTCGGCTTCTCGTAATACTCGCGGCGGCGCATTTCCTTCTTGATTCCAGCGTGTTCCACCAACTTTCGAAACCGCTTCACCGCGTCTTGAATCTTCTCGTTATCTCGCAATCGCAACTTAACCACGAACGACCTCCTTCATGGCAACCTCCAACAAATTGAAATTCGGGAAATACCGCAGCTCGCTGCCGCAGACAATTTGAGCCTCGATACTGACGCCAGCGTCGAATGGTCAACACGGTCGATGTTCGAGGATTTACGCAGATTCCGAAGCGGCGAAGGTATATTCGGGCATCGTTTGAGTTGTCAACGCAGCCGTCTTGATTGCCACGGAAGATCGTCGTATTTTGGCTTGCAATGAACGCATTTGCTTCTACCGCTTGCCGAGACTGCTTGACCTCCGCGCCGATGCGGCGACGTGAGGTGCTGCGTGCAGGAGCGTTGAGTCTGGCAGGACTCGATTTACCGCTATGGTTCCAAGCGCAGGCTGCCGCGCGAGCAGAACCGGTGTCGACCAACAAAACACAACCGCGGGCAAAGGCGTGCATCTTCCTTTTCATGTGGGGCGGCCCGGCTCAGCAGGACACATGGGACATGAAGCCGAATACTCCGGTCGAGTATCGCGGTGAGTTCCAACCAATCGCGACGAAACTTTCGGGGGTGCAAATCTGTGAGCACCTGCCGCAATTGGCCCAGCGAGCTGACAAATTGGCGATCATCCGATCGATGACTCACGGTGACGTCGATCACACTACCGCCACACATTTTCCGCTGACCGGCCGCGGTGTTCCACGTCGCGGTGCTCCGCTGCCAGATGATTGGCCGAGCATTGGTTCCGTCGTGGCACGAATGGGGCACGGACGCGGGCCTTTGCCGCGGTTCGTTTCGATGATGCCAGTTGTTCCCAACGGTGCGCCGCGATTTGTCGAAGAGTCACACGGCCAAGGAGCTGGCTGGCTGGGACCGACGTTGAACCCAATGCGCATCGACGCCGATGGCAGCAAGCCCGACTACAAGGTCGGAGATTTTTCGTTGCACGCCGACGTCCCCGAAGCCCGGTCGAATCGTCGCCGCGAGTTGCTTGGCGACCTCGACCAGCAACTGCGAATGCTCGAAGGTCACGCGAACATCGCGGCGGCTCGCAGCCATTACGACCAAGCCTTCACGCTGTTGTCGTCACGCGGTGCGGTGGAGGCGTTTGATCTGTCTCGCGAACCACAATCTGTCCGCGAACGCTATGGCATGAACCCACACGGACAATCGGTGCTGCAAGCGCGGCGGTTGGTTGAGGCGGGCGTGCCGTTCGTCACGGTCTTTTGGCCAAACGACGGCATCACGAATGTCAGCGTCTACTGGGACACGCACAATCGCAACTTCATCGACTTGAAAACGCGGCTGTGCCCTGTCACCGATCAAGCCTTCAGCGCATTGCTGGACGACCTGCAAGAACGCGGGATGTTCGACGAGACGCTCATCGTCTGGACGGGCGAGATGGGCCGCACGCCGCGCGTCGGCCAAGGGGTCGTCGGCGGAGCCGGTGCTGGCCGCGACGGCCGTGATCATTGGCCGAGTTGTTTCACGTCTGTCCTCGCGGGTGGAGGCATTCGGGGCGGAATCGTTCATGGTTCGAGTGATCGCTTTGCCGCGTATCCCGCCAACAATCCGACCTCGCCCGAAGACCTTGCCGCCACGATTTATCACTGCCTCGGCGTCGATCCGCATTTGCAGTTGCCCGACAATCTTGGCCGCCCGCTGACCATCTGCGAAGGTACTCCGATCCATCCGATCTTGGCATGAATTGGTCAACGCGGATGCACAGCGGCTCAGTCTTTCAGAATCTCTTCAGCACTCACGCCAGCCCATCCACGCGAATCACCGCGTCGCGTGCAACTGCTCGTGCAGCCGATGCGCATCCAACGTGTGCGGGTGAGCCGCTCCGCACGCTGACTGGAAGATTCGCAGAGCTTCCGTGATTGCGGCTTCGGCAGCCCGACGATTTCCGCGGTCGTCCGCCAGCACGGCGACGTTGTGCAGCGTCAAACCGACGTCGGGGTGTTGATCGCCGAGCAATCGGCGTTTCATTTTCAGCGCGCGTTGATACAGCCGCTCGGCGAGGGCCAGCCGGCCGCGCGCGTGATGAATCGCGGCGAGGTTGTTGAGGTTCACGGCGATCTCGTAATGCTCGGCCCCGTGCCGGCGACGCCAGTAACGCAGTGCGCGGCGATAGATCGGCAGCGATTCCTCGAAGCGGCCAAGTCCATCGAGCACTCCAGCCAGTGCGCATTCGTCGGCGATGACATGCGGATGATTCGGGCCGAGTGCTGCTCTGCGGATCACGACGGCCGTTCGCGCAAACGATTCGCCCACTGCGAAATTGCCGGCCGCATGTTCCAGGCCGCCGAGGTTGTGATAGATCGACGCCAGGTCGGCGTGACCGCCGCCGAGTTGTTGTTCGAGAATCGTCAACGCTCGGAGATAGTGGCGGCGCGCTTCGGCGAACCGTGCAGAATACTTCCCGGCGATGCCGATGACGTTGTGCAGCGACGCAACATCGGGATCGTCGCGGCCGAGCGTCCGTCGCGCGATCTTCAGTCCGCCCAGCGCGGTCGCGCGAGCTTGGTCGAAGTGACCGAGATTGATCTCCGCGTTCGCGAGCTGGCAAACCGCTTGAGCGAAGATGCGGGCCACGTCGGGATGCGACTGCCAGCGGCGCGTTATGCGCACGGCTCGCGCGTGCTGTTCGCGAGCGGTCGCGTTGTCGCCCAACTCCGTGGCGATCTGGCCCAGCAGATTCCGCACGTTGGCGACATCCGGATGATTGGAACCGGACTCCGCCTCGAACAACCGCAGCGCGCGGGTCGCAAGTACTCGCGACCGATGACACTCGCCGCGCTGAAAGGAGTTGCCGGCCTGCTCGAACAATTCACAAGCGGTCGTTTCCAGAACCGTGTGGCGGTGAGTCGTGGCCAACATCTCAATCTCCCGGAGTGCGTGAATCCGGCGAGCGGAGGGCGTCAGACCTCCGAGATGAGGACTCGAAAGGATTGACGCCAGCTCCGCATCGTTGGACCGAAGATTGGTTTGCTCAGACTAGGTCGCTTCTGTGGTCTTCGAACGCTTGATGTAGCGCAGTCCCGCCTTGACGTCGGTCTTGACGGTCAGCGAGCGACGGGCCGGCTGGGCCTTCGTCTGGTTGTGGTTGAGGGTGAATCCACCGGCTTTGACGTTCGTTCGGACTTGCATGATCGGGTTCCTTTCGAGACTCGAAGCCGGTGGAAGCGAGTCGGCTTCAGGTTGGTTTGTTTGAGCGTTTGCTTCCACACGGGTAATGCCAAACGGCGCGCAGAACCCGACAGAAGAATTTCAAGAAATTTGGAATCGACTGTAGGTCAGCCTTTCCAGGCTGACACGAACGCTTCATCGACGTCGATGCCGCGACGGGTCAGCCTGGAAAGGCTGACCTACGGATGCGCGATGACCAGCAGCGTTGAGGCTTCATGCAGGACCAATTCCAGCGTGCGTTGCAGCGTCGCTGGGTCGAGGGCGGCGAAGCTTTCGTCGAGCAGGATCACGTCCGCCTTTTGCAGCAGCGCGCGAGCCATGAACATGCGGCTGCGTTCGCCGTGGCTGAGTTGCCAGCCGGTCTCGCCGACCATTTGGAACAGGCCGGCGGGCATCCGATCCAGCAGCGGGCCGAGTTCCAAGGCTCGGCACAAGCGTTCGGCTTCGGCCACGTCTTCCGCGGATGGCGGCCAGGCTCGGCCCATCAGCAGGTTGAAGGCGAGCGTCCCGATCAGCACATGATTGTGATGAAACTGCGGAGCCATCACGACTCGTCGCCGCCAATTCGCCGCGCCCAGCGTCGCGCGATCCAAACCGCGCAGCAAGAGCAGGCCCGAATCTGGCACGCGGCTCGCCGCGAGCAACGCCGCCAACGTCGATTTGCCTCCGCCCGACGAACCTTGCAACAGAATGCGGTCGCCCTGCCGAATCATCAGATCGACGCCGCACAACACCGGTTCGGCTCGCCCCGGATAGCGATAGATTAAATCGTGAGCGGCCAGAACGTAGCCGTCACGCTCCGCGTGACGAGCCGAATCGGGAGTTGACGTGGAATGTCCGTCGAACATCGTCGGCAGAGGTCGCACGGTCTCGCCGCTCTCAGCGTTGGGATCGCGTTCCAGATCCGCCGCAGCGATCGCTCGGCTGTCCTCACGCGGAGCGTGAGGGATACTTTCCGGTCTCCCGATCGGTTCGACACGGTTCGCCGCTTGCCAGAACGGTTGCACTTCGCGCCACGCGATGAACGCCGCCGCGAGTTGTTCCCAGCCGCCGGTCAGACTGCGGAACGCTTTGTAGGCCATCAGCACGCCGCCGACTCCGATCGCCAGGCCGGTCGAGGATGCTCCGCCGCGCACGAACGCTGGAGCCAAGCCCAGCAGGCCGATCAGCAACCAGCCTCGCGGCACGAGCACTTGCAGTGTCATCGTCACCTGATCGAGTCGTTGTGACGCGCTCAAATACTTGTCGAGCGCTTCGTCCTCGCCGGCGTTCCATTGCTCGCGCGGTTGCTGAGCCAATCGCGTGCGATGTCCGACCAGATGTTCGACCAAGTTGTGAGTCAGATCCAACCGCTGCGTCGTCCACGCGGATCGGCGGCGAATCAGCGATCGAGCCAACCACGCTCCGACCGCGATCCACGCCACGAGCACGACCACATGCCACGCGCCGCCCGCCCCGCTCGCGAGCACAACCGCCGCCAACAGCAACTCCACCAGCGCGGTCAGGCTCAGGAAACCGCCGGCCAGTGCGGTGTGCTCGACCACTTCCGATTCGATCACGCTGCCGAGCAATTGCCCCGCTCCTTTCGCCGACAATTCATCCGGGTCGAGCCGCAACGCTCCGAACAACAGACGCCGCTTGAGCAGCGTCCCCGCTTGAATCGACAGCCGCCCGCTGAGGTACGTCATCAACAATCGAAACGGCAGCACTGACAGCAGCAACAACGCCCAAGCCAGCAACCACCCCGGCTCTATGCGACCTTGCAGAGCCATCCAGCCCATCAGCCCCCACGCCGCCGAGAACAACGCGAACTCCACCGCATGGGTCAGCACAACTCCGCCCAGCAACCACGGCAGCCGAGCTTCCCGCACCTGCGACGCCACCGGCGTCTCCCCCGCCGAACGCAACAGCCAACCCGCCTCGACCGTCTCTTGAGCCAACAGCCCATCGAGCAACGCCTGTCGCGCCGCGCGATCGCGCACACTAGCCCGACGCGCCAGCGAGGGGTCTTCGGCCGCACTCCCTGGCTGGTAAGTCGGCCTAGTCTGAGTGGCCAAGCCCGCATCCGTCAGCAGTTGTTGCAACGCCTGCTCGTGCGGAGCTTCGACCGAACCGCGCAGCAGCGAGACAAGTTCCGCAGTCGAACAACGCACGAGTTCCAGATTCGGCGAGAGCAACGTCACCCGTTCGCGGTTGCTCGCGATCAACAGCACGATGCCGGTCTCCTGACCGGCAGTCGGTGGTAATCTCACGACGGCCGGAGCCGCTCGCCACACGAACTCTTCGACTTGCCCATACGGCACCGCGACCGGCTCCGCTTCGAGTTCCAACCACTCCGCTGCCGATTCGACGCTGCACGACCCGGAGATCGACTCGCGATCCGCGACCTGCAAGTCCGCACGGCGCGCGAGTGACTCGACCGCCTCGAAGTGGCGGGACGATGGCCAAGCGTGTTGTGAGATGGTTTCGGACATTTTGACGTTTGATCGGCGAGCCGGCGGCCGTTAGGTGTGATGATTCATGGGTCGGGGGAAATTCGAAGCAGTGTGTTACGAAATTAGCACGACGCGCAAGCGAGTGATCTCGGTGCATGCCACTCACTTGCGCGTCGTGCTAATTACCTCCCATGAATAATCCCGGTTAGGCCCCGGACGAATTCTCGACGTTGTTTGTCCGGGGGCTAACGACCACCGGCTCACTGAGTTTAAGTTGTTGTGGGGCGACTTCTTCCAACTGTCCGTCGCACAGCCACGTTTGTCGCCAGCGGGCGTCGGTCCATAGCCCCTCGCGCACCGCGACTTCGGCGTCGAGCAGCTTGCGGAACTGCGAATCGGGCCGCGCGGCAAGTTCGCGCGGCGGCGCGTCCTCGATCACTCGGCCGGCTTCGACGACCAGCACACGCTCGAAGTCGAGCGTCTCGCCGACATCGTGCGTGACACAGAGCAGTGTCGCACCGCGCCAGTGTTCGCGAGCACGCAGCAACAGCTCGCCACGCTGGCCCCGATCGAGTCCACGGAACGGTTCATCGAGAATCGCCAGCCGCGTCCCCTCGCGAGCGAACGCGCGAGCCAATCGCACTCGCTGACCTTCGCCGCCAGAGAGTCGGCCTCCCGCTTCGCCGAGCACGGTTTGCATTCCGTCCGGCAATCGGCGCAGCACGCTGGTCAGGTCCGAGCGTTCCAGAACCGGGCCAAGTTCGCTCAATCGCGAGGCCGATTGGCCGTACAAAACATTGTCGATCAGCGAGCGATTCCAAAGTTGCACGGCGGGATCAACCCACGCGGTCTCGACTCGCAGTTGATCGAGTCGCGCGGTGTCGAGCCGTTCGCCATCGACGAGCACTTTCCCCTCAGCCGCGCGATACCAGCCGAGCAGCAGGCCCACGAATGTTGATTTGCCCGATCCCGACGCGCCGACAATCGCGACATGACTGCCAGCCGGAATGCTCAGCGTCAGGTCGTGCAGAATCGTCTGCCCACCGGCTCGCACAGTGACGTTTTGGAAGTCGAGCGTGATGCCCGTAGCCCTGTCGCTCCGCGACAGGAAAGCCGATGGTGCGGTTGCCTTCGATTGTGAATGGAACGCCGTTGACACGTTCGGCTGATCCTGTCGCGGAGCGACAGGGCTACTTTCCTCCGGCGCGCCAAGCGGTTCCAACGCGCGCAACGTGGCGTTGCGGGCGGAGGGGACTTGACGGATCAGCATGGCGAGTTGCTCGCCCAGCGTCGGCAGGTTCAGCACCCAGTAGGCCAGCAGCAGCGCGCCGCTCATTTCCACGGCGGTGCCCGAATGGCGCATCAGCAGAGTCACGGCCAGCAACGTGCCGACGACGGATTGCAGGCCCTCGATGGCGATGGACCAGCACAACAATTTCTGAGCGGCCTTGGCCCACTCGACCATCAAACCTTCGTGCTCGCGACGGACGGCGGTCGCGGCTCCGTGCGAACGGATCGCGTTCAAGCCGATCAAGGCGTCGAGATAAAATCGGCTCAGCGCGCCGTCGTGCGTGCGTGCCCGCAAGTCGAGTCCTTGCAGCAGCGGCAAGCAGAGCAGTGGAATTCCAATCGCGCTCACGGCGGCCAACGCAGCCCAGACGACGCCCGACGGATCGACCCACGCGATCGCCGCGACCGTGAACAGCAGCACCAGCGCCGAGCGCAGCATCTGCCCGAACAATTTCGGCAACGTGCGGATTTGATGCAGCGAATGACTTCGCTCGGCCATGTCTGACACCGGGCGGCTTTGAAAATAGCGATCGTGCAGCCTCGGAATCTTGCGCAGGAACTCGACCCGCAAGGCCGTCTCGATGCGACGCCCCAAGCGATTCAACGCTCCGGCCGCGCGCAGCTCGAAGAAGATGACGCCCACGCCGAGCAGAGTGAACGCTCCGACGGCGAGCAGGCGTTGTTCGATCAACGTCAAGCTGCGTCCGACATCCAACAACCCGCGCAGCAGCAAGCCTTCGAGCACTTCGGTCGTCGCGAGCGCGCCGAGCAACATCGCGAGCAGCAGCAAGCCGAACGTCGCGCCGCCGCCCATCAGCCGCCACAGTTGCTTCGCGGTTGAGACCTGCGGCTCGTTGAGCGCGGCCGCGAGTTCCGGGTTCAAGTGTGTTCGGTCGGCGGCAAGCGGGCCGGAGTCTTTTTCCGAATCGCCGTCGTCAGCGTTGGAAACTTCACGGCGGCCGTGTACTCGCACCAGCACAGCTCCTCGCATCTCAAGTTGTTCGTTGCCGTCCGCATCCGACGGCGCGGGCCGAGCGGACCAGAACGGATCAGGGACGTGGGGCACGTTTTCAACGTGCCCGGCTGGTTGTTGATGGACAGGCACGTTGGAAACGTGCCCCACGACGAACGCTTCCAGAATCTTCCGCGCGGCGTTGCCTTTCGCGACTCCGCCGGAATCGACGAGCGAGTGTGTCAACCGTGTGACCGCATCGAGCGCGGCCAACGCTCGCCAACCGGGAGCGGCCAGCGCGGTGTCGATCAATCGCGAAGCGTGGCGTCCGAGGCCCAGCGATTTCAGCCGCGCGGTCAGCGGTTTCAAGAAGCCTTCGCCGCGCGCCCATTCTTCCCAAGCCGCCGCCGGAATGCGTTGAGCATGGACGAACAAGTCTTGAGCGAAGCGCTGCGTGCTGACCCAGCGGCGGCCGGTGCCGGGGTCCATCAACTGCATCACCGGGCCATGCCGTCGCCAGGCCAATACGAAATGCGGCATCCCATCGGGATTGCGAATCACCACGATGGCCGGCAATGCCTCGGCCTCGTCGAGCAGCACGAAGTCCGCCGGCAACATGATCTGCTGGGCATCCAGGCCCAACTGTCCGGCGACTTCTTCGAGCACATTGATGGACGTGCCATCCACGTCAGTCTGACACGCCTCGCGCAGTCGGCCGTAGCTGACCGGTATGCCGAAACCCTCCAGCAAACATTTCAGCGTCGCCGGCCCGCAATCCATCGCCGACGTTTGGATGACTTCAGGGATCAGCCAACGTCGAGACATGGTGTGTTTCTTGCGCCTGTGTCAGCGAGCCGGGCGGCGTCAGCCCCCGGACATGAACCGTTTCGTGGATGGTCCGGGGGCTGACGCCGCCCGGCTCGCCAAGTTGGTTTCGCGGGTCATTCGTCATTTCGCGGCGACGGCCACGGACGATACCGGCTCGCGTTTCGGCTGCAACCATTGGCCAGCGGCGCGCAGGACCAATTCGGCGGGGGAGATTTGCTCGACGGCGACTTCGGCCGCGCCGGGCAGACCGTGACCGATGGGGATCGAAGTGACCATGTCGCGCGGCAGAGAGAGTTCGACTTGCACGCGACCCTCGATCGGTTCGGTGCCAACGTTGGCGACCGTTCCGGACAACATGCCGTATTGCGTCCATGGGAAACCGTCCAAACGCAATCGCACGGGTTGGCCGGGCTTCAAGCGACCGACGGCGGCGACGGGAAAGAAGGCGATCGCTCGCGGTTCCGCATCGGGAATGATCGACGCGAGTTTGTCGGCCGCTTTCACGACTGAGCCGGGGCGAATCTCGGCCAGATCGCCGATGCGACCGGAGACGGGCGATCGCACGATGCAACGGTCGATGGTGTGCTGCAAGCGAGCAATCGCGGCGTCTTCGACTTCCATTTGGCCGGTCAATTCGATCGCCGTGCCTTTCAGCTTGGCGATCCGAGTTTGACACGCCGATTCCTGAACTTGGCGTTCGCGGCTGAGCCGTTCGATGCCTCGGCCGAGCGTCACGATCTGCGTTTGGCACAGCTCGACTTCTTCGAGCGACTTCTTGAGATCGAAGTCCGTGTTGGCACCGCGACGACGAAGTTCTTTGTCGGCGACCAGTCGCTCGGCGGAGAACTTGGCTTTGACTTCCGCAGTGACGAGTTCCGCTTGAGCCTCGCGGACAGCGGCCTCTCGCGCGGCGGCCTCGGCCTGGAGCGCGGTTTCTTCGGCAGCAAGTTCTCCCGCGACCGCAGTGAGCTTCGATTGCACGGCTCGCCGAGCCGCTTGCCGTTCGGCCAGAGCCAACCGATCCGCCTCCGAATCGAGTTCGACCAGCACATCCCCTTCACGGACGACTTGGCCGAGAGCGAGTCGCGTCTCAACGACTTGCCCGGCCAACTTCACGGCCACCGGATGCGACTGCGACCGCGATTCCAGCCGAGCTGTCGTCGTCACTTCGTAAACAGTGACTCGACCGGCCAAAAACCAGCCGCCCCAAACGGAAAGCAGCAGCGCGAGCAACACCGCCATCGGCCGCCGCTTGGGTCGATCGGCCTTCAAAGAACGGATCGTGCGAAAGAAGGTCATGGACATGATTCGGCCCTTTGGAGTGAGGGGTGTCAGCCCCGCTTTGGATTGGCTGACACTCTGGCAATGCCGAACCACGTCCGGAACCCGACAGGGAATTTTGAGTTCCCCGCCATTCCTGTTGAAAAACGGATTTGTCGAATAAGGCTCACGCAAAGGCGCGAAGACGCAAAGCGTTGAACTCCTTGGAATTCTCATTCTTTGCGTCTTTGCGTCTTTGCGTGAGACCTCCGTCAATTCAACACGGAAGGCAGAGAACCGGAATTTTGAAAATGTGCGAATCGGCCTCAGCCGTCCTCTGACCTCGCGTCGGTGGGACGGCGACTCGGTTGCCTCGTTAGTTGCCGGCGGTGCTGCTCTTCAGAATGACGAATCGCTTAACCTGCGTGCTGGGTCCGGCCTTGATGTTGGTTTTGACGTTCATGGTTCAATCTCCTGGGAATGGGGAAGGCGGCCGAAATGGCTCGTCTTCGGGGTGAGGCAGCGTTCGTCAGCGTCGCAACATGCGTCGCGTTGGAGTGCTGGGAAGGGACGGGGGCACGGTAGGCTCGTTAGTTGCCGGCTGTGCTGCTCTTCAGAATGACGTTTCGCTTGATCTGCGTGCTGGGTCCGGCCTTGATGTTGGTTTTGACGTTCATGGTTCAATCTCCTGGGAATGGGGAAGGCGGCCGAAATGGCTCGTCTTCGGGGTGAGGCAGCGTTCGTCCGCGTAGCAACATGCGTCGCGTTGGATTGCTGGGAAGGGACGGGGGCACGGTAGGCTCGTTAGTTGCCGGCGGTGCTGCTTTTCAGAATGACGATTCGCTTCATCTGCGATGAGGGTCCGGCCTTGAGGTTGGTTTTGACGTTCATGGTTCAGTCTCCTGGAAATTGAAAGACGGCCGAAATGGCTCGCCTTCGGGGTGATTGAGCGTTCGCTCGCGTCGCAACATGCGTCGCGTTGGATCGCTGTTGGTGGGGTAATGCCAAGATCGTGGTGGAACCCGACAGACATTTTTGAAAGACTGTCGCAACTTCGTCATTCGCTCTTGAGAGCACTCGCATGTCCGACGGCAATTCAGTCAGCCTGTGGTTGGAACAATTGAAGGCGGGCGATCCGGCGGCGGCGCGGCCGTTGTGGGAGCGGTACTTTCGGCGGCTGGTCGGATTGGCTCGCGTGAAGCTGCGCGACGCGACCAAACGTGTGGCGGATGAAGAGGATGTCGCGCTGAGCGCGTTCGACAGTTTCTTTCGCGGCGTCGAACAAGGCCGGTTCTTGGAACTGAACGATCGCGACAACTTGTGGAAGTTGTTGGTCACGATCACGGCGCGCAAGGCGGCTCATCAATGGCGCGATCAGCAGGCGGCCAAGCGCGGCGGCGGGCAGGTATCCGGCGAGTCGGTCTTCAAGAACGCGGGAAAGGACGGCTCACAGCCGACGGGCTTCGATCAAGTCGTGGGGCCGGAACCGACTCCCGAATTCGCCAGTGAGGTCGCCGAGGAAACTCGATCGCTGTTGGAAAAGTTGCCGGATGAAATCTTGCGGACCATCGCCTTGGCCAAGATGGAAGGTTACACCAATGACGAAATCGCCGAGCGACTGACGGTCGCTCCGCGCACGATCGAGCGCAAGCTGCAAATGATCCGCGAGATTTGGGAGAAGGGTTCTGTCGATGACGACTGATCTTCTGCCTCCGACACCGACGCCTCGTCCGGCGAACTCCACGCGCTGGGATGCTCGGCAGCGGCAAGAGGCGTTGTGTGATGAATTCGAGTCGGCGTGGCAGCACGGCCGAGCGCCGACGTTGGAGGACTACGTCGCGCGAGTGCCGCTCGCTGAGCAAGCGGATTTGCTGCGCGAGTTGATCGAGTTGGATGTGTTCTATCGCCGTCAGCGTGGTGAGTCGGTGCAGCGCGGCGATTACCGGCATCGGTTCGCGGCGTTGGAGGATGGATCGGTGTCGATCACGGATCGTGGGGCAGGTTTTCAACCTGCCGAGCCAGCCGGGTCGGCGACGCCCACAACGTCGAGTGAGCGGCAGGTTGAAAACCTGCCCAACGGACGGTTCGGCTACGAAATTCTGTCAGAGCTTGGTCGCGGCGGAATGGGAGTTGTGTATCTCGCTCGGCAGGTGCGGCTGAAGCGATTGGTCGCGTTGAAGATGATCCTGGCCGGTGAATTGGCCAGCTTTGAAGAGCGGCTACGATTCCGTCGCGAGGCCGAGACCGCCGCACGGTTGCAGCATCCGCACATCGTCCAAGTCTATGACGTCGGCGAGCACGACGGTCATGCGTACCTCGCGATGGAGTACGTCGGCGGCGGAACTCTGGCTCGCTGGATGGATGGTCGCCCGCAGGCACCGCGCGAAGCGGCGGCGCTGATGGAAACCCTGGCTCGCGCAATTCAACACGCTCACGAGCAAGGGGTCGTACATCGCGATCTCAAACCGGCGAACGTGTTGCTGACCGAAGCAAACAGCGCGTCGCGACGGCTCGATGCGAATGAGTTGCCGGTGGTCGGCAGCAGCCAGCGAGAGAACGTCACTCCGACATCGGCGCGATCGCCGATGCCGCAGTCGAACGACGCTGGCGTTCGGGAGGGCGTCAGCCCCCTGGTGGTTCGTGAAGCAACCCAGCCCACCGGGGGGCTAACGCCCTCCCGCTCGCCTGAACTGCAATTGGTTGCCGCGCCGATTCCCGTCGCGCGGCGCGACGATTCGGATCGCACGTTGTCCGACGTGCCGAAGCTGAAGATCGCGGACTTCGGCTTGGCGAAGTTGCTGGGGCAGGAGATCAGCATGACGCAATCGGGCGCGGTGATGGGGACGCCCAGCTACATGGCTCCGGAAGCGGCCGGGGCCGGGCCGATTGGTGCTCCGGCCGACATCTATTCCTTGGGAGCGATCTTGTACGAGGCGCTCACCGGCCACCCACCGTTTCGTGGTGCGAACTTCGCCGACACGATTGAGCAACTCAAAACGCAAGAGCCGGTCACGCCCCGTTCGCTGCAACCGAAGGTGCCGCGCGATCTCGAAACGATCTGCTTGAAGTGTCTGCAAAAGGAGCCGCGCAAACGATTCGTCTCGGCCGAGTCACTGGCCGATGACCTGCGGCGGTTTTTGGACGGCGAGGCGATCACCGCTCGACCGATCGGCGTCATCGAACGCTCAGCGCGGTGGATGAACCGCCATCCGGGACCGGCGGTCGCGCTGGTCGGCACCGCGCTCACCGCGCTGCTCGTGCTGGGCTTGAGTCTGTTCTTCAACGCGAAGCTCAGTGTGTCGTTGTCGGAAACCGAGACACAGAGTCTGCTCCTGAAAAGGCAACGCGATGAGACTGCGACGCAGCGCGATGAAGTGGTTCGGAAACGCGACGAACTGGCGGCGCAGCAGGCCGTGATCGTGGAAGAGCGGAACAAAGCCGAGGCTCAGCGCGCGTTGGCCGAGACTCAGAAAACCGAAGCCGAGCGGCAGAAGCTCGAAGCGGACAAGCAGCGGGACGAAGCGGGGCGGCAGAAGAGCACGGCCGAGTTTTCGACGTACACCTCGGAGATGCTGTTGGCGGATCGCTACCTGCGCGATTCGCGCGTGTCGGCGGCGGATGAGTTGTTGAGCCGGCATCGTCCGCTGGTGGGGATGCCGGATCGGCGCGGGTTCGAGTGGTTTCATTTGTGGGCTGGCTGCCATCGTGAGGACTGGACTCTGGACCCGGCGATGGGACCGGTCACGGACGCGATGCCCTCACCCGACGGCAAGTGGCTGGTGCTGTGTGGCAACAACGGCAGCATCGTGGTTTGGGATGTGGAGCGTCGAACGGATCGCTTCATTCTCAAGGGACCGGAAATCTCCCCTCCCAAGCAGCGGCCGATTAGCAGCGACCGTCCGTCGGCCGCGTTTACTCCCGACGGCAAAGTCTTGGCGACGTGCGATGGCGACATCCGGTTGTGGAACGTCGCCACGGGACAAGAGCTGACGGTGCCCGGTCAGCCGTTGCAGTCGAAGGGTCGCTGCATCGGCTTTTCAGTGACCGGCTTCACGTTGGCCGTCGGCAGCACGGATGGCTTCTTGACGCTGTGGACGGTGCATAACCAGAAGCAATTTCATCGTTGGAAAGTTTCCAGCGTGGCGATTGATCGAGTGGTGTTCAGCCCGGATCGTTCGACGATTGCGACCGTCGATACGAACAGCAGCATCGGCCGCGCGCGGATTTGGGACATTCACAAAGAGAAGGTGCTGCACGAAATTCCGAACGCCGCGACATCGAGCGTGATCGACGTGGCGTTCACGCGCGATGCCCAACGAGTCGTCTTCAGTGACGGTGCCAAATCGTCCCGTTGGCGCGGCGGGCATGTCCGCGTCAAACAGACGGGCACGTTTGCCGATCTCTGGTCGGTGGAGATCCCAACCGATTGCGTGTCGCGAGTAGCGTTCAGCGCGGACGGCCAGACACTCTGGGGCGGTTCGGCCTCCGGCGTGATCCGGCGTTGGCACGCGGATACCGGTCAAGAACAACCGCCGCTGTCAGGTCACACGAAACGCATTTCGGCGATGTACATGCTGGTGGCGGGGGACAAGCTGATCACCGCCAGCGACGATCGGGTCGTCAAGCAGTGGGATGTGCGGCTGACGTCCGAACCGCGCGTGTGGCCAGCTCCGCAGGGTGACTCGTTGGAACGCTTCGTCGTTTCTGCGGACGGCCACTGGCTGGCATCGAGCGGAGCGGGACGCATGACTCTTTCGGAAACGGCGACCGGTCGCAGCGTCGATTGGCCTGCGGAAGCGTCCGCCGATCGGCCGGTGCAGTTCTCGGCGGACAATCGGCTCTTGCTGACTTGGAACCGCGAGGCGTTGTCACTGTGGGACGTGGCCAACCGAAATCGAATCGCGACCCTGACCTGTGCAGAGATGCCGTTGTTGAACAAGTTCACGATGAGCCACGACGGCCGTTGGATCGTCGCGATCGCCAAAGCTTCCCAGTTGTTCGCCTGGGACTCCTCGTCCGGTCGCCGGTTGGAGGACTTTCCTCGTTCGAATGGTCAATACCGATACGCGCTGGCACTTTCGCCGGATGCCTCGCGATTGGCGGTGTCCATCACTCGCGGGAACGGCAGCTATGTCGAGTTCTGGAAGACGGACTGGCCGACGTCCGCGATCGCCAATGACGCAGCGGCCGCCGAACGCTCCGCGACGAAGTGGCTCGACGACCAGCCGCTTTGGACGTCTCCCACCGGAGGAAATTTCCAACGCGCGTCGGCTTTGAAGTTCTCGACCGACGGGCGATCGCTAATCTTGGGGGCCAACGGCGGTTGGCTGGAACGCTTGGATTTGGACACGCACAAGGCCGAGATCATCGCGACTCACGACGCACCGATCAGTTGGCTGGATACAGATGAATCGGGCCAAACCGTGTTCTCCGCGAGCCTCGATGGCATGGTGAAACTGACCGATGTCGCACGCAAACGCGAACTGTTCGTACTGCAAGGTCTCACACCCGGCTTCGTCGGATTCGACTGGAGCCCGCAAGCTCGGACGGTGGTCACCGCGGTGAAGTCCGGCGCGGTGACATTCTGGAAAGCTCCACCCGAAGCGCCGACTTACCAACGAAACTCCGTCGAGCTGCCGGTCACGCCCGGCCGGTCGCCGTGATCACACCATGAATGCGAGCCGCATTTGCTTGCCTTCACCGCCCCCGACCGCCAGCATGACTTGCCCACCCCGACGCTCAATCGTCTCACCAGAAACTCGCCTCATGCTCATCCGCCTGCTCTGTCTGTCTCTGCTGCTGACGGTCACGGTTGTCGCCTCGGCTGACGATCACCTACACGACCTGCAAACGGCCGCGATCAAGAATGGCCAATCGCCGGTTGCTCATTGGGGCGTTGATCCCAAGAACTACAAGGAATGGGGCACGCACAGCAATCGCCTGATTCCGGTGTACACGTTTGGAACTCTGGAAGCGGGTGAGGGAGTTGATCTCAATTGTTATCTCGGCAAGAACAGCGCGTACCGCAGCGAAGCAAAACTCAAGTCGATCTACGGTCGTGTTCCGTCCAACACGCTCAATCTCGCGGCTGACTACTGTGACCAAACCGATCTCGCGGCATTGCAGCGAGCCGCGTTCAAGGCCGGCAAAAAGCACGTCATTTTGTTGGTCTTCGACGGAATGGATTGGCAGACAACTCGATTGGCTGCGATCTACAACGAACGGCGAGTCAGCTATTCGGAAGGACGTGGGACCGGCACCCACTTTCAAAACTACACGGCCAACGGCACAACACAGTTTGGATTCATGTGTGTCGCGCCCCTCAACGACGGCACCGATTGCGATGTCGATACGCAGACCGTCACCAATCCCGGCGGAAAGTATCCCGGTGGCTACAACGTCGCGAAGGGCGGCGCTTTTCCGTGGTCGCCGCCCAGCGACGACATCTATTATCTCACCGGTCGCGCGACTGACGGCAAAGGGAAAGGAGAGCACCCGTATCCCGACTCAGCCAACACGGCCCAGGCGATGATTTCTGGCGTGAAGAGCTACAACAACTCGATCAACGTCGATTACGCGGGCCAGCATGTCCCGACGGTTTCTCATGAGGTCCAAGCGGCAGGATTTGCGGTTGGAGCGGTCACGAGTGTCCCGATCAGCCATGCAACGCCTGCGTGCTCGTTTGCTCAAAACGTAGATCGAGACGATTATCAAGATTTGACTCGCGATCTGCTCGGACTGCCGTCGAGCTCGCATCCTACCAAGCCGCTGCAAGGGCTCGATGTACTCATCGGTGGTGGCTACGGGGACACCGCGACGAAGACCGGCGACCCAGAAAAGAAGACTCAAGGTCAGGGAAAGAATTTTGTCCCTGGCAACATTTGGCTAACAGCAGCCGACCGTAAGTCGATCGATTGTGCCAACGGCGGTCCGTACGTTGTCGCGGAGCGAACCTCTGGAACCAACGGTCGTGAATTGCTGCAGGACGCCTCTACGCGAGCCGCCTCGTCGGGGCATCGGCTTCTCGGATTCTTTGGCATTGGGGCGGCGAAAGGACATTTGCCATTCGCGACGGCTGACGGTGATTTTCAGCCGTCAATCGGACGTGCCGGAAAGGTTGAGTCGTACACTCCCGCAGATCTCAATGAGAATCCAACGTTGGCCGACATGACTTTCGCGGCACTCACCGTCCTCGGAAAGAACAAGAAAGGGTTCTGGCTGATGGTCGAAGCGGGTGATGTCGATTGGGCCAACCATGACAATAACCTCGACAACTCAATCGGTGCGGTCAATTCCGGCGACCGAGCCTTTCGAGTCATCACCGACTGGGTGGAGAAACACAGTAACTGGACCGAGACCGCTGTCATTGTGACTGCCGACCACGGACACTTTCTGTGGCTCGATCGCCCGGAGGGATTGATCCCGTAGCCTGAACTCCCCTATTTGACGTCGGGGAGTTCCGGTCGATCAGATTTTTGGCTCTGGAAACTCACAACTCGGCTTGTGATTTCAGCGAACGTTTATAGAGTGCTGCGGGTTTGACGTGGTCTTGGAGTCCGTTTCACCACAGGAGCCTGACCGTGAAGCGTTGGTCAATTCTTTCCGCGAGTGTTTGTTTGTCGTTGGGTGTCTTGGGGTTGAGCGATTTTGACGCTCAGGCAAAACCACCAGTGGCTCAAAAGAAAGTCGAGAAGGCTCCCGTCGATCCGAAGGCCGAAGCAGCTTTTCGGGAGCAGGCCAAAAAGCTGACGAGCGGCACAGAACTCGACAAAGTTCTCGCTCTTGAAAACAAAGAACGGGGTATCAAGGCTGATCCGATGCCCGTTGTTGATGACCTGACGTTTTTGCGTCGGGTGTACTGCGACCTGGTTGGCCGCATCCCGACCAATGAAGAGGCCGCCGTCTTTGAAGCCGACAAGAGTTCTGCCAAGCGGAATGAGATCATCGATCGGCTGATTGCGGATGATCGATTCGTCGATCGTTGGACAGTCTTTTATGCCGACATGTTTCGTCTGCGTGCTCAAGCCGATGGCGGCGGAGCGGCGCTGGCCTGGGTCCATCAGGCGATCGCCGATGGGATGCCGCACGACGAAATGTCTCGCCGGCTGATTACCACGAACGGCAAGGCGGGAGCGGCTCCCGAAGTCGCGTTCGTGCTCGGCGACAATGCCGATCCGATGATCCTTGCTGGCGTCACGTCGCAGGTCTTCATGGGCGTCCGCATCTCGTGTGCTCAATGCCACGATCACCCGTTTGATGTGTGGACCCAAGAAAATTTCTACGGTTTCGCAGCATACTTCGGGAAGACCCAGCGAATCGAGAATCAGTTCACTCGGACGATCTACGCTAAGGAAAATGAGCAATCGACCGTGCTCTGGCCGCCGGAAGGCAAGGCCAAGCCGGACGAGCGGAAGCCCATGAAGCCGAGCTTCCCGTTCGACACCGTTGCCGCCAGCGAAACGCCAGAATACATCGCTCGGTTCAATGCTTTGCGTGCGAAGCAGAAGGCCGAGAAAGACGCACTCCTCGCGAAGGCTGGTGCGAAAGATTCCGACGTTGATGACTTGCTGGCCGATGCTTCGGAGAACGAGCAGAAAGCAAAGGGCAAGAAGCAGGACGACGCCATCACGAAGCAGGCCAAACAGGACGCCAAAGACCTCAACATCAAGGCGGGCTTGTACACAACCAGCGAATGGCGAACACAACTTGCCGAATTAGTGACGTCGCCTCGCAATCGGTTCTTTGCGAAGAATCTAGTGAATCGTGCGTGGTCTGACCTCATTGGTCGTGGCATCGTCGATCCGATTGACGACTTCAGCGACAACAACCCGCCCAGTCATCCGAAGACGCTCGATTTCATCGCCGATGAATTTGTGGCCGGCGGCTACGACCTCCGAACACTCGTGCGGCTGATCGTCAACAGCCAAGTCTACCAGCGAGCACACGTTTACGGCTTGGCCGAGCAAGAACAGCAAGACCTCGAAAAATCGTTCCTTGCCACGCCGATGCGGCGCATGCTCAGCGAGACGCTGTACGACAGCATCATCACCGCCGGGCACCTGTTCGACGTGAAGCACACGCCCGGCAAGAACATGAAGACCACTTGGAAGCTCTCTCAGATGGTCAAGCCGGGAACCGGCCGCCAAGGCTTGGCTCTGACCGCAATGAAGTTTGAGCAGAAGATGGCCATGAACGGCCCAGCGATGGACAAGGATGAAGCGGCTCCGGGGCTCGACCTCGAAAAGGGGATCGAGATCGACTTCGGCAAAGTTCTCGCGAACGCCAAGAAAGAGGAATCGAAAGTTGAAGTCGAAGAGATGCGTGTGATGTCGAAAGAAGAAATCGAAGCCGAACGCATGCGTGCTCAAATGCAGACGCAGCGTCGGGGCGTCGATTACATCGATCGGTATGTGAAGGCGACGTTCGACGACAACCCGAAGTTCGGCTCATCGTTGCGAATGTCCTCTCCAGCCGCTCCTGAACACTTCCTGCGAGTCTTCGGCCAGACTGATCGAGAAATCCTGGGTGAATCCCGCGATCATGCTCCGAACATGCGACAAGCGTTGATGATGCTCAACGGCCAGTTAATTCACGAAGCGTCCCGCGTCGGTGAATTCGAGCCGATGCACGCGGTGTTGGCCGAGCAAAAGAACCTCGACGGAGCCATCAAATTGGCCTACCGTGAGATCCTGACCCGCGAACCGTCCGCAGATGAAATTCGAGAAGCCAAAGCCATCATCGCCGCTCAGAAAGACCAGTTCGACGGCATGGCGGACTTCCGTTGGATTCTGCTCAACTGTAACGAATTCCGTTTCTTGCCATGACCTCGTGGGGCAGGTTTCCAACCTGCCCGTTTCGATTCTCTAATTGGTAGGTTGAAAACCTGCCACATGACGTAACCCGTTTCAGAAAGGAACTCGACATGGGCTGCCTGGACTACCAAATGAATCGCCGAGCTGTGTTGCAGGCGTCGTTGGCTTCGATCCTCGGTTTCTCGATGCGCGACCTGATCGCGTTTGGCGGGACCGACCATACGCCAACGGCTGAGCACGTCATTTTCTTCTGGAACGGCGGCGGCATGTCGCACATCGACACGTTCGATCCGAAGCCCGGTCGGCCGACCGGTGGTGAGTTTGATGCGATCGACACGTCGGTTTCGGGAATCAAGATTTCGCAAATCTTCCCGGAAGTCGCGAAGGTCATGGAGCACTGTGCGTTGGTTCGCTCCATCGCCGGCGTCAACGGCGATCACGGTCGAGGCACCTATCAGTTGCAGACCAGCTATAACCAGACCGCTAACTTGCTGCATCCTGGTTTTGGTTCGGTGGTGACTTCTGAGAAGAAGCAGGTCGGCGATCTTCCGGCCTACGTCACCATCAGTGGCCGCGCACCAAAGGCGAGCTACCTCGGCCAGAAGTGCGAAGCATACTTCATCGGCGGGCCGGGTGAAAAAGACCCGTACTTGTCGTTCCCGGAAGGGATTGCTTCGGCTCGTGGAAATCAGCGGCTCGAAGTGCTCGAAAAGTTCAACGGCCGCTTCGCCGAGAAGTCATCGAATAAGGAATTGAAGTCGACCCAGACTTCGATCGATGAAGCGTTGACTCTGATGCGGAGCCCGGCGCTCGCCGCATTCGAGCTCGACAAAGTTCCGACGTCGCAGTTGAACCGTTACGGCGACACTCCGTTCGGCCGCGGATGCCTTGTGGCAAAGCAACTTGTCGAGACGGGTGTGCGATTCGTGCAAGTCAACCGCGGTGGTTTCGATACGCACATGAACAACTTCCCGGCGATGGAAGCTCATGGCGAGATCATGGACCCCGCGCTGGCGTCGCTGATCACCGATCTGGCCGATAGCGGGATGCTTAAGAAGACGTTGATCGTCATGCTCAGCGAATTCGGCCGCACGCCGAAGATCAATAAAGACTCGGGCCGCGATCACTGGCCGAATGTTTTCACCTGCTTCATGGCGGGTGGGGGCATCAAGGGTGGCACGGTTGTCGGCACGTCGGACGAAGACGGCTACGAGCCGAAGGACAATCCGGTGAAGGTCTCGAACCTGCATGCCAGCTTCTGTCACGCTTTGGGCATCGACCCGGACAAGAAGATCATGACGCCGCTTCAACGCCCATTCAAACTGGTCGAAGACGGCACGCCCATCAAGGAGTTGTTCGCCTAGTCGCGAATGATCCTGAGGGACACCAGAAAACGCCGTGAGGCAGGTGCAATCGCCTGCCTCACGCCGTTTTGAAAGGAGTCAGTGCGTCTCGGAAAAGTCCTCACAATTCAGGACGAAGCGATGTGGCTGCCCCACAACACGACCGCACAATCTGCCCAAGAGGCGGCTGGATTTCGGTGAGCGGGCAGCACAGGACTGGCGAGTGGCGCGGCGAAATGCGACCTTAGTGTGCGGTGGCGGGTCCCCGCATTCGACAGTTTGACACACAGGCTGGGATGCTTGTGATCTCACAGCAGCACAGGGACGTGCGCGAACATGGATTACTCACATGCGAGCGTCTCGGATTGGTGCGGCGGTCATTTGTGGAGCGATTTCTTGTTGGTCGAGCGGCTTGGCCTGGAGCCAGGACGCGGCCAAGCCAGCGGACGCTCCCGCGCTCAAAGGCTCGATCGTTGAGGATCGGGCCGCCAAGAAGTTGGTCGAGGCCGGAGACGCCCGCTACGAAGCGGATGAAGTCGCAAAGGCGGTCGAGATTTGGCAGTCCGTGATTGAACGCTATCCCAAGAGCAAGGTGCGCTACGAGGCCTACATGCGGTTGGGGAATTTCTTTCTCCAGCGTGATCGGCAGTACGACAAAGCTCGCGCTCAGTTCGAGGCGGTCGCTGCGGAAGAGAACAAGGACGAGGAACAGCGAGCCGAGGCGACTCTCAAAGCGGGGATCTGCTTTTACGAGGCTCGGAACTTCGGCAAATGCTTTCAGGTCATGCGCGATGTGATTGAGAAGTACCCCGTCAGCAAGCAGGTGAACGAGGCGTACTACTACATCGGTCTTGGCCACTTCCAACTCGGCCACTACAGCCGAGCAATTTCGGCTTTGGAAAAAGTCGGCACGACGTTGGCCAGTGAAGAAGGCAAAGTTGAAAAGTTGGAGGCTGGCAAGCGGCTCTTCGTAAAGATCGAAGATGCGGACCTGTCCGCGCTGGAGCCTGGTCAATCCATCAAGGTCGAATGCACCGCGACCAGCGGCGACAAGGAAATCGTTGAATGCTTCTCAGTCGGCCGCAACGTGCGGATTGCACTGGGGAGCTTGCTGACGAAGCTTGGCAAGCCGCAGTCGGGCAATGGGACGCTGGAACTGAAGGGAGACGACACCGTCGAGGTCTCGTAC
This sequence comes from Planctomyces sp., assembly GCA_005798445.1. GTDB lineage: Bacteria > Planctomycetota > Planctomycetia > Planctomycetales > Planctomycetaceae > SXKJ01. Next base: position 22,664 of record SYJG01000135.1, read on the forward strand.
ATCGACGAGCAAACGGCGGACAAGCAATTCAATCGCAAGCTGCTGCACAAGGTGACGGTGGTTGGCAACGGATTGCTGTCGATCACAGATGGAGCGTTCAAGGAGACGTTGCGCGGCGTGGTGCTCGGAAAGACGGTCAATCTGCAAGTCATCGACGCGGATCGTGATTTGACGGATGCGGCCGATGCGATCAAGGCAACCGTCGAAGTCGTCCGACCGAAGACCGATGACGAGATCGAGAACGAACTGGTCGAACTCAAGAAGTCCGGCAAGGCGGTTGCGACCGACGACGAAGGGGAACCAAAGATCGAGAAGTACAAGAAAGTGGATCGAGTCGAAGTCACGCTGACCGAAGTCAAAGTTGAGAATCAATTCGAGAAGAGACCCGCTGCCGACGACGCGACAGAAACCGCAAAGCCAACGGCATCGAATGCGGTTGCTCCGCCAAAAACGACAGAAGGTGCTCCGCCGACAAAGGGGGAAGCGAAGCCTGCTGATCCAGCCGCTCAACCCGCAGCGAAGCCGGTCGAAGACAACTCGATTCACTCAGGAGTCTTTCGAGTGACTGTCGCGCTGGTGAAAGCGGATGAAGTCGTTTCGACCGACGAGATCTTGCAAGCGCTGCCGGGCGACTTCGTCAGGCTGACCTACGCCGATGCGAAGAACACGACACCGGAGGTTCGGACGGTCACGTTCGACGCCAAGGCGATTGAAGGAAACCTCGGTGGTGTGCGAGTCACGAAGGCGTTGATCTCAGACCGCGAATTGCGAGTGCAGACGCAGCTCAAGACGGCACACGCGCTGACCAACATCGGGAACCGCTACAAAGAATTCGGTCTGAAGAAAAACGCCGATGCCAAGTACGAGCAGGCGCTCGATCTGTGTGACGAGATCATGTCCGAGGCGACGAAGCTCGGCGGCAAGTTGCTCGAAGAAACCTACGTTCAGCTTTGGAAGATCTACTACGAGATGGACAAGCTGGAGCTCGCCGCCGCGATGGCCGAGCGATTGCAACGAGATTTCCCCAACAGCGGTTTCGTCGATGACGCGCTGTTGCAACTGGCCGACGTCGCTCTCAAGCAGAGCAACTTCAACCGTGCGATTGGTGTCTATCAGCGGTTGGTCAACATGCAGACCAGCCAGCTTCGCGGCGAGGCTCAGTTCGGCATCGCTCAGTGTTACGACAAGATGGCCGATCAACAGCCGAACGATGCGGCGAAAGCGCAACTCTTCGACCGCGCGTTTCAGGAATACAAGAAGGTCTTCGACAACTTCCCGGAGAGTGGCCGAGTCGGCGAGGCGGTTGCTCAGATGGCGAACTACTACTACCGCCAGAAGGACTACGCCCGCGCCGTCGACATCTTCGAGACCGTCCTGGAAAACCATCCCGACGCGAAGTTTCTCGACGTGATCCTGTTCAACTACGGCCGCTGTCTCTACCGCATGGACCGGAAGGCGGAGGCTCGTAAACGCTTCGATCAGCTGATTGGTGATTACCCGGAAAGCCCGCTTGCCGGCGATGCCAAGAAGATTTCCGAAGCCCTCAACAAGGCGGAACGTCAGAACGCGGCGGCACCGAAGGAGAATTGAAATGGAAGCGGTAGGTGAATTGACCGACGTGACCGACTCCGAACGCCGCGAGTGGTTGGCGGAGTTTGAGGCGATGGCTCGTCGGCCTTTGGTGACGCGAGTGCGGTACGGTTTCATCCACACGGATAAGCCGGTTTTGGATGATGCTCCGTCGCGGGTGTTCGACACGATGCAGCAATATCGAGAATGGTGTGAGAAGGAACTTCCGGTGTGGTTGGGTTATGGCCGCGTTTGAGTATCGACAAGCTGAAGAGATTCGTCAGACGTTTGCTCGATGGAACGTGCAGTATCTTTTCTTGGGGAAGTCAGCCGCGATCCTAATGGGGTTTCCCGACACGACACAGGACGTGGACTTATTTCCGCAACGATCGACTGACAACGGAGACAAGTTGGTTAACGCCCTGTTGGAATTGGGGTTTCAACTGACGGATCGTGACAAGGATGGGATACGGGCAGGAAAGGATTTTGTGCAACTGAAGAATGGACCGTTCGACGTCGACTTGATCTTCGCGCCGGACGGAATTGAACGATTTGAAGACGCTTGGAAGCGGCATTTGGAGATCGAAGGTTTTCCGCTCTGTCACCTGGACGACATCATCGCGAGCAAGCGAGCGGCCAATCGACGCAAGGACATTGAATCGCTGCCAAGGTTGGTTGCGTTTCGAGATTACTGGAAGCAGAAGCAGGCACAGCTCGATTGAGTCGAGCGAGAGATTTTTGACGAACTTGAAGACAGGACTGAATCCGATGCAACGAATCGCTTTGTTCGGACTGTTGTTGGTTTTCGTTGTCGTTCCCTCATCGCCCCTGTTCGCTCAACCGGCGAATGCGCCCGCGAAAGCTGCTGCGGAGGACTCCAAGCAGTTGGATGCGGTCTCGCAAGAGGCGGCGAAGCTGGAGGCGGACCTCAATAAGTTCAAGGACACGTCGCCGGAGGCGGCAGAGTTGTTGGTGAAGTTGACCGACCTCTACCACCTGCATGGCCGCGTGTTTGGATTGATTCGCGCGGGCCAACGGTTTTCGGCGGCGCATCCGGGTGATCTGCGGAATCAAGCGGTGATGCTCAAGTTGATTGACGGGTTGGAGGCGATGTCGCGGCACAAGGAGCTGACTGTTTCGATTCGGCAGTTCATTCAGAAGTACCCGACGGCTCCGCAAAACGTGGAGTTGGAAGAGCGGTTGGCCAAGGCGCTCGACAAGTTGGGAGATCGAGCGAAGGCGGCCGAGACCTACCGGGCGATGTGGCAACGGCAGCCCAACATGAATGGGCGGAAGTTTGGCGAGGCGGCGGTGACGCGGCTCAACAATGGGTCGCAGCAGGAGATCTTCGACGGCTGCGTGCTGGCTGAGGACATGCTCGACAAGCTGCCGGCGGGTGAGTTCACGAAGCTGTTGGCGGCGAACGCTCATTATCGCTGGCGGCAGTACGGGCAGTGGGCGAAGGCCAATACGCTCGGAGCCAAGATGCTGGCGAAGGGGTTGCCGTACACGCCGGAAGAGACGCGCGAGTTGCAGCGGCTGACGGGTGAAAGCTTTGCGAATCTCGGTCAGTACGCGAATGCGGCCAATCATTTCCGACAGGCACGCGCGATTCGTGATGACTGGTCGGTCCTGAATGCGCTCATCAGCGCGATGTACTACTCACAGGCCAAGGCTGCGGAGTTCGAGCCGCTGGTCAACGAGTTCGATGCGAAGTATCCGGATCGCGAAGAGCGGTTCGAGAAGCGAGCTCTGCTGACGGTCGCGTTGATTCGGGACGGCGACAAGGCTCGCGCCCTGGAAATGATCAAGCCGATTCTGGCGATCAATCCGTATCATCACAACGTCGCGTCCGTGTTCGTGCAAAACGCCGGGACGGAGCCGGCTCAGTTTCAAGCGGCCGAGGCGGTGCTCAAGGACGCTCTGGCCAAGAACCCGAAGTACAACGCCTACTACTTGCGACATTCGCTGGCCCTCGAAATCTATCGCGACCGGATGAAGGATGACGGGAAGTGCAAGGCGATGTGCCGCGAGTTCCTCGACCAAGTCCCCGGCAACGACGGGCATTCGTGGAACATTCTGTCGCACCTGCTGTTTCAGACGACGAACGACTCCGAGTTCCAGCAGGACGTGCAGCGGTATCTGGCCGCTCGCAAACGGAACCTGCACATGACGACCTTCGGCTCGTACTTGCAGTCGTACATCGATCAGGCGAAGCCGAACAAAGAACTCAAGGACCGCGTGGCCTACGCGGTAGCCGAACTGAAGAAGCAGAACGACGATCCGTTGGTCGCGTTGTACTTGAAGTGGCAGCACAACATTTATCACGCGCCGGATGCACCGATTCGCGCGGCGTTACGGCAGACTCATCTCGCCGCGCTGCCTGAGCCGATGTGGGAGCAGCTCATGGCGGAGGATGCCTACTACTACCGGCACATCCCGCCGCAGGTGAAGCAGCGTGAGGAATCGGCGCGAACGTACTTGCTGCTCGCGCAGCGGTTCCCGAAGAATCGGTATTACCTCGACGAGACGCTCGGTGCGGTCAGCGACTACGGGCCAATCGAAATCAGTAAGCAGATCTTCGATCTGTTCGTTGCTCAAGAGCCGTTGTTGAACAACACGGATCACTGGCGGCGGCTGTTCATCATTGCCGACCAGCACAAGGATCAGAGTCTCGCCAAGCGAGCTTTGGAATACGCTCAGAAATCGCAGGCGAAGTTCGGCAAGGACAGCGGATACGCCTCCGGCGGCATCGGCGATGCTTTGACTCGTCATCAATTGCTGGCGGAAGCGACCGCGTACTACCAATTCGGACGTACTCACGATCGGCAATCAAGCGAGTCTTCCGAGTGCGCGGCGCGGCTGTTCGCGGCGCTGAAAACTCCCGACGAACGGATCGCATTCGCCAACGAGATGCTGCAAACCAACACTCCGTACAACACGCGATACGCGCAGTGGGCGGCATTGGCCTACATGGAAAAGGGAGACATCGACAGCGTCGAACGAGTCACTCGCGACGCGCTGACGAAGCAACAAGAGAAGACGTTCCTGGCGGCGAACTGGGATGCGACGGCGTGGTACAACCTCGTCTACGGCGTGCGCGTCCAGCCGGACAAAATGAAGGAGTTGCCTCCCGATAAAAAGCAGCGGATTTATGCCCTCGTGCGGGACGTGAGCTTCGATTGGGGTTCGTCGCAGGCTCAGATTTATCACCTCGAAGGACTGACTCCGGCCGAGTTGGCACAAGTGCCGCCGATCAAGCGATTGCTGATCATCGCCGACGCGACTCGCAAGTTGTACGCGGACTCGTACCGCTGGGACATGCTGATGCAGGTGGCTCAGCAAAAGGTGGCGGCCCAGGACTACATCAGCGGAGCAACCCTGATCACGGGATTGCTCACGAACATTCCAAACGTCGACGAGCCGCGCAAGGCTGCGGCCCGCAACCTCGTCAGTCAGTGTTACACGCGGATCGGTGCGGTCGGGTTGACGATCGACGAGAAGTCGCCGATTGCTCCGCTGCTGCAGGCGGCGATGTATCTACGGCTCGGCGACGAGCGGCTGGCGATTGAGGCTTACACGGCCAACAAAAAACTGTTCGATGATAATCGCGACGAAGTCCCCGTCGATCTGGTGATGTTCGTCTGCCAGAACCTGATGGCGGCGGGAGGCAACGAGAACTTCGAGAAGGTCGAAGACACGCTCCGCTCGTGGCTCATCAAGAACGACATGAGCACGACGTTCGACGCGGCGACGAAGGCGGGCGTGCAATTGCTGCTCTCCAAGAATTTCTACAACGCTCAGCGGTACGACGTCGCACGATCGGAATACACGACGGTCATCAATCGCTTCCCGAATACGTCGTACTCGACCGAAGCGGAGTTCGGCATCGGCGAGACGTTCATGGCTCAAAAGGTCTATGACCAGGCGGAAGCGGTCTTCGAGAAGCTGGCATCCAGCCGCGAGGCGGAAGTCGTCGTGCGTGCCGAGTTCCTGCGCGGAGTCCTCGCACATCGCCGCGGCGATCAGGACGAGGCGCGGCTCATCTTCCGCAACGTGCTCGATCGTGTGCCGAACATCGAATTGGCGAATCAAGCGTTGTTCAACCTCGCTGAAGTTTACGGCTCGGAAGAGCGGTACATGGATCAGCTCAATCTGCTGCGAACGGTCGGTCGACTCGGTCGATCCAGCAAGCGGTTCCACGCTCCGGGACAGTCAGTGTCGATCGTCGTGCAGGACAGCGATCTCGGCATCAGCCGCGGGCACAACAAGATTCCGGTGATCGTGAAGACGATTCCTGGCGGTGATGAAGAGGTCGTCTATCTGACCAGCGGCGGAGCGGGCAAAGGCTTGTTCCGCGTCGATCTCGAAACGGCGCTCGGGCAGGTCAAGAAGCGGGACAAGGTGCTGCAGCTCACCGGCAAGGATCAAATCAAATGCGATTACCCGGATGAGTTCAAGAAAGAGTTCAAGAGCGTGCCGCTCTCCGACGTCGAGATCAAGATCGCGTCGAACGCCCGATTCGAAGTCGCCAGCCAGAAGATTGTCGATGAAAAGGAAGAGACGTTCTCGCAAAAGCTGGCTCGCGAGGAGCAAGAGCAGGACAACGAACGGAATCGCCGCACGCAAGTCCGTCCGAAGAATCAGGTCAAGCCGGGGAATCAAGTCTTCCTGAAAGTGACCGATCCGGATCGTGACCTGACCGACGAAGCGGACACCGTAATGGTTAAGCTGATCGCCGACAGCGGCGATCAAGTGCAAGTCCCGGTCAAAGAGACCGGACCACACACCGGCGTCTTCGAGGGTGTTGCTCAGACCGGCGAACTGCCGGCGGGGGCGCTCGCCAGCGACACGTCGATCGATCACAGCCCGCTGATGTCGATCGACAAGAAGAAGGAGTCGTACTGGCTCAGCGAACCGGACGGAGCGGTCCCCAAGCTGCTGACGATCGACATGAAAGATCTCAATCCGGTCAATCGGGTGAAGATCTGGTCGCCGAAGCCGGAGACGCAGATTCCGATTCGGGGTGAGCTGCTCGGCAGCAACGACGGTGAGTTCTGGTTCCGACTCGCGTCTCACCCGGAGCCGTTGAAGGCAGACAAACTGTTTGACGATTACAAGGCGATGCGTCGCCGCGTTTACGCCGGCAACTTCACCGGCTACACGACCTGGGATCAGGTCAAGCAGCTCGCGAAGAGCAACAAGCCCAGCGAGGAAGAAGACGTCGCGAACGGCCTGACGTGGTCGCGAGCCGAAGACGCTGAGGATTCCAAGAAGCCTTACGGAGTCATCTGGTACGGCAAGCTGGTGCAGCCGAAGTCCGGATCCGCCCGTATTCAAGTGCAAGGTGTGACGACGGCAATGGCGATCGATGGCGTGCAGGAGATGCCGCTGGGGCCGGGGAATCGGACGGTCGATGTCTGGCTCGAAAAAGGTTTGCACGATGTAACGATCTTCGCCGCCGTCAATCAGGCGACGCAGATTTCGCAGGCGATCTGGGCGCGATCCGATATCAACCGGCAGCTCGTTCAACTTGGCCCGTTCCTCAAGTCGGACTTCGATCTGGAATTGGCAGAAGCCCGGGAGGTCGTTCAGGCCGCGGGACCGCCCGCCACGGAAATCGTGCTCGGCATCGACACGATCAAGCTCACCAAGAAGACGGAAGCGTTCGGAGTCATCAAGGAACGGAACCCGGCTCAAATTGGTTCTTGGGCGACACTCGAAGATTCGGCGATGTGGGAATTCGACGGTGCTCAACCGGGCGTCTACGACGTCTTCCTCGAAGTGGCTCACGGCGGTGGCGGTGGTTCGACGTTTGATCTCGAATGCGCCGGCACGAAGCTGAAGGGGACTGTCCCGAACACCGGCAACTGGACCGTCGCGCAGCTCACGCGCTTCGGCACGATCATCGTCGAGAAAGCGGGCAAGCAGACGCTGTCGATCAAGCCAACCGCCATTGCTGGCGGCGGTCTGATGGAACTGCGATCCGCGAAGCTCGTCCCGGCGCTGGATGCTCGCGTCGTGCAGACGCCCGGTGCGTGGGAGTTCCGGTTCCCGTCGAATGATCTGCGGTATGTGCGGTTCAAGATCAACGAGTATCTCGGCGACGCGGTCGCGGTGAATCATGTCGAGATCGGTGGCCGAGGCATCGCGCATGCGAAAGTTGAAGCCGGGAAAGCGGCGGATGACACCGAGCGGCTTTACATCCCGACCGATTCCGACGTGTTGGAACTGGCGAACAACAACACGCTGGAGATTGCTGGTGGCGACGTCGTCTCGGCCGGCTACACCGATGAGTTCACGCAGAACGAGAACTCGAACTCCGTGCTGCTCAGCGAAAAGCTGTTCGCGACGTACTTCAACGCGACTGTCGGAGCGATCAATTACGACTTCATCCGGCTCGACAACGGGCAGGTGCAGAACATCGAGAAGACGGTCGTCCGTGTTGATCCGGGCGAGCGGTTCGTGGTGTCGATCACCGACTTCGATTTGGACACGACCGTTGGCCAGGACACGATGGAATTCGAGGTGTCGGTCAACGACGGCGAACCGATCAAGCTGTCGGCGATCGAGCGTGAGCTGACTTTCAGCGGCACGTTCACGAAAGAGATCGACACGATGTTGGCAGGCACCTCCGACGCTGCCGCCGACAACAGCGATAGCAAACTGAAAGTCAAACCGGGGGATCGCATCGTCGTCCGCTACCTCGACGCCCAGAACACGTTCCCCGGCCACTCGGTCAAGCGTGAATCGGTCGTGTACGTCAACAAGCCGAGCGCCGCGCAGATTCGGATCGTTGAGACGCGAGTCGTCCCAGGCAACCCGAAGACGAATACGTCTCCGCAGCCGGTGTATCTCAAGGAAGCGGACGCGAAGGATCGCAAAGAAGTCGCTCACGTCGCTTTCGAGGCTCCACTGACGATCGAAGTCATCGACCCGGACATGGCCAAGGACAGCCGCTCGGAAGTGCTCGTCACGCTGACGACGACCGACGGAGCCAAGATCGAAGCCCGTTGTGTGATAAGCGGCCTGCACGGGCACTTTAATGCTTTCCAAACGGTTGATGCTGATCGTTGGGCACTCGAAGAGGGGCGGTTCCTCGGCCAAGTGATTCTGCAACTGGGAAGCAAAGCCAGCGCGGATGTGATTCCTCTGACGAGCGAAATGCCGCGCAACTTGATCGGCGGCGGCAAGCTCGATGAATCGCAAACGAATTCTGGCAAAGATCGCAGCCTTGTGACGCGAGTTCTCAACCTCACGGGCAAGGACAAGATCACTGCGACGTATGCCGACGAGAAAACTCCCAATGCCAAACCGCGCATAACCGAGACATCGGCCACGCCAAACGGACTCGCTGGAACGGCTAAGACGGAAGTGACCAAGACCACTGCGGGGACCACGAAGCCCGCGATGACGAAGAACGACACGAAGACTGCTACGGGCGCGGCGAAGACGGGGACCACCAAAACGGGAACGGCTGCCGCTCCCGCGCAACCTGCCGCGCCGGCGAAGCCCGAAGTCGCGACCGTTTCGGCTCAAGCCCGACTGATCAGCAATGGGGTGCTCGCGGTCGTCGATCGCGATTACGACAAACCGATCGTGCAACTGCACGTCGGCGAGAAGTTGTACCTGCAAGTCACCGACGCCGATCAAGATGCCAGCGACGAACGAGATCACGTCGCCGTCGAAATCACGACGGAGTTCGGTGAGAAGGAAACGGTCAAGCTGGAAGAGACGCTGGCTCACAGCGGTGTCTTCACCGGCTCGCTGCAACTCAAGTCGAACGAGAAGCCGACCGCCGGCAACCTCAATGCGGATGTGCCGGTCGTCGAGTGTTACTTCGGTGACACCGTCAAGGTGAAGTACATCGATCCCGCTGCCAGCACTGAAGACGGCAAGCTGGAATCGGAGAAGTCGATTCCAGTGGTCATCGGCACGGACGGCTTGGTTGCGGCGTTCTCCAAGGCGTTCAACGACGAACGACTGGCGGTTGAGACGAAGTTCCACATCGCCGAGAGCTTCTTCGAGCTGTTCAAGTCACACAAAGCGCTCGCTCGCAAGGAAGAGGAGTTGGTCGATCTCGAAGCCGGGCGCCGCATCCTGCAAGAGGTCATGGAAGATTATCCCGATCCGAAGTACGTCCCGCGGATTCAATATCTGCTTGGTCAGTTCGCTCAGGAGTTGGGGCAGTGGGACGACGCGGTGGATGCCTACGAGCAGATCATCAACCACTACGCCGACCACCTCCTGGCACCCGATGCGCAGTACAAGCTGGCTCAGTGCTACGAAGAGAAGGGTGACTTCGACGCGGCGCTGGAAGCATACGTCACGCTTGCCGCGACGTACCCGAAGAGTCCGCTGATCAGCAGCGTGATGATCCGCATCAGCGATCACTTCTACAAAGCCGAGGAGTACACGATCGCCGCACAGGTGGGCGAGAAGTTCATCGAGAAGTTTGAAGGGCACCAGCACGCTCCGAAGATGGCATTCCGCATCGGTCAGTGCTTCTACAAGGCGAAGAAGTACACCGACGCCGGCAAAGCCTTCGACCGTTTCGGAAAGAATTTCGCTGACGATCCACTCGCCCCGGACGCCCTGTTCTGGTCTGGCGAAAGTTTCCGCATGGGCGGAGCAACGAACGAAGCCTTCCGCCGGTACAACAACTGTCGTTGGAACCATCCCTCCAGCGAAGCTGCGAAATTCGCCCGTGGGCGACTCGCACTGCCTGAGATGTTGCAGCAGTTCGAGGCGGAGGCCAACGCGATCGAGAACCAATAGTCTTTTCTGCGTTTCCGCTCTGTGAACTCTGTGCCTCTGTGTTTTCAGTTTTGAAACACAGAGACACAGAGGTCACAGAGTTTTTCATCCCACCGAAGACATACCCACCATGACACACCTGATTCTTGCACTCGCGTTGTTGACTCAAGACCCGCTGGATACGCTCGATGCCAAGCAGGGGATTAAGAAGGCCGCACCACCCCCGGCAGCGGTACCGGCTCAGCCGACTCCGCCGGGTGCGAATGATGCCAAGCCGAGTATCCCGGGATTTTCCGATGCACCCGGACAGCCGGCTCCAGAAGCCGCGCCGCCGGTCGAAGCCAAATCGGACGAGAAGCCCGCGGAGGAGTCGGTCAGCGATTCCGGGATCGGTTTCTGGGATTGGGTCGACAAGATGATGCACACCGGTGCGATGGGCTTGATGATCCGGGGCGGAATTTTCATGTGGCCGATTCTGGCCTGCGGAATTCTGATGACCGGGGTCATCATCGAGCGATATCGCACTTTGAAAATGCTGACGACCGATGCGAGCGGTCTGCGAGGAAATGTCACCGAGCTGTTGCACGACGACAAAGTGGAGGAGGCCCTCGCGAGGTGCGATGCCGAGCAAGGTCCAGTCGCGGCCATTCTCTCAGCGGGACTGCGGAAGTTCGTCGTCTTGAGGCGACTCGGTTACGACTCCGGCAAGGTTGAAGAGCAGGTCATCAAGGCGATGGACGACTACGGAGTCCACATCGTCGCGGCGCTTGAAAAGCATCTGTCGATTTTGGCGACCGTGTCGAGCGTCGCTCCGATGCTCGGCTTTCTTGGAACGGTCAGCGGCATGGTCAACGGCTTCGACCACATCGTGGCGACGCTCGGCGAACAGAACATCGTGAAGGCCGCCGCCGACGGTATCGCGGAAGCGTTGCTCACGACGGCCCTCGGACTGATCGTCGGCATCCCGGCGTTCACGGCTTACAACTACTTCACGGGGGTCATCAACCAATTCGTGCTCGACGTCGAAGAGACCGCGACGGAGTTGATCGAGACCGTGACGTTGCAGTTGGCGATCGAGAATCGCGAATCGGAATCTGTGAGTTCGTAGCTCGTACCAACCTTACCGCGACCGTCAGGAAACGGCCGAGGAATGGTTCCAGCAGACTGATTCCTGACGGTCGCCGTACGGTCCCGAAGAATGAAGTGAAATGAAATTTCGTCGTTCCACCAAATTGCTTGTTGATGTTCCGGCTGTGGCCAGCGGGGACATCGCGTTCAATTTGATTGTGTTCTTTTTGGTGTGTGCCTCGACACAGCCCGACACCGGTCGTCCGCAGATACTTCCCAAGAGCGAACAAACTCAACAGCAACAGGAACCGCAGGACGAACATCTGACCGTCGAACTCAAACGCAACGCGGTGCTGATCAACGGCGATCCGGTGAAGACGACGGAGATCAAAGCCCGCGTGAAAGCGAAGCTCGCGGGTAAGTCGCGTCCCGAACACCGCGTCGTGATCGTGAAGAGCGCCGATGACGTGCCGTATCACGCTTGGATCGACGTCACGTCGCAGATCGAAGATGCCGGCGGCATCATCACTTTGCAACTTGAGGAAGAACGAACGGTCGACGTGCCACAGTAACGTAGGTTGGGTCTCTGCCCCGACCGCTCGGCTCAGAGAGCCAAGCTACAAATCACCATGAAAATGAAACGCAAACAACCGAAGGTAGACATTCCCAGCGTGGCGATGGGGGATATCGCTTTCAATTTGCTGATCTTTTTCGTGATCCTGGCTCAGTCGCAGGATGACAGTCACATTCAGTGGACTCCGGCGAAGGCGGACAACTTGAAAGGGACTGGCTACACGCGAGTCACTGTTACGATCGACAAGGATCAGAAGGTCTATCTCAACGGGCTGGAGCTTTCCGAAGGACAGCTTGCCTCACGTATCGAAAGCCATTTGGGAGACACTCCGGCCGGGCAGCGCAAGGTGATGCTGAAGGCTCACGCCAACTGCACGGCGGCGAAGTTCGAGCCGGTGATCGAAGCCATCAGCCAAGCGGGTGGCGAGTTGGTGCATGTTTTGGAAGACAAAAAGAAAAGTTAATTCATCGCGGGCACTCTGCATCGAGTCTCTGGAGAGTTCGAGTGACCGAGTCCGGCGATGACCTACAAACCGAGGTGTGCTGTGGATCAAATGCGAGAACATGCGACGGAAGACCTTCGGCCGAAGACCGGCATGATCAGTGGCGTGAAACGACTCTCGGCGGATGCGGCGACAACGACGTCCGAATTGCGAGATTTCGTCCGCAGCCTGAAGGGACGCAGTCCGCAGGAGGTCATGGGAATTGTCGCGTCGAACGCGCTGACTCAGGCGATGATCGGTTCGACGATCGCGACGGTTGTGCTTTTGGTCGTGCTGACGGTGCCGTTCGCCTTTGGCAAATCGGCGAAAGCCAAGTCTCAGAAACCGGCGGCGGCTGTGGCCGAAGCCGAGACTGCGAAGTCCGATGCCGCAGCCTCGAAGACCACGAACTCTGACGGTACTCCCTCGGAAGAAGACATCAAGAAGGCCAGCAAGGCGATGGGCTTGGACGAAACGAAGACGGCCGATCCGAAGAAGAATCCGCTCGACAGCTTCGACAACCTGCTGGACAAGGTGAAATGAATTCGTTGGCGAGCCGGGCGGCGTCAGCCCCCGGACAAGGTGCGATCAGTCC
>SYJG01000136.1 GCA_005798445.1 Planctomyces sp.
CCGTCACCTGGGCCGAGCTAGAACGCGTCGCAAATCTTCTGAATAACCGCCCGCGCCGCTGCCTCGGCTACAGAACCCCCAACGAAGTCTTCCTCAAATAATCTGCAACCTCAAATTGCATTTGAGATGACGCAGCGCCCACCAACGAGGATTGATCCAACAACCGACGCTTCCACTCGTGAATCTGAGTCGGAGGAACGCCGTGACGTTTTGCCAATTGACCCACCGTCTCGCGTTCTTTCAAAGCTTCCAGCGCCACGCGCGCCTCGAATCCCGAATCATGAACTGTCCGTGGTTTGGCCATGTGCTCTCCTCCTGGAATCTTCGATTCCAGAATCGGCCATACTCTCTCTTATCCTACTGTCCAACTCTTGAAGTCCACTTCAACCTGAGGATGACCAAATACGTCTTTTGGCGATTTCCCCAGTTGCCCGGTATTCTGACTGCTGGTGGCCAAAGTGAATTGGCATCGCGATGCATCATGCCACGTCGAACCTCTCCGCGAAAAGAACTTCATGAGGCGAATCTGGATCAACTTGATTGTGACGGTGGTCTCGGCGTGGACGTTCTCGATGGTGGCGTTTGCCGCAGAACCGTCAACGGTGCGTGCGATGGTCAGCCAGTCTTGCGTGAGTTGCCACGACGCCGATGCTCCCAAGGGCGGATTGAACCTCGCTTCCGTTGTGGCGGACGATGTCGCGCGGCATCCGCACATTTGGGAGAAGGTGGTCCGAAAGCTGCGTGCGCGGCAGATGCCGCCAGCGGGTACGCAGCGGCCGAATGAGGAGACTTATCTCTCGATCGTATCGCAACTCGAAAAGGAACTCGATCGCGCGGCGGCGATGCGGCCGAATCCGGGACGCACCGACACGATCCGGCGGCTGAATCGGACCGAGTATCAAAACGCCATTCGCGACCTGCTGGCGCTCGACATCAACGCGGCGGCGTGGTTGCCGGCGGATGAAGCCGGTCACGGGTTCGACAACGTCACCGTGGGAGAACTCTCGCCGACTCTGCTGGACCGCTACATCACGGCCGCTCAGAAGATCAGCCGATTGGCGGTCGGAGGCGCGACGCGGTCGCCCGGCGGCGACACCATCCGCGTGCGTGCAGACATCACGCAAGAAGACCGCGTGGACGGGTTGCCCTTCGGCACACGCGGCGGTGCGATGATTCGCTACACGTTTCCGCAGGATGGTGAATACGACCTCCAGATTCGCCTCGCGCGCGATCGCAATGAACACGTCGAGGGACTTCGTGAACCCCATGAACTGGAAGTGTTGCTCGATCGCGAGCTGCTGAAATCGTTCACGGTGAAACCGCCCGGCGGACAGGATTTTCAACATGTCGATGACCACTTGAAGCTCCGTCTGTCGGTGCATGCCGGCCCGCACGACTTGGGCGTGACGTTCTTGAAGAATCCGTCGTCGCTGCTCGAAACACTGCGGCAGCCGTACAACGCGCACTTCAACACGCATCGGCATCCACGCATTTCGCCGGCGATTTATCAGGTGTCGATCACCGGCCCGTTCGAGGCCAAAGGTCCGGGGGATACGCCCAGCCGCCGCCGCATCTTCACCTCGCAACCAAAGTCGGCTGGTGAGGAAGAAGCCTGCGCGAAACAAATTCTTTCGACGGTGATGCGCCGAGCCTATCGGCGTCCTGTCGGCGACGCGGACCTCGAACGCATCTTGGCGTTCTATCGCGATGCACGGAGCGAGCGCTCGGCGCGGGTCTCTGACCCCGCCGATTCGCCTGACCGAAGGTCTCCCGAAAAACGCGGAGACCTTCGGTCGGCTGCGGTGGCTCGGTCAGAGACCGGCCACAGCGCGGATTTCGACACCGGCATCGAGGCCGCGTTGAGCGCCGTCCTGGTCAGTCGCGAGTTCCTGTTCCGCGTCGAACACGATCCCGCTGGAATTGCTCCGCGAACGGCATATCGCATCAGCGATTTGGAGTTGGCTTCGCGATTGTCGTTCTTCTTGTGGAGCAGCATTCCCGACGACGAACTGTTGGATCTCGCCGAGCGCGGCGAACTCCGCCGCCCCGAAGCGCTCGCGAAGCAGACACAGCGGATGCTGGCCGATCCGCGGTCGCAATCGTTGGTGACGAATTTCGCCGAACAGTGGTTGTACCTCCGCAATCTCGAATCCATCACACCGGACGGGCGGCTGTTTCCCGACTTCGATGACAACCTGCGTCAGACGATGCGTCGCGAGACCGAGTTGCTCTTCGAGGAAGTGCTGCGTGACGACCGCAGTGTGCTCGACTTGCTGAAGCCGGATCATGCGTGGCTCAACGAGCGGCTGGCGAAGCACTACGAGATTCCTCATGTCTACGGCACGCGCTTCCGTCGCGTACCGCTCGAACCGGGCAGCGAGCGCGGCGGACTACTGCGTCACGCCAGCCTCTTGACCGTGACTTCGTATGCCACGCGCACCTCACCGGTGATTCGTGGCAAGTGGATTCTCGAAAACCTGCTTGGCACGCCACCTCCGCCACCGTTGCCGGACGTGCCCGCGCTGGATGACAACACGGTGTCGGCCAGCTTGTCTGTGCGGCAGCGGCTGGCGCAGCATCGAGCGAACGCCGCCTGTGCGAGCTGCCACAACGTAATGGACCCGGTTGGCTTTTCGCTGGAGAATTTCGACGCGATCGGTCGCTGGCGAACACTCGAAGAAGGACAACCCGTGGACGCTTCGGGAGGGTTGCCCGACGGCAGCCAATTCGTCGGCGTCAGCGGATTGGAAGAAGGTTTGTTGAAGCGCCCGGAGCTTTTTGTCGGCACGTTCACCGAGAAGTTGCTGACGTTCGCGCTCGGCCGCGGCATCGAACCCAGCGACGGCCCGGCCGTGCGCGAGATCGTCCGTGCGGCGCGGGCTGCGGACTTTCGCTTCTCGGCGTTGATTGGTGGAATCGTCAGCAGCGTTCCGTTCCAGATGAGGACCAGTCCTCCGCTATCAGCCGGAACGCGCTAGCGTCCGGTTCGCGATCATCCCACTGAACCGGACGCTAGCGCGTTCCGGCTGATCCTTGGAGGAGACTTTTACATGACCATCCGAAAAAGAGCTCTGCTGCGTCGGACATTTCTGCGCGGAGTCGGCGCGTCGCTCGCGCTGCCGTTGTTAGATGCGATGGTTCCTGCGATGACGGCGTTCGCCAAAACACCGGCCGCCACTGTGCGCCGATTGGGCTTCGTGTACATGCCGATGGGAAGCGACATCACGCGCTGGACTCCGCCGGGCGACGACAAGCTCCAAGAGCTGTCGCCGTCTCTCAGTTCGCTGGCTCCGGTCAAGGAACACGTTTCGGTGCTGACGAATACCGAAATCAAACTCGCGTATCCCGGCACGCACGCGACATCGAACTCATCCTTCCTGAGCTGCGTCCGCGCGAAGCACACCGAGAGCACCGACTACTATCTTGGCACGACCGTCGATCAACTCGCCGCGAAGCAAATCGGCCGCGAGACGCAGTTGCCGTCGTTGGAATTGGCGATGGACATGCTGCAAACGGTCGGCCAGTGCGACAACGGTTATGCCTGCGTCTATCAGAACAACCTCTCGTGGTCCTCCCCCACGACTCCGCTGCCGGCCGAGGCGCATCCGAGACTGGTCTTTGAAATGCTGTTCGGTGAAGGGGGCAGCAAAGCCGATCGGCAGGCCGCGCTCCGCCGCCGCGCGAGCCTGCTGGATTTTGTGAAGGACGACATCGCCCGGCTCGAACGAACGCTCGGCCCAGCGGATCGCGCGAAGGTCAGCCAATACCTCGACACCGTGCGCGAAGTGGAGCGGCGCATTCAAAAGGCCGAAGCGGATGTCGCCGAGAAACCGCTGCCCGATCTCGACCGGCCGGTCGGAGCACCCGCTTCGTATGCGGATCACGCGCGGCTGATGTTCGATCTCCAAGTGCTGGCGATGCAGGGAGACGTCACCCGCGTCATCACCTTCCAGCTCGCACGCGAAACCAGCAATCGCGCGTACCCGGAAATCGGCGTCTCCGATCCGCATCACCCGTTGTCGCATCACGGCAATGACCCGGAGAAGATTGCCAAGATCGCGAAGATCAACCAATTCCATGTCTCGCTGTTCGCGGAGTTCCTCGGCAAGCTCAAGGCGACGAAAGAAGGGGACGGCTCGCTGCTGGATCACTCGCTGATTCTGTACGGCAGCGGCATGGGCAACCCGAACGTGCATGACCACATCAACCTGCCGATCCTCGTCGCGGGTGGAGCGGCCGGCGGCATGAAAGGCGGACGACACATCCGCTTCAACAAACCGACTCCGCTGGCCAACCTGCACCTGACACTGCTCGACAAAGTCGGCGTCCACCTCGACAGCTTCGCCGACAGCAATGGAAAAGTGGATGAGCTGTTTGAACCGTTGGGAATTTGAAACACCGAGCCGCGCCCATGATCCGCGATTTGAGAAACATCCGACTGAACACTACTGCGCACTTTCACGCCACCGGGCTTGTCCCGGTGGTTCAAAGGCTTGTGCGCTACTCCCATCGCAACGGACTAGCGCACAGGCCGTTAAACCACCGGAGCAAGCCCGGTGGCGGAGAAAAAGCGCGCTGGCTGTTCGCCTCGTTGGCAATTGTGATTTGCTGGTGCGGAGTCGCCCGGTTGGCAAACGCGGCAGAAGCTCCTCTGGCTGATGCCGCGGAGAAGGCCGACTGGCCGCGCGTTCGGGAAGTTTTGAAACAACATCCCGACGCGAATATCGCGCAAGTGGACGGCATGACGGCGCTGCACTGGGCCGCCTACCACGACGAGGTCGAGACCGCCAAACGGCTGCTCGCAGCCGGAGCGAACGCGAAGGCGGAGAACCGTTACGGCGTCGCACCGCTATCGCTCGCCTGCACGAACGGCAATTCGGAACTCGTCCGCTTGCTACTTGCGGCCAAAGCGGACCCGAACACCACATTGCGTGGTGGCGAGACGGCGTTAATGACGGCTGCTCGTACCGGCCGTGTCGCTCCGGTGCAGGCGTTGCTCGACGCGGGTGCCAAAGTGGAAGCGAAGGATCGCAAAGGCCAGACCCCGCTCATGTGGGCCGCCGCTGAAGGTCATGCCGAGGTCGTTGAGCTGCTGATCAAATCCGGTGCCGACGTCCAAGCGAGATTGAAGTCCGGTTTCACTCCGCTGTTGTTCGCCGCTCGCGAAGGTCGGATCGAAGTCTTGCGAACGTTGCTCAAGGCCGGGGTCGATGCGAACGAATCCATCGAGACTGAAAAAGGTGGCGGCCGAGCGCCCGTCAACGGCGTGAGTGCGTTACTGCTGGCGGTCGAAAACGCACATTTCGAACTCGCCGTTGTGTTGCTGAAAGCCGGAGCGAATGCCAACGATCAACGATCCGGATTCACTCCGCTGCACACGCTGACGTGGGTCCGCAAACCGAACCGCGGCGACAGCGACGACGGCCAACCGCCGCCAACCGGCTCCGGCAACGTGACGAGTCTGCAATTCGTCCGCGAACTGGTCGCGCACGGGGCCGACATCAACACGCGATTGGCAAAAGGAGACTCCGGACGTGGAAAGCTCAGCATGACCGGCGCGACTCCCTTTCTGCTGGCGTCGAAAACGGCGGACGTTCCGTACCTGCGATTGCTGGTGGAACTGAAGGCCGATCCGTTGCTTCCCAATAAAGACGGATGCACGCCGTTGATGGCGGCGGCTGGCATCGGCACGCTCGCGCCGACCGAGGAAGCCGGCACCGAACCCGAAGCACTCGCGGCGGTCGAATATCTCATCAGTCTCGGCAACGATGTGAACACCGTGGATCAGAACGGCGAATCGGCGATTCACGGTGCCGCCTACAAGAGCCTGCCCAAGATGATTCAACTCCTCGCCGACAAGGGAGCGAAGATCGACGTCTGGAACCGTAAGAACAAATACGGCTGGACTCCGCTGTTGATCGCGGAAGGCTTTCGTCCCGGCAACTTCAAACCCTCTGCCGAGACAATTGACGCGATCCATCGCGTGATGCGGGCCAGCGGCGTCACTCCACCGCCACCCATGCCGCGCCCTGTCGTCGGCACAAAGGGCTATGACGCCAACCAGCCCGGGGATTGAGAACGGCGGACCGCGACTCAACGCGACCAGCAAAGTCTGCCTAGCTTACGACTTTGCCGTGCGACTGACAGATTCGGATCGCTCGGCACAATTGGCGCAAAGGGTTGTTCTGGAATAGTCCGATTTCTCTGACGATCCCGCATGATCGAAGTCATGCCTCGTTCGCCGTCAGACTCGAAGTCGAACCGCAATGAACTTGATGAATCGGTTATCGCCGAATTGGATGACGTCACCAACAGGTTCGGCTTGTGGACTGCTGATGGTGGTCTGCCTGCTCGTTCCGGGTTGTCGCTCGGCAAGCATGTCTCACAGTCAGCAGTTTCCGACGGAGTCGGCCCATCCCGGCTATTCTGACCCGGCGTATGGAGCCTCTGGGACGGTCGTCCCGGCCGACATGTCGTCAACCTCGATGGACGGCAACTGGCAGGTTCAGCAAGCCAGTGCGACTGGGACTCCGCGCGAGTTGTCCAAGGTGACGCTGCCGCGTTACGTCATCGAACCTCCCGACATCCTTTTGATCGAAGCGGTCAACAGCTTGCGGATGCCAGAGACTCCGCTGCGGCCGGGCGAAACGTTGATCGTCCGCGTGGCCAACACGATTCCGATCGATCCGCTGGAACCGGAAGTCGCCAAGCAGTTCAAACAGATCAACGGTGCGTTCCCAATTCAGACCGACGGCATCATCGACTTCGGCCCGGAGTACGGTCACATCGCGGTCGCCGGATTGACGGTGCCGCAGGCGCGGCAGCGAATCGAGCAACATCTCAAACAGACGCTCGTCAGTCCGCAGGTCTACATGAACGTCGCGGCCGAGCAAGCTCGGCAGCACATCGCGGGTGAGCATCTCGTGCGGCCGGACGGCACGGTCTCGCTGGGGATTTATGGCAGTGTGTACGTCGCCGGCATGACGCTCGCTGAATCGAAGGCGACTCTCGAACGGCATCTCGCCGCACACATTTATCGGCCGGAGATCAACGTCGATGTGCTGGCCTACAACAGCAAGATTTACTACGTCATCACCGACGGAGCCGGGGCCGGCGAGCAAGTCTTTCGATTCCCCTGCACCGGCAACGAAACGATTCTCGATGCGGTCTCGCACATCAATGGCCTGCCAACGGTCGCCTCCAAGAAGCACATTTGGATCGCCCGACCGGCACCACCGGAACTCGGCCGCGACCAAGTGCTGCAAGTCGACTGGGACGCCATTGTGCGACGCGGTCAAACGACGACAAATTATCAAGTCCTGCCGGGGGATCGGATCTACGTCCGAGCCGATCACATGGCGATCTTTGATACCGCCGTGGCGAAAGCCGTCTCGCCGTTCGAACGAATCTTCGGCTGGACACTGCTCGGCAACGGCACCGTGCGAGCCTTGCAAAGAGGAACGTCAAGCATCGGAGGGTTCTAACCGTAGACGGGTCACTCCGTGACCCGAACTTCCGGTCACGGAGTGACTGGTCTACGAAAGCAAATCAATCATGAACTTCACTCGATACCACCTGGCAATCATCGCGTTGCTGTTCGTCGCCTGCTCTGAATCAGCCTCGGCGCAGTACGGTTCGTCGCGGCCAAACAAAGCCTTCGCGAACGCGCGCTCGCCGGTCCTGGGCCGGCCAACGATCAGTCCGTACCTCAATCTGTTGCGGCAGGGAAGTCCGGCGTTGAACTACTACGGCCTCGTCCGTCCCGAACAAGAGTTTCGCGCGGCCAACGACCAGTTCCGCAATCAATTCGGCGAGGTGCGGGAGAAGTTCGACGAACTTAAAGAGAAAGACCCCGCGTCGAATCTCGGAATCACCGGACATCACGTCCGCTTCTTGGGAGATCAAGTCGGCGGAACTGGCAGCGTCCGACAGAGCTTGTCGGAACGAACTCAGCGCTCCGAGAAACTCCCGCCGACTCCGGGCAGCCGGATCGCTCCGACCGGGCACGGAGCGTACTTCACGAACAACGGTGCCTATTACCCGTTTCCGAATCGCTGACGTCGTAAGTCAGCGAAGCCGTATTGTGGCACGACGCTCCGCGTCGTGAATCGCGACGCGGAGCGTCACGCCACACTGTTGAAGGAGCAACTCATGTTTCGAGCGAGCGTTCGCGCTGCGGGAGTCGCCGCATTGTTCGGCGCGTCCGTTCTGTGCTCGCCGCTGGTCCACGCGGGAGGCTGCCTTGGTTGGACTCCCAAGAAGAGCCAGCGCGAGACGCTGCATCCCGCCGACTGCAACTTCGGTTACTACGGCACTGCGTGGCGTGCGTGGCCGGAAAATTGCAACCGAGGCTACGGCTGCACGGATCAGTTCGCGCCATCGAATCACTTCGCGCCCACGCTGCCGCCGCCGATGTGGTCACCGTCGATGACTCCGCAGCCGAACATGCCCGCACAAAGTTGGCCGATTCAGCCGCAGCCAGAGACTCCGAACCCGTGGTCAACATTGCCACCGATTCCGCAGACTGCTCCACCAACTTGGGGACCACAGTTGCCTCCGCCGACCTACGGCCCTGCTCCGACCTGGTCGCCACCGATACCGGCTGCGCCTCAATCTCGCACGCCGCCTCCACCACCTTTGCCGATAGCTCCCCCAGCAACACAGCCGCCACCAAACATTCCAGCGCCGCTCGGACAAAGAGTCCCGGTCCCGCCGATCCCAACCACGATGGCACCGTCACGCGGAAGCAGCTCCGCAGTCGTTCCTGCCGGAGGCTGGAATCGAAGCGTTCCCGCCACGCTCTCCGCACCCGAATTCGGCTCCGCGACGATTCAGCCGATGAGCTACTCGGTCCCGGTGCGCGCCAGCAATCCCATTCCGAAAAAACTGATTGAGCCATCGCCTCGTCCACGCAGTCCCGTAACGCTGTTGGCACCGGAGTTTTGAAAACTCTCAGTGCTGGCGAGCCGGCGGCTTATTTTCGGAACGATACGCCCACTTGCTCGCGTGCCAGCGTCTGCTCCAGCTTGCTCAACCAGGGGCGTTCCAGTGGCGGCAGCGCACTCGACTTCAACCCAAGTCGCCGCGCTTCCGTCAGCGTCGCTTGAGCGGCCGCGAGATCGTTCGACTCGGCCTGCGCGATTGCCAGGTGCAGCAGCGTGCCGGGGGACGGAGCCTCTTCACACGCGGTGGTGAAATCACTGACCGCTGGATTCACACGACGCAGCGCGAGGTACACGCAGCCGCGCGTGTCGAGCAACTGCGGGTTCGGCCCGTGTTGTTCGATCAGTTTTTCGATGAGCTGCGAAGCGTCATCGAGATCGTGTTGTCGCAGAGCCAGCAGCCACGCGAGATTGTTCGCCGCCGCAACGTGATTCGGCTCGCGGCTCAGCACACGACGATACAACTCTTCGGCCTCGTCATAGCGCTCTTGCCAGCAACGGAGGTCGGCCAAATTGGTTTGCAACGACATCGACGGCGAGTTCTGCTCGACCGCTTTGCCGAGTTTCACTTCCAACTGCGGCAAGCGTTCGGATCGGCCTTCGGGGAATGCGAGCAGCGACAGAGCCAACGGCGCGGCCGTCTCGGCCGGAAGCCGTGACCACGCGGACTGACAGACTTCAAATGCCGCCGGCACTTGCTTCGCGCGAACCAAGAAGCGGACCAGGTCGATCAGGAATCGCGGCTCGCGATCGGAGGCTTGTCGAAGCAGCCGTTCGGCCAATGCCGACTGATTCAACTCATCCGACAGCGCCGCAAGTTGTCGGAGCCGCGCGGCATCGTTCCCCGCCGACACAGCTTCCGAATCCAATCGTTTCAAAACGGAGGCCGATTCACCGTGCGCCGCTTGCAACCGCAGTTCGAGCGACAGCGTCGTGAACGCAGACGGCTGCTGTCGCCGCAACTCGTCGAGCCGCTGCGTTGCTTCGTCCAACTGGCCGTGTCGAATCAAGCGACCGATGTACTCGCCGAGATACTCCGAGTGGTTTGGTAACTCGGCCAGCACCGCGCGGAAGTGAGCGTCCGCCTCATGTGCCTGTCCTTGCGACTCCAGCAGCCGGCCGAGCAGCCAGCGGTCTTTGGGCAACAACTGATTTTGATCGGCCAGATCCCCCAGCAGTTTCGCGGCCGCTTGCTGATCGGCACGTCGCGCACTCGTCGCGAGAACAAACGCCCTCGCCCGTTGGTCGTCCGCGATCGCCGAGCTGTCTTGCTGATTGCGGTCGAGCAACGCCAGCGCTGGATGCCGTCGGCCGCGACCGGCCCAGACGACCGCCAACTGACGCCGAGCCCAACGGACTTCCGACGGCGGCAACGTCGCTTGCGCGTCGAGCAACCTCGACAACAGCGGAGCCGCCGCGTCCAACTGCTGACGTCGCAGATGCAACTCCGCCAACGCTCGCAGCGCGGCTGTGTCGTTCGGCTGAGCGACCAGCACGCGGCGATACACCTCGATTGCCGGCTCATCCTGACCGAGTGCGACGTGACATTGAGCCAACTCGTGTGGACGTTTTCGCAACCCTTGCTTGTCTTCGAGTTGCCGGAATAACAACTGCGCCGGCTCAAGCTGCTGGTGTCGCACCAAGTGTTGCAGCAACGCCAACGCGGCTGGGAAGTCTGCGCGATCTTGCTCCCATGCCTGTCGCAACAGTGGCTCGGCCCGCGTCGTGTCTCCGGCCAACGACAGAGCTTGTCCCATCGCGAGGTTCGCTTGTCGGGTCTCGCCAGCCCGTTCGGCCATGCGTGACGAGGCGATCAAGAACTCGATCCGATCGGTCTGCGTGACGCGAGCCTCCTCGATCACGCGTCGCGCCGCGTCGAGTTGCCCGCGAGCCGCCAGCAATTCCGCTCGCAGCAACACTTCATTCACCGGATCGTCGCGTTGCTCCTGTGCTTGTTCGAGCAGCTTCTCGATCTCGCTCCACTCGCGAGCCAACTCCGGCAGTTGCAGGTTGCGTGTGATCAACAACCGCGCGAGTTGCAGTCGCACTTGCGGCAGATGCGCCAACGGCCGGAACTCGGCAATCGCTTCGTTCAACTTTTGCTTCTTGAGCAACCCCGCCGCCAAGCCGAGCCGTGCCGGCAACGAGACCGGGTTCGCCTTGAGCACTCGTCGAAACGCCGCCACTTCCGACTCATCGTCTCCCGCCGCCGCGTGACACTGCGCCAGCGCGAGATCCGTCCGCTCCATCAACCCCGACGAGTCGGTTGTGATCCGACGCGCGTTTTCCAACGTCTCGATCGCCTGCGGCCACTGCCGCTTGGACATCAACATGCGGCCTTCGAGGAACAACCGCAGCGCGTCCGATCCGGGCGTGCGCGGCAGCTTGTCGATCGCCGCTCGCGCTGGCTCGAAGCGGCCTTGTTCAATCGTCATGTCCGCCAGCAGCAAGTGAGCCTGCGCGTTCTTCGGACTGAGCTTCAACACCTCGTCAATCTGCCGCTGAGCTTCCGCCGTCGAACCGAAATGAGCCTCCAGCATCACGCACTGCAACCTCAGTTCGAGTTGCTCAGGGTGTTGCTCAACGCCGCGCTGCAACTGCTGCCGAGATTCCGCCACGATCCGCTGGGCCAACGCATCGCGACCATCCGTACGCGCCGCGGACGCTCGGTCATACGCCAACCGCGCCGAGGCCAGCAGCACGTCCACCGAGTCCGGGGCGAGTTTGCTGGCTTGTTCCAAATCCGCCAGCGCCGCGTCGCGCGATCCAAACTCCGCCTGAAAGCGACCGCGCGTCAGCCATGCCGTCGGAGACGCTCGGAAGCGCGCGACCATGTCGTCCAACAGTTTTCGCGCACGCTCCGGTCGCTCCAACTTGGTCTGACTCAGCCACGCCAGCCGAGCGTACGTGTCCAACAAATCGGGCGAGTGCTCCAGCGCGGCCTCATACGCTTTGACTGCCGCGTCGTGCTCGGCCAGCTCTTCAAAGCAGCGGCCCGCTTGGTAGTCGAGCTTGCCATCAGTTGGATACGACTGCCGAAGGACACGCACATGCGCCAGCGCATCTGGAACTCGCCCCGCTTCCATCGCGATCTCAATCTGCCGGCGACGAATCTCCTCGCGAGTCGGATCGGCTCGCAACACGTCCTCGTAAACCATGAACACCTGCCGAGCCTGACGCGGGCCGGCGTGCGTTTCATCCAGCAACAACCCATAGTCGGCCAACGCACCGACATCCCCCGGCATCAAGCCGACGTACCGCGCGAAGTAATCGCGAGCCGCTTTGAGATCGCCGCCCCCTTGAGCCTGACGGCCCAGTTCCATCAAGCCTCCCGCGTGTCGCTTGATCTGCCACCCATGCACGACATGCACAGTCCCCACCAACACGACCGACAAAACACAGAGTCCGGCGAGGAATCCAAAGTTGATCACTCGAGACGGCTTCAATTCCCCAGGCGCGACTGTCATGGCGTTGCGTGAAAGCCCGCCAATAACGTGGGGCAGGTTTTCAACCTGCCCGGATCGGACAGGCAGGTTGAAAACCTGCCCCACGGGACGAAACGACAACGGCACCTCGACATCCGCGAAATGAGCATCGAACAACCACATCGCCACGCGAGCCGCCAACATCCCCGAAGCGATCCCCAGGAAGTTCACCACTACGTCACGCAGGTCACTGGTCCGATCCGGCACGAAGCGTTGCAGGTATTCCGTCGTCATCGCATGCACGACCGCAAACCCCGCCATCAAGGGCACGAACCAACGCGACTTCCCCGCCGCGTACCACTGCAACAAAAAGCTGAACAGCAAATACGCCGAGAAGTGCTGCACCCAATCGGGAGTCTGTTCGTAAACGTCTCGCCCACCGCGAACGTGCAACCATCGAAAGATCCGCGACGGGTCCGACGACAACAGCAAAAACGTCAGCACCAACGCCGCCGACAACACCACGCACAGCCGAATGACTGGCGGTACGGCAAAAGGAGAAAGGCGTTTGAGAAGAGACATGATCATTTCCCTGGAGTGCTGCGGCTCGACGCAGCCTTCCATTCAATTGGAATGCCGACTTGGACGACCAAGACGCGGTCGTCGATCAGCCGACTCTCCAAACGACGGTCATTGAACTTTGCGAATCGCGATTCCATCGGAATGGAGGGCGGTGTCGAGCCACTGCACTCCAGGGTTAAGGAATCCCGCGCACGATGCTTGGCCCGATCAGCCGAGTCAGCCACACGGGGAGTTTCTGCCACATCTGAATCAACGTTTGAAACTTGCCGCTGCTCGGCCGCATGTCGCCGGCATTCCCGTGACGAACATAATGCTGCCAAACGGCGGGATGCTCGATCGCACCCCATTGAGCTTTGAATTTGTACGTCCCGCCGTCGCGCGTGCTGCGTCCGAAATCGAACTCACGCTGACCGTGCTCGATCGCGCGCGTCAACAGGTTCCAGTACAGCAGCATGTTTGCATTCGACGAATTGAATTCGCGCAACGAACTAGCACTCGGCACCTGCGTCGTGCCGGGACCATGCACCAACAACCCGCTCGCCACCGGCCGGCCGTGTAACCGCACGACGCAGAGTTCGGCATTTGGAGTGCGACGGCCCAAGCCGTCGCTTTCCAAAACGCGTTCCTCTTGTGATTCGTTCGCTTGCAGTGAATTCCGCGCGTTTTGAAAAGCGGTGACTTTGGTCACCGCACTCCAAAGACTGCCTGGAAACGCCGCCAAGAGTTCTTCAAACAACCGCCGCGAAAACGGTGGTGTCCCCAAGTCTCGCATGTTGCGGCAGAAAATGTCGTAGAACTCACCGAGCAATTCTTCGCGACCCCAATGCACCGTGAAGCCGTCGGTTTTCTGAGCCTTCCGAATTTGATTGCGAACTTTCGCCTTGATCCCGTTCCACAACTCATCGCTCGTTGTTGGCAACGGCAACCGCATGTGAACCTTGTCGGTCACGCCATAGACCAACTTCGGATGTTCGATCGCCCGCTCGTGCCGCAGCTCCAGATGTTTCACGTCGAGCGCATCGGCCAACTCAATCGCTCGATCGACAAGCGCCGTCGCGGCCGCCTCCGAATCCGCGACAACTCCCGCCGTGTTGACGTACGGCAGGCTGACGAGAAACCGGCCGAACAATCGACTCTCGACCAATTGCAGCGGCAAGACGCCGACCAACCGCGAGCCCTCGCTCGCCTGCAAGAAGTAGTTCTGATGGTCAAGTCCGAGAGACAGAGCCCGCGACCACTCCGGCCACTGCTGAAAGCCGGCGTAGCTATGTGCCGTGAGGAAGTCATTCCAATCGCGCGGTTGGGCGGTCACGCGGACGACAGGGGTCAGGTGGCTCTTTGCGGTTTGGCCCAAAGGGCCAGCACTCGATAGCCCAGGGCAACGCCCTGGGTTCGTGATCCTACAATGATCTAAGCCCTGAAGGGGCGACACTGGCTCGGTGCTGAGTTTCGCCCTTTTAGGGCTTGGCACTTCTGCGGACTCTGAACCCAGGGCGTTGCCCCGGGCTATCGAGTCTCGACCCTTCGGGCCGAATGAACCAGGGACTATTCGAGCCATCGTTGATGGTGTCCCCAACACCTCGTCATACACGCCCACGACTTTTCGCATCCGCTTGTCGAAGCTGTATCGCTCCTCAACCGTTTGCCGAGCGGCGGTCGCGAGCTGTTGTTGCAGAGCGTCATTGTGCAACAGACGTGATAGGGTCACCGTCAATGCGTTCGCATCGCCCGCTGGGACGAGCAAGCCGTTGTGCTCATCCGCGACCACTCGCGGAACGCCACCGATGGCGGTGGCCACGACCGGTACTCGGCAGGCGAACGCTTCCAGAACCACGTTCGGCAGACCTTCGCGATAACTGCTGAGCACGAACGCATTCGCCGCCGCGTACAACGGACGCGGATCGGCTTGATGTCCCAGCAACGTGATTCGATCTTCGCGTCGCAATTCGCGGATCAAGGACTCCAACGCCGTTCGCTCCGCACCCTCGCCCGCGATCAGCAAACGCACATCGCAACCCGTTTCGAGCAGTTGATCGACGGCGCGAATCAGCACGTCAAAGCCTTTTTCGGGAGAGAGACGTCCCACCGCCACGAGAACGTGACCCTCTATTGGCACACCGAAGGATCGCCGCGCGGAGACTTGATCCGGCAGGTCGGCGTACTTCGTCAAGTCAATCGCGTTCTCGATGACTCGGCAGCGTTCGAGCGGCACGCGAGACGCCAGACATTCATCGAGCAACGCAGCGGAGACGCAGATCACTTCGTCGTACTGTCGCAAGCAGGCCAAATCGGCGGCGCGATACACCGCCAACTTCCGAGACGAGACAATCCAACCATGCACGGTCGAGACCAGCTTCATCGGATGAAACCGCCGCAACAGCAACCCGAGCGCATTGCTCTTGTGATCGTGACCGTGCCACACCGCCACGTTCCGCTCGCGGCAGATTCGCAGCAAGTCCCGCACGACACGCCAGTCGGTCGCCCCGCGATCGGGCACTGAGATCAGCTCGGCATCGAGATCCGCCGCTCGCTGTTGCAATACGTTGAAACCCGGATCGCCGGGCGGATGCAAGTACGCGCACGCGCAGTCGTAACCCAGCAACTTCAAGAACCTCGGCGAGTTGAGAATTGTCTTTTCTGGACCGCCCCCCGTGCCGGTGACAACTCGCACATGCAGCACGAAAGGCATCGCATTGGCGAGCCGGGCGGCGTCAGCCCCCGGACGA
>SYJG01000137.1 GCA_005798445.1 Planctomyces sp.
CGGCAGACGCAGACTTGGACTTCCTTCTCCACCTTGTGGGGCACCATCACGGTGCATTGGACGTCCTTCTCTTCCATAACCGGCTTACAGCAGGTCACTGTGCGAGTGCCGGTCTTTTTCTCCGGAACACAGACGGTGTAACAGACGTCGCGAGTCTTCGTCTCGCACTTGTGAGTGCAAACCTGCTGAGTGCAAGTCTTCTTCTCTGGCTTGCAGACCGTCACTTCGTATTCGTAGGGCTGATCCTCGCAGACAACCTTGTGAACCGTGACTTCGATTTCCTTCTGCATGACTTCCGGCACCCAGACTTTCTGTGTACAGGTTGTCGTTTGTGGGCAGCAGATCGGACGGCCACAAGCATCACATCCGCGCACGAATGTTTGCACCTGGACTGGACGATCCTCCCAATGACCGGTCTGCTCGCAGACCGTGCGCTTCTCGATGGTCGGAACGCATCGCGCGACCTTGCGGACTCCTTGATGCTTTTCGATGTGCGGCACCATCACGGTGTATTCGGTCGTGACTTCTTTCCACTCCGGAACCATGACCTGATAGGTCTCTTGGCGAGTCATCGTTTGCTGTCGCCACTCACAGTACTCGTATTGAACCTCTTTCGTCACTTCGATCAGTTTGCAGACGGTGATCCTCTTCGTCTTGATTTCCGGGCGACACTCGATGGCGCAGACTTTGCGAGTCTCAGTCGACATCTGCGGCACGAGCACAGTGCGCTCAACCATGCACGAAGCTGGTGGCGGACAAATTGGAGGACATGCCGGACGACAGCAGTTGTCGGCAGAGGCGGGGATGCTCGGGAGCGCCATCAACCCCAGGGCTGAGAGACCGCTCCAAAGAAGTTTCTTCATGATGTTTTCCTTCTCGAGGTGAACCACTCGCTGGCTGATTCGGACGTTGCCACGACACCCTGCCCAGCCAACTCAAGCAGCGGGGCGCGCGGAGACGTCAGGAAAATACTGCCCAAACTTGCCACCCGGAAGCGTTAATCCAGGAAAGTTAGGCAAGACCTGCGGGATTGCGCATCGAATCAGAATGCGGCGAGGATCGGCACAACGGCGGTCTGGAGTGCACCGCCCGTGACATGAACGACGCCCTGCGGATCGACGAAGACGTTGATTTCTGACCGCACGCCAAATTCCGGCAAGTAGATGCCCGGCTCAACAGAAAAACAGGTTCGGGGCAGGATCAGTCGCTCTTCGTGAGTTTCCAGGTTGTCCATGTTGGCTCCGTTGCCGTGGACTTCCTGCCCGATGCTGTGCCCTGTGCGATGCACGAAGTGGTCGCCATACCCGGCGGCGACGATGACTGCTCGGCAAGCGTCATCGACTTCCCAGCCTTGCAGCGGTCGCTTGGCCGCGAACGCCGACTTCACGCACGCGATCGCCGCATCGCGAGCCTTCGCCACGACGGCAAACACTTCCGAGATGCGAGAGGGAACAGTCTCACCAACAAAGCCGGTGCGGGTCAGATCGCTGTAGACCGATCGCGGCTGATCGAGCTTGCCCCAAAGGTCGATCAGCACGAAGTCGTCTTTTCGAATGGTCGTGTTGGCACCGGTACCGGTCTCGTAGTGCGGATCGCCGGAGTTTGGCCCGACGCCGACGATCGGAGGGTGATAAGTCGTCACGCCATGTTTCGCGAAGTGATCCATGATGACATCACGGACCGCGAGTTCATTCGTCTCGCAACGCGATCGCACTTCGTCCGCGATGAATTTCCAGGCGACGCTGTAGGCGCTGTCGGTGACTTTCTCGGCCTCGAAGTGCGAGCAGATTTGATCGTCGTCCCAAGCCGCCTCGAAGAGCTGAATCAGATCACCCGACGATGCGACTTCGATGCCCAATGATCGCACGACTTCGACCAAACCAGCATCGACGCGCGAGACGTACGGATTTCCGTACCTCGGCGAGTACTCCATCGCAACTCGCTTCATGCCGCCGAGCAGATGCGCGATCCCCGATTCGAGTTCCTGCCACTTGAGATACACCGACTTCGAACCCGGCAGATGATCGAGAGCCCCGGTCTCGATCCGATGCACTAACCGCAGTGGTTCGCCCTGAGCCGGCACACAGTAAAACCAGCGCCGCGACGTGACCGGCATCTCGCCCATGCCGAGCACTCGTCGAGCCAGCATGTTGCTGCCTCGGAAATCGTACAGCAGCCAGCCATCAAATCCGAATTGCCGCAACGACTGCTGCACTGCATCCAACGCAAACATCTCGACCTCCGTAGGTCAGGCTTTCCAGCCTGACTCAAATTGGCAAGACCACATCAACCGCTAATCCGGTCAGCCTAGAAAGGCTGACGTACGCGGTGACTCAGAATCTCCGTTCGACGTCTCTGACGATGACCGGATCACGTTCGCGGAGCTTGTCGAGATTCTTGCGAGCCTGCAACTTCACGTCGGCCGACTTGGAATTCGAAGCGGCCACAAAATAGCCCGCGATCGCTTGTCGCGTGTGGCGATCGTCGAAGTCTTTTGCTCCGTACAGCGACATCAGACGATCCTGGAGGGACCAGTCCTCCCAACGAGCGAGGTCTGCGATCGCATTCACTGCCGTTTCCGGTCGGTTGAGGCAAAGCCGCATCGACTGTCGCAAGCGCTCGCGCGGGATGCGATCGCCACCGTCGGTCCACATGACTCGCAGAGCCGCCATGATCGAGGACACGACCTCTGGTTTCGTTGTTTTCGGTAGCAGCCTACTGCGGTCGATCACATCCAGCCCGTCGGACTTGGTAAGCAGGAGATATCCGAAGGTGATGCCGTCGAGGCCCGATGGGAACTCAGATTTTGGTGTCTCAATCATGGACCGCAGGAGTTCCGCGTCATCCGCCGTCCCGCAGAGACCCAGCATCATGCCGTACAGGCCGAGCCGATGCCGAACGGTCAGTTCGTCGCTCAACCAGCGGCGAAGTTTTTCACGCGGCAACTTCGAGGAGATTGCCCTGACATCCGACAACGGGACGACGGCGAATTCAGCCATCGAGTCCATCGCGACGACGACATCCTTCGATTCGAGGAATTCCAAGAAGTACTCCAGCCGTTTCGCCACGGGATCGTCAGCAGACGGTGACTTCCGCAGGTAACGCTCGGCGATGTCGGAGAGCGGCACCGGTGCTTCCCAGGTGACGTCTTCTTCTTTGCGTCCGAAGAGCAGACATCGCTGACCTCGATCGCCGTTCAATTCGCGCGGCAAGGTGATTGTGTCTCCCTTGAGAAACGTCAGCTTCCCCTCCGGCCCGCGCAGCCGCTCGATGGTTCGGAAGCGAGTTTCACCGCCGAAGCCGTTCTTGCCGGGGGTGGATTCGAGAAACTCCGCGATCACGGTGACGTCGTTCTTTGTCAGCCGCTCGCTCAGCCGAGTCTGCGGCGGCCCACAAAACGGACAGGCATTCGCGTCCATCGCTAGAAGCGCGAGGGTAACGAGAGAGAGACCGACCAACGATCGACGCGAAATCACCGTCGTGTTCCTCCAATGAACGGTCACGCGGGCGAGGGGGCGACTCCGGGTGTTGCGAAGAAGTCGGCGACCTTCATTTTCAAGTCGGCCACGAATTCCAAGCCGGTCACTTCGTCGGACGCTTCGAGCACGACCAGCGGACGATGAGCTTGGTGGACGGTCAGCGTGTTCTCCTCGGGATCGACCACCCAGACGAGAGGCACTCCCATTGCCAGGAAACGGCCGATGCGGCGATGCAATTTCGTGGTCCGATCGTTTGGCGAGAGGACTTCCACAACCAATGTCGGAGGCCGATCTTCCCAATGCGTCGGCAAATCGGCGTAGTCGATGTTCTCGTCGAACAGAAACAAGTCGGGACCGAAGACAGTATCGGGATCGTGTTCAACGATGAGGCCCGCGTCGTTGCTCACGACGATGCCGCGGCCGCGCTTCCGAGCGAACGCAACAAGCTCAAAACTGACATTCGCGCAGACCACTCCGTGCCGGATTCCGGGGCGAGGCATTTCGTCGATCCTTCCGCGATCGAGTTCAAACCGACGGTTCCGATTCTCTGGCCGGTGGACGAATTCCAAGAACTCATCCGCCGTCATCAGATTGGTCGTTGGTGGAGCCAGGAGTTGAGTCGTCATGGGACTTTCCGAGTACGAACAGAGCCGACGCTGAGCTATTGCAAGAAGAAGAATCGTTCCGCTTCTTTGACTGTCTTCGGATCAGTCTCGCGGAGTTTTTCGAGGTTGGCTCGGGCTTGCAGCGCGGAGGCGGGGAGGACTTCCGGTTTCGGCTTGGGTGCCACGGGATCCTCTTTCTGGGGATCTTCTTTTTTAGGCTCATCGGCCTTCGGGGGCTGCACCTTTGCGGCGGTGAGCAGGTAGCGGACGATCGCGCGTTTGATCGACGGAATCGAATACTCCCCTTCGCCGTAGAGCTTCATCAAGCGATCCTGCACTGACCAATCTTCCCAGCGGGCAAGGTCGGCGACGACAAGGTCCGCGAGTTCCGGCCGGTCGAGGAGTTCTCGCATTGACTGCCGCAAGCGTTCCTTGCTGACGCGGCCGTTGCCGTAGGTCCACATGAATCGCAGCGCTTGCATCGCCGCGTAGGTCTCGCTGAACGGAGCCTTTTTGTCGCGGAGCTTGCTCCGGTCGATCGTTTCCATTCCTTTCTCGCCAGTCAGCAGCAGGTAGCCGGAGATCAAGCCGTCGATCCCCAAACGAAAATCTTGGACCTGTTCCTCAATCTTCTTTTCCATCATTTTTGCATCGTCGTCGTTGCCGCACAGGCCGAGCAGCAAGCCGTACAAGCCCATCCGCGTGGGCGAGGTCTCTTTGCTGGTGACCCACTTGGCGATCTTGGCACGGTCCATTTTGTCTTTGATTTTGACGATGTCTTCGTAAGGAGCATTTGCGAATTCGCCGTAGGCGTCGTTCGAAACGAGCTGATCGGAGAACTCCAAAAACTTCAAGAAGTATTCCAGCCGCTTGGTCGTTGGCGATTCCGGCGACGGAGCCTGCACGATGTATTGGTAGGTCACCTCAGTGACTTCCAGCGGGCTGGACCAGTCGATTTCTTTGTCCTTCGTGCCGAACAGTAAAAAGAGGTCCCCCTTCTTGCCGGCTCGATAGCGTGGCACGGTCAGCTTGTCGTCCTTCTTGAGCGTCTCCTTCGACCCGCGCGAGACCTCGACAATCGAGTATGTCGTGCTGCCGGCGGACTTCTCCGTCGGCGGTTTTCCGTCAACCCACTTCGCGAGCACTGCCGCGTCGGCCTGGGTGAGCTGTTCGGTGAGCGTCAGCGACGGAGCCGAGCAGAACGGGCAAGCCAGTGTGACCTGCGACGCGAGCAACGTGACGGCGAGAACAATCAGCAGGCGAGATTTCATGGCAAGGCTCCAGTAGGACGGGCACTCTTGTTGTGGCCGGTCTCCTGACCGAGCCACACGCGATTGACCGCAGGTCTCACCGACGAGGAGGAGACCTCCGGCCGGTGCTAGGTGGCTCGGTCAGGAGACCGGCCACAACAAATTCAAGCAACTACGTGAATCATTTCTCAATCACAACCGCGTCTTCCAGTTCGTACATCGCGGTGTATTTCTCGATCTCGGACTTGATGCGAAAGACGCCGACGACGTCAAACGGACGATTCTGAATGTAGTGCGTTGTCACTCCTTTGCGGAGGAAGGTTTCGACGAGGTCGTATTCTTTCGGAGTTCGACCGAAGCAGCAAATCTGATTGTCGCGAGCCAGCACAAAGCCGCGGATGTCTGTGTCTTGGAACGGCGGAAACATGAACCCGCGGACTCGAATCCGTTTGCCGTCGAGTTCTTTCAGCCACTTCGGCAAGCGTTCGGGAGCATCCACTGGCACCGGGTCGAGGTTCATGACCTTCAGCAGATCGACGTCGTCAAAGCTGACTCGAATCGCGCTCTCCGGCCCTTCGACTTTGAACGTACGCAACTCATCAGCCGCGACAATCGTTGGAGTGGCAGCGACCTCAGTGGGCACTAACGGCTTCTCGTCGAGTGACTTCGAGGATGGGGCTTCCACGTTGGCGGTGCCACTGGCGGAAACCGGAACGACGTCGGCCGGAGTTGTCTTTGAGACCGGAGAATCCGGAATTTCACCAGCCGCCCCAAGCGTGACCGTCGAATTCGACGCCTTGCCCTCGGAGTGTCCGCAGCCAACGGCCTGCGTGACGGAAGCCATCGCCAGCAGCATCGCAGCCAATCGGGGACCGAGCGTCATCATCAGGCTCCGGGATTCGATTCCATAAGTTCAATACGACGTCTTGGCCGGGCCAAAGTGCATCGCTTCCAATTCAAACGCGGGCTCCAAGTTGCCGGAATATCGCAAATCACGCAACCTGAAAACGCCGGCAACTGAGACCATGTGGTCGCTGAACCGCGCAGACTGGCCCTCGGCCATCTTGACTTTGATCATATCTTCCAGCTTCGGTTGTCCTCCAAAACAGCACTGGCCGTTGTCCCGACAAAGAATGAAGGACGAGATGCCATCCAACCTCCCCTCCGGGTACATGTAGCCCTTCAAGAAAAGCGGCTTGCCTTCAAGGGCAGCGATCGCAGGATGAGCACGCCGTTCGCCGTCTTCGTTAATCAGCCCTTTCTTCGAGATGTCCGCTCCGAAGCTGATTCGCTGATACCCTTCGGGCACTTCGGTTTGGTACCAGTAGATGTGCAGAGCCGTACTGTTTACGAGCAGGAACGCCGAGAGCGTCACACCCAGCGTGGCGATTTTGCGCCCGCCCAGATCACCCTCGGCTCGTTGGATTTGTCGCAGGCCGATGAATCCCAGAACCAGGCCGAACATCGCGAAGACGAGGCCCAACGGGCTGAGAAGTCCCGACAATGCACAAACGCCCAAAAGTGCGGAAACCGGAGCCAGCGGCGGAATCGGCTTGTAGCCAAAATCGTTGAAACCCGGCTCGAGCGAGGCGGGGCGGACGCCGGAAGGTTCCAACTGGTCGAGAGTTTGAGACATCATGTACCTCACGGCGAAAGAATCGTGGGCAGGAATCGCCGCCCAATACGTCCGCTCGCCGAAAAACGACGGAAACGGCCCACCATGATACCACCCCGCCGGCTTGTGGCCACTCCCGGCCGGTTCCGTGTCGCTCTCAGTCGGTCGAACAGGCCGGTAATATCGTTTTCGTAGCCCTGTCGCTCCGAGTCTGTGAATGAATTGGAGAGCGGGGCGGCGTTAGCCCCCTGGTGGTCACGATGTCCCGCTGAATACCGGGGGGCTGACGCCACCCCGCTCGCCTTCCCGTCAAATAAAACGTGCTCCTCGAAAGTCCCCCGATGACCGCATTCAGCGCGAACCTCAACAAAGTCGCCTTGCTGCGAAACACACGAGACAACGGCCTGCCCGATGTCCGCCGATTCGCTCGGCTGTGCGTCGCCGCAGGAGCTGCCGGGATCACCGTGCATCCCCGGCCGGACGAGCGCCACACACGCCCCAGCGACGTCCATGAGCTGCGGCAACTCACTCGTGAACTCAACGTCGAGTTCAACATTGAAGGCTACCCGACGGACGATTTCCTGAGCCTCGTCCACAACGTCCGGCCGGAACAATGCACGTTGGTTCCCGACGCTCCCGATCAACGGACGTCGGACCACGGCTGGGACGTCGTCGCCCAAGCCGACTTGCTGAAGCGCGTCGTCCCGCCGCTGCGAGCCGCCGGCATCCGCGTTTCGATCTTCATGGACCCGACCCCTGAAGCGATGCCGCTCGTCCTCGCGACCGGAGCGCATCGCATCGAACTTTACACGGAACCGTACGCCCGTGATTTCCCGACGGCTCGACGCGACGCCTCGCTGGCTCAGTACGCAGCGACAGGGCGAGCCGCTCAACAAGTCGGACTCGGAGTGAATGCCGGACACGATTTGAACCTCGACAACCTCGGCCCGTTTCTGCGAGCCGTCCCGCACGTCGAAGAAGTTTCCATCGGTCACGCCCTCATCGCCGACGCGCTGGAGTTGGGCATGTCCGAAGCCGTGCGGCGTTACGTCACGATCTGCCAACCCAAGTAACCCGAAGCGTCAGCGAGGGCGAACGCTTCACCGACAACCGATTATCCGTTGAGTCCATCATGATGTCACAATCCACCACTCGCCGCGACTGGCTGATGCGATCCACGACAGGCTTCGGAGCCACCGCGCTGGCCGCGATGCTGGCCGACGATGGTTTCGCCGCGCCGCCGCATCGGACTCCGAAAGCTCGCAGCATCATCTCGCTCTTCATGCACGGTGGTCCTTCGCAAGTGGACCTACTGGATCACAAGCCGAAGCTTCGCGAATGGCACGGACAGGAATTGCCCGCGTCGGTGCGAGGCACTCAGCGGCTGACAGGCATGACGTCGGGACAAGCGAGCCTGCCGCTCACCGCGTCGGCGTTTCGATTCGCCCAACATGGCGACTGCGGCACTTGGGTCAGCGAACTTCTGCCTCACACCGCCGGCGTCGTCGATGACCTGTGCGTGATTCGCAGCGTCACGACCGAGGCGATCAATCACGATCCGGCCGTGACGTACTTGCAGACCGGGCATCAACAACCGGGCCGTCCCAGCTTCGGAGCCTGGATCAGTCACGGACTCGGCCGAGCAAACGACAACCTGCCGGCGTTCATCGTGCTGCTGTCGCGAGGGAGTGCCGCTCGGCCGGCCGATCCGTTGTACGCGCGGTTGTGGGGCGCGGAGTTCCTGCCGTCGCAGCATCAAGGGGTGCAGTTCCGCACCGACGGCGAGCCGGTCTTGTTCCTCAAGAACCCGCCCGGACTGTCGGCCGACTCGCGGAGACGGATGCTCGACACGCTCGCCGAACTCAATCAGCAGCGATTGGAAAAACTCGGTGACACCGAGATTGAAACACGCATCGCGCAGTACGAGACCGCGTTTCGGATGCAGACCGCCGTCCCGGAATTGACCGACCTGTCTCGCGAGAGCGAATCCACGTTTGAGTTGTACGGCAAAGAGGCTCGCCGTCCCGGATCGTTCGCGGCGAATTGTCTGCTGGCTCGGCGACTGGTCGAGCGGGGTGTGCGGTTCGTGCAGCTTTATCATCGCGGTTGGGATCAGCATTACGACGTGCCGTCGGACCTGCCTCTGCAATGCGGCGACGTCGATCAAGCGTGTGCCGCGCTGGTCCGAGACCTCAAGCAGCGCGGCCTGCTCGACGAGACGCTGGTCGTCTGGGGGGGCGAGTTCGGCCGCACGGTGTATTGCCAAGGCAAGCTGACGCCGGAGAACTACGGCCGCGACCATCACGGCCGCTGCTTCTCGATGTGGCTGGCCGGCGGCGGCATTCGCGGCGGCCAAACCTTCGGCGAGACCGACGATCACAGCTTCAACGTCGCTCGCGATCCGGTCCACGTCCACGACCTCAACGCGACGCTGCTCGATCGCCTGGGCTTCGATCACACGCGCCTGACGTTCCGCTTCCAAGGCCGCGACTACCGCCTGACCGACGTGCATGGCCGAGTGGTGACTGAGGTACTGTCGTGAAACAACAGGGATTGGAGATTGATGATTGGCTATTGGCGATTGATGATTTTGAACGAGACATTGCGGCTGCAATCACAAATAGCCAACAGCCAATCACCAATCATCAATTGCCGATGACCAATCACCAACGATCCATTTGCGTTTGTTCTTACTCCGAAGGAGTTATGTCTCACAGCCCAGGGTTGCCGCGCATCGCGGCTACCCTGGGTTCGCAGCCCATCGCCACATCTACCCCGAAGGGGTTGCGGCCTTCGGGAATCCCGATGACGGAACCCCTTCGGGGTACATGGCCGGTTTGGATGACGATCCCAGGGTAGCCGCGATGCGCGGCAACCCTGGGCTATGTGTCGCAACTCCTTCGGAGTAAAGACGGAACTCATCCCGCCAAACTTGGCACGATGAATCTCCGACGATAGTTTGACGTCCGTTTCCATCGCCGCGTCCCAAATCGCGACCGTGAAAGGCCGCGTGCGGCACACTTCACTATTAGACGATGGGAGATACGAATGACGACAACGCGAGAGGTTCCGCTGATCATGGAAGATTGCGCTCTCATGACCGCAGGTGCCGAGTACGGCGACTCACTGTTTGGATTGGAGCCGGGATTCGACCCGGTCAAGGCGCAGGATCTGATAGAAGACTTTCTTGAACGATTTCGAGCAGGAAAGGTTGCCAAACCGATCGACGAGAATACCTCAGCGTACCTAGGTTGTTTCTGGGCCATGACGATTTCGATGGCTTACAAATGGGATCTTGTGGCCGTAGCCCACGGAGATTGGCGAGGACTCGGTGTGGCGGATAAAGAGCGAAAATACTTGGCACTTCCGATCAATTTCTTCCACACGCTAATGCACGAAACCGCCGGCAAAGAAATGCCTGGCCCGGCTGTCAGGTTCAAAGCGATTGGAGCAAACTACCTGCCGACATCGACGCCGGGTGCATTTACTGTGATTACAAGTTGACGTGAGATTGATTTTGCACTGTCTTTGGTGAGGAAATGCTTCATGAGCAACCGACGTCGGGTTCTCTTTCTCTGCACTGGCAACTCGTGTCGGAGCCAGATGGCGGAGGGTTGGTTGCGGCATCTGGCGGGGGAGCGGTTTGAAAGTCTGTCCGCCGGAGCGAATCCGGCTGGGTATGTCCATTCGCTGGCCGTGCAGGTGATGCGCGAGTCGGGCGTCGATCTTTCCCAGCAAGTGAGCAAACACATCCGCGAATTCTTGCCGCCGGAGGGAACTCCGCCGGACCTCATCATCAGCGTCTGCGGCAACGCCGAGAAGGAATGCCCGCTGTTCCCCGGCCCCGTCGAGCGTTGGCACTGGCCGTTCGACGATCCGTTTCACGCCGCCGGTACCGACGAACAACGGCTCGCCGAGTTCCTCCGCGTCCGTGACGAGATCAGGGCGAAGATCGAAAGCGGGCTCGTTGGTTCGACAGGCGAGCCGGGGTGCGTCAGCCCCCGGACGATTGCCGCTCGTGAATCGTCCGGGAGCTGACGCTTCCCGGCTCACCAAGGGGATGTCACTCCCTGTTCAGCGCTTCGTCGAGATTCAGCAGCACATTGGCGAGCACCGTCCAGGCCGCTAACTCCGGTCGATTGAGTTCGGAGGGAACGGCGTGTTCTCCAACCGCGAGCAATGCGTCGGCCGCTGCGATCTCTTTTTGAAATCGAATCCGCTCGGCCGACAGCAACCGCAGCAAAGATTGCGTTTCCGAATCCGATGGCCTGCGAGCGACCGCTCGGCGAAACGCGATCGTGATTCCTGCGCGGTCCGAGGCCGGCGCGGACAACAACACTCGCTGAGCCAGCACGCGTGCGGCTTCGACGAACTGCGTGTCGTTGAGCAGTGCGAGAGCTTGCAGCGGCGTGTTCGTTCGCTGACGGCGCAGCGTGCAGGTCTCGCGTGTCGGTGCGTCGAGTTGCAACATGCTCGGCGGCGGGACTTGCCGCTTCCAATAGGTGTAGAACCCGCGCCGATACAGTCCGTCGCCGGTCGACAGCACATACTCCTGAGTGCTCTTCGTGTCGTAGGTGATCGCTTTCCACAGATCGGCCGGCTGATACGGCTTGACGCTCGGCCCGCCGATCCGTTCCGCCAACAAGCCGCTGGCCAGCAATGCCGAATCGCGCAGCGTTTCTGCATCCAGCCGATATCGCGAGGCACGAGCCAGCCATCGGTTTTGCGGATCAAGTCGGCGATGATCGGCGGTGATCGCGGAGGACTGGTAATACGTTGCTGAGGTGACGATCAACCGTTGCAGTCGTTTGACGGACCAGGCTGGAGTACCGCCTTTAGGCGGTGAAGCGGCTTGAACCGGCTGAAGCCGGA
The DNA here is from genome assembly GCA_005798445.1 of Planctomyces sp. Classification (GTDB taxonomy): domain Bacteria; phylum Planctomycetota; class Planctomycetia; order Planctomycetales; family Planctomycetaceae; genus SXKJ01. Next base: position 11,822 of record SYJG01000137.1, read on the forward strand.
ACTCCAGCGCTAGCCAATCGAGCAACTCTGGATGCGACGGCAATTCGCCTTGCACGCCGAAGTCTTCCGTCGTGGCGACCAAGCCTCGGCCGAAGAGTTGTCTCCAGTGCCGATTCACGGCGACGCGAGCGGTCAGCGGATGCCGAGGATCGACGAGCCATTTCGCAAACGTCAGCCGGTTCGGCGGCGCGTCGTTGGGTAGCGCGAGCAGGAACGAAGGGACTCCTGCCGCCACCTTCTCGCGCGGCTGGTCGTACTGGCCTCGTTCGAGGATGAACGTGTCGCGTGGCTCGGCCTGATCCTGCATGACCATCGCGCTGGTGATGGTCGCCAGCAACGACGTTTCTGCCTGAAGCTGCTTGATATCGTCGTCGAGCGACTTCTTGGCGTTCGCATCGGTCTCTTTCGGCAGCGCGATCAGCTTCGCCTGCAAGTCGCGAATTCGTTGCTGCAACTGTTCCTGCTGCGCGACCTGTTCCGGCGTCGGCAGCCGCAGTTCAGGGACGGCGTTCTTTTGCTTGCCGCCGTCGATCCCTTTCTCCGGCAGTTGATTGAAGTACGCGAAGAGCTGATAGAACTCGCGCTGCGTCAGCGGGTCGAACTTGTGGTCGTGGCACTGAGCACACCCGGCGGTCAGTCCCATCCAGACGGACGACGTCGTGCGAACTCGGTCGGCGACGTATTCGGTGCGATATTCTTCGGGAGTGACGCCGGTCTCCTCGGTGATCATGTGATTGCGGTTGAAGCCGGTCGCGATCCGCTGCTCGATCGTCGCTTCGGGCAACAAGTCGCCGGCAAGTTGCTCGATCGTGAATTGATCGAACGGCATGTCGGCGTTGAAGGCGTTGATGACCCAGTCGCGCCAACGCCACATGAACCGCTCGTGGTCTGTGAAGTAGCCGTGCGTGTCCGCGTACCGAGCTTGATCGAGCCAGTCCCGTGCCTGATGCTCGCCGTAGCGTGGCGAAGCGAGCAGCCGATCAACCACTCGCTCGAACGCTGCCGGTTCCTTGTCCGCCAGGAAGTCATTGACTTCGTCAATCGACGGCGGCAAGCCCGTCAGATCAAGCGTGACACGTCGCAGCAACGTGACACGATCCGCTTCCGGCGATGGCCGCAGCCCGGCCGCTTCGATGCGAGCGAATACAAAGCGGTCGATGGGATTTCGAGTGTCCCATGTCTCCGATCTGAGATTTGAAATTTGAGATTTCAGATGCTGCAACACCGGTCGCTTCGGTGCGACGAACGCCCAATGCGTTTGAAACTTCGCCCCCTCGGCCACCCAGCGCTTGAGCGTTTCTTTTTGCGCGGTTGTCAGCGATTGCTGAGTTTCCTTCGGCGGCATGACGTCGTCATCGTCCGCGAAGATGCGCCGCACGAGTTCGCTGGCCTCCGGATTTCCCGACGCGATCGGCGTACGGCCGGACTTCGCCACGCGAGTGGCCTCGTCGTGCGAATCGAATCGGACACCCGCTTGTCTCTGCTTCGCGTCGGGGCCGTGACAGCGAATACAAAAGTCGGCGAGGATCGGCCGCACGTCGCGCGCGTAGTCGATGGCTGGCGGCGTCTCTGCTCGCGCAGCGTTGCACGCGATGGCAAAGACGCAGACGATCAAGCTGGCAAAGCGCATGTTGCTCTCATTCGTGGGGCAGGTTTTCAACCTGCCCGGCCAGCAGGGCAGGTTGAAAACCTGCCCTACGAGTCACACCAACAGCCGGCCAGCGTAGCCAACGCAGCGAGTCGTGTCGCCGCTCGCCTCGGCGGAGGTTGCGTAGCCGACTTCGATTGAACGACTCAAGCGGCCGAGTTTCTTCAACGTCTTCATCACGATCACGGCCGGCACGAGGCCGCACATGCTGATGTGATTCGCTTGGCAGGTCTCGAAGAGCGCGTCTTCGTTGAGCCGGTCGAATTCGGCGAGGGCCAACGTGTCGAGCCGCCGCGTTTCGGCCTCGCTGGCGTAGTGGTTCATGTCGCTGGAGATCAGCAGCAGCGGCGGATCGAGCAGGAAGTTCTCCAGCACTGACGCCAGTCCGCGCGCAAAATCCTCGCAGCGAGCGAGCGTCGCGCCGCTGACGCAGATGCCCACGACCTTCGTTTGCGGCGCGAGCCGATGAATGATCGGCAACTCGACTTCAATGCCGTGCTCTTGCTGATGCGCGGCCGCGTCGAATTGCAGACCGGGGATTGCCGAGACCAGCGCGCGAGCCAATTCGAGATCGGATTCGAGTTGCCCACCGGGGAACGACCAGACGCGATTCGGTGCGACGGCCCAATCGAGACCGTTCGGCGTGTGCTTCGGGCCGATGATGATGACCGTGCGCGGCAGTTCGATTTGCTTGAGAACATCGGCCGCCAGCTTGCCGGAGAATCGCCAGCCGGCGTGCGGCACCATCGCCGCTGCGCAACTGAGCGGCACGGCGCTAGCCGCCGGTCTGCGGTTGGTCGCACCGGAATCGGAACCGGCGGCTAGCGCCGTACCGCTGAGGGCTGTGCCCAGCATCCGATCCAACTCTGCCGCCACTCCCGCAACATCACCCGGATAGAACTTTCCCGCGACGGCCGCTGGTCGGACATCCGCACCGGCCGCCGGCCTCGGAGTCATCTCGACCGTGAATCGATCGCAGGAACTCAACGCTCGCAGGCTAAACAGTTGCGACCATTCGGGAGCGACGAGTTGCGCCAATTGGCTGGCGTCTCGCAAGAGTTGATCGGACGAAATGTGCCGATCGAACACAAATCCTTGCTTGTTCCGTTCGGTGACGAGCACTCCGCGAGTCGCCGTGTCGATGCCGGAGAGATCTGGTTCCGCAATCGTGCCGTGCATCGCGGTGTCATCCAGCGCGAGGATGTCGACCCGCAATTGATCGAGCGGCAGGTTGTGGCCGACGAGGGCTTTGGCCAGCGTCTCGCACTGCGTGAAGAGAGTTGTTTGCAGCGGATACTTTTCCTTCGGCGACAGCCGCGAGACCGACAGCCAGAAGTTCGTCCCCGGCTGAGTGATCATCACTGCCACGCCATGCACGTCGGCGTCGGGAACTCCGGGGCAGAAGTAGAGCGGAGTCATGCCGCTCAGCAGTGCCAGCACCGATTGCCGAGCGAAATTCGTGAGCTGTTCAAACTCGGACGACGTGAGGAGCGGTCGAGCCGGAACGCTCGCTCCAATCTGTCCGGCACTCGACATCGGGCCGTGAATCACGTCCCCCTCGAAACGAAACAGAACCGTGTCGTCGGACTTCCACGCGGTCGGCGGCAGGCCGGCCTTCACGCAGACTTGATTCAAAAACTCTTCGCTGTCCCAACCGTTGTCGGTCGCGACGCCTGGCAGCAACAAGCCGCGCTGCTGGCCACGAATGATCTGCAAGCCGTGCTTGCCGATCGTCACCGCGCTGATTCGATCGAGGCCACGTTCGGTGACTTGCTCCGGCGCGAACAGCAGCCAGACGTCCAGATCGAGATGCGGCAGTTCGCTGACGGAGACCTTCGGGAATCGCGGATCGTTCGTTGCCGTGCGATTCGCTGCCTCGCGCAAACACTGATTCAACTGCATCGCCTGCCCGAACGAGCCACAGCAGGAACGCAATCGGCCGCGACGTTTCAGGCTGACGAACGTCCCCGAAACGATGTTCAATCTCATGCCGCTGCGATCAAAAGCGGAGGTTTCCGGGGCACGTCCTTCAGCGGCGGCTCGGACCAGTTCAGCAGCGGTCGCGAACAGAATCTGCCGCTGTATTGGAGAGAGGTCCGGTGCGGTCTTGGGGATTTGCACGGTGATTCCTTTGGCATCGGACTTTGGCTGCGCGGGACGAAGAGGCGGTGATTGCACCAGGATCGGAGCCGCCGAAGACCCCAAGACGGCACCGCTGCGAGGACGCTCCGGCAACACAAGCGGTTGCTCGCGATCCGGCGAGTGGAACTGCCGCATGTCGACCGGCTGTCGCTTGCGGCCCCAGTTGCCGGGGCGGGTGGCGAAGAGGCCGGCGATGTGTGTGCCGCAATGCTTGCAGCAGTCGCGATTGAGCGCGTACTCGCCGAGTTCGTACCAGTTGCGTTCAATCAGCAATTTTTCGCAGTTCGGACAATAGGTGCTCTGTCGCGTCGCGTCATCGACGTTGCCGACATAGACGTATTTCAGACCGGCCTTCATCGCGACATCGCGGGCGGCGATCAGCGTTTCGTGCGGCGTGCGGGGGCGGTCGAGCATCCGAAAGTCGGGATGAAACGCCGAGAAGTGCAACGGCACTTCGTCGCCGACCGCTTCCAGAATCCAATCGCTCATCTGCCGGAACTCTTCCAGTTCGTCGTTGGCCTGTGGGATGACGAGGTTCGTGATCTCGAACCAGACGTTGGTCTCGTGTTTCAGCCAGCGGAGCGTGTCCAGCACCGGCTGCAAGTGCGACAGCGTCGTGTGGTAGTAGAACTCTTCGGTGAACGCCTTCAGATCGACGTTCGCCGCATCCATGAATTGATAGAACGCCTCGCGAGCTTCCGGCGTGATGTACCCCGCCGTCACCGCGACCGACTTGATACCGAGTTCCTTGCAGGCGAGCGCCGTGTCGATCGCGTACTCGGCCCAAATGACCGGGTCGTTGTATGTGTAGGCGACGCTCGAACAGCCAAGCTCCAGCGCGGCGCGAGCGATCTCTTCCGGCAACGCGCGCTGGCTGAGCCGTTCGGTTTCACGCGACTTCGAGATGTCCCAGTTTTGACAGAACTTACAGCCGAGATTGCAGCCAGCGGTGCCGAAGCTCAGCACGCTGGTCCCTGGTAGAAAATGATTCAGCGGCTTCTTCTCGATCGGGTCGATGCAGAAACCGGTGCTGCGACCGTAGGTCGTCAGCATCATCTGGCCGCCGAGATTCTGCCGCACGAAGCAGAAGCCTCGATCGCCCTCCTTCATCACGCAGCGGCGCGGGCACAGATCGCACTCAATGCGATCCCCTTCACGATGCCACCAGCCGCCCGGCACGATGCCGTCGGCGTGCAAAGCTTCGAGGTTGCTCAGCCCAGCAACATGCGTCGCCTGTTCGTGTTCGATGTCATCGGTGCGCAGGATCGGCAAAGCGGTCGTCATCTCTCACTCCTTTGAAGGATCGCAGGATTGTAGAAGCTGTTTCAAAACTCGAAAACTACCCCAAACGCCAGCGAGGGCGTCGGTAGAACCCGTGGGGGAAGATGCCCTCGCTGGCGCTTCGGGTTAGTTTTGAAACAGTGTCTAGTGAATCGACTGACCCACAAGGGGTCGAACGACGAACTCAGATCGCGTCGATCCAGGCACCGATGATTAACAGCGCGTTGTTGATTTCCGACGCGGTACCGACCGCGGTGTCGTCGATTTGCGGCGTGGCGTTGTTGCCCGCTCCGCCGGAGACCGCATCGTCGCCCGCTTCTCCATCGACGCTGTCCGAACCGAGCCCACCCACCAGTGAGTCTTTGTCGGCACCGCCCAGCAACGTGTCGTTGCCGTCACCGCCAACGAGCGAATCGAGACCCGCGCCGCCAGACAGTTGATCGTTGCCGAGATAACCAGACAGAGCATCGTTGCCGACACCACCGTCGAGTGTGTCGTTGCCATCGCCGCCGTTGAG
>SYJG01000138.1 GCA_005798445.1 Planctomyces sp.
GTACTCGATCGGCCCGATCTCCCGCTCGACGCCGTCCAGCGTCACGGCCAGCATCTGCTCGCGCACCGCCGCCGGAATGAGCTGTCGAAACACCAGAAACCCGTCGCGCTGAAACCGCTCCCACTCCGCCACGCTCAGCCGGCGCAATCGCTCCGGCGGCGAGGCGGGTGTCGGAACGGGATCGAGCAAATCAGCAACGGTGTCCATCGTTGGTCCTTGGTGTTTTGTCATTGGTCTTTTGCAAAACACCAATGACAATCCCATCGTCTTGCTTGCCACCGCGACCTGCAAGGGATGCAATTGTCGCGAATGTTTAGTTGCGATGGTTTGTGAGTAGTTGAAGTTCCTCACGAAGTTCGGACTCAATCATCGCCTTTCGCGCGTGTATATCCTGTCTTCCCTCAGTTGCCGTCTTACGAAGTGTCTTGCGGTTAGAAGAGATTTGTGCCGCAGTAATAATGCAGATGACAAACGTTGCAACAAAGCTAATTAAAACCAACACAGGATTATTAGTCGAAGCTAAGGCTGCGGTAACGAACCAGCCCAAAAAAAACAGACATCCAATGGTCCCGCACCCCGCCGCATTTGCCTCTCTGTATGCGACATTTGATTCGAATTCTTGCAGCTCGAGTTCCGTCGATGCCAGCTCTTCACGCAATCGGCGAACCGCCAACTCTGCGGCAGTTCTGTCAGTTCCGACTTGAACTCGCGCAATGGCATCCCCCAAGAGTTTCAGTGAGATTGTACCTCCATGACGCTGGACGATCTGTCGCGAGCCACAAAAGCCACATGCAAAAGTTTCCATCTCCGAAGTGATGTTGAGATTCGCACCGCAGTTGGGACAATTGAGACTTATCGCGCGGTCCATGGTGTTGGCTCCCGTTTCGTTCTTTGGAATTTTCGAAAGTCTCTCGGCGACTGTATTGCCTAAAGTCTCGTGTGGAAAGTTGCCCTCGCGATGTGAGCTGGGTTGATTGCGTCGTCGAGGCAAGCTGAAAGTGGGGCGAGTTCGAGTTTGAAATTTGGGATTCAGCCAGGGCCGTGAACTCAGAGAGAGCCAGATGGATGAGCGACCAGGCTGATCGTCTTGCTTGCCACTGCGAGGGGCAGGGGATGGAATGGTGACAGTTCGTCGTCGTACAAGTTGCGTACATGTGCAGAGCAGGTGAGTCGCTTGGACTGTGCCTCACATCGAAGGAGCCTTCCCCATGCGAACAATCGTCTCGTCCCTATTCGTCGTCTTCGCGACATCGACTTGTTTCGCGGCGGATTTGCCGCTGGTTACGGAGGTGGAGCATCAGCCGCTCGTCGCCGCGACGGAAAGACTTCTCGAAGCGTTGGAGTTTGTCGGTGCTCCGTTGCCGGCGGAGGATACGAAGGCGTTGCAGGGGGCGTTGAAGGAGACCGATGCCAAGGTCGCGAATCGGACCATCCAACGCGTGCTCGATGCGCATTGCGTCGTGGGGGTCACGATCAATCCGGAGAGTCGCGTGTCGGTCGTCGAGGGGCCGGTGGCGAAGCGGCTCATTCAAGGTGGGTGGGCGACGTTTTTGATCAAGGTGCAGAATGATGCGGGGATCACGCCGCAGCTCAAGCCGGAGAGTCCGAATGCGGCTCCGCTGTATATGCGAGGCACCGGGGCGCGGAATGCTCCGTTGACGACCGAGAAGGACAAACTCGTCAAGCCGGAGGATGTGCCACATCGGTTTCTCGACATCGCCATGTTCGACAAGCAGCCGCTGAAGCCGCAGTTGTCGGGGCTGGCGCTGGAGTATCGCATCATCCAGCTTTACTCGCGCGAGGTTGGGCGGCGCGAGGCGAAGCTCGGATTCAATGTCGGGCAGGGGACGCAGGATCTCGGCTTTCGCAACACGGTGCCGATTCTGTTCAACGCCGCTCCGGCGGTGGAGGTGGTGCTCGGCGTGAAGGATTTCGATGGCGAGCCGACCTCGGCGGCGTTCGTCATTCGCGACAAGCGCGGCAACGTCTACCCGAATCCGGCGCGGCGACTCTCGCCCGACTTCTTCTTCCACAATCAGATTTACCGAGCGGACGGCGAGTCCGTGAATCTCTCGCCCGGCGAGTACACCGTCGAGGTCAGCCGCGGGCCGGAGTATATTGTGCAAACGCACTCGCTGACCGTGAAGCCGGGAGTCAGTCAGAAGACCGATTACAAACTCACGCGCTGGACGCATCCGGCGACGCGTGGCTGGTTCTCCGGTGATCATCACGTTCACGCGGCGGGGTGTGCTCACTACGACAGCCCGACCGAGGGAGTCACTCCGGCCGACATGCTGCGGCACATTCTGGGCGAAGACCTCAACGTCGGCTGCGTGCTGAGCTGGGGGCCGTGCTGGTACTCGCAGAAGCAATACTTCGAGGGGAAGACGTCGGCCCTCTCGCGGCCGAATTACCTGATGCGGTACGACATCGAGGTCAGCGGTTTTCCATCGTCGCACGCCGGGCATCTCTGCCTGCTGCGTCTGACCGAGGACGACTACCCGAACACGAAAGTGCTCGAAGACTGGCCAAGCTGGACGCTCCCCGTGCTGAAGTGGGGCAAGGAGCAGGGCGGCGTCGTCGGCTACAGCCACAGCGGCTGGGGCCTGCAACTGCCGGACATCATGCCGGATGGTTCGCGAGAAATGCTGAAGGGCTACGGCGGAGCACCCGATGGCTGGAAAGGCAAAGCCGCCGACAAGCTCCCCGACTACGCGATGCCCCGCTTCGACGGCATCGGCGCGAACGAGTACGTCGTCACGGTCGCTCACGACGTCTGCCACTTCATCTCTGCGGTCGATACGCCGTCGATCTGGGAACTCAACGTCTGGTACCACACGCTCAACGCCGGCTTCCAAGCAAGGATCTCCGGCGAGACCGATTTTCCGTGCATCTACGGCGACAAAGTCGGCCTCGGCCGCATCTATGTGAAGCTCGACAAGGACCAACCGCTCGACTTCGACTCCTGGATTCTCGGAGTCCGCGACGGTCGCAGTTATTGCGGTGACGGGCTGAGCCACATCCTCGACTTCAAAGTGAACGACGTTGGTGTTGGCGAACCAGCCCCAATAAAAAAAGTGGCGAGCAAAATCATCACAAGCGCCCAGACGAAAGGCAGCAACAATCTCGACGAACTGGTCACCAAGGAAAAGACATTGAGCACGGTTGAGTTGGCCAAGCCGGGTAACGTGAAAGTCAGCTTCGACGTCAACGCGCTGCTCGCCGAAAAGATGAACGACAACACCGAGTCCATCCGCAAGCGCCGCCTCGACGCGAAACCGTACTGGCACATCGAACGCTGCCGAGTCGGCCAAACTCGCGAAGTCCCCGTCGAGATCATCGTCAACGGCCAAGTGGCCGCCACGAAGAACATCACCGCCGACGGCAAGACTCAGCCGATGAGCTTCGACATCCCCATCAAGCAATCAAGCTGGGTTGCCGTGCGCATCCTGCCGAGCGTCCACACGAACCCTATCTGGGTCGAAGTCGGCGGCCAACCGGTCCGAGCCAGCAAGAAGAGCATCGACTGGTGCAAACAAGCCGTCGAAGTCTGCTGGAACGCCAAGAAAAACCAAATCCGCGAACCCGAACGCGCCACCGCCAAAGTCGCCTACGACGAAGCCACAAAAATCTACGAGGCCCGTTTGAAAGAGGCTGTCGCCGACTGATCATTGAAAACCAAAGGGAACACTAATCTCCGCTAATCGACGCTGATTCTGATTAGCGTCGATTAGCGAGAATTAGCGTTCCAAAGTTTCCCTCCAATTACTCCCTTGGGCGGAATCATGATTCTGCATGTGTGCGAAGCGAAGCACGTTCGCGATTTTGTCGTGTGGCTCCGTTTCAACGACGGCTCCGAGGGCGAGGTCGATCTCCAAAATGAACTTTACGGCGAAGTCTTCGAGCCGTTGCGAGACATCGCCGAGTTCCGTCGAATGCGTTTCGATCCTGAGTTGCACACGATCGCTTGGCCCAACTCCGCAGACTTCGCGCCGGAGTTTCTCCACGAGCGGCTGGCAGTGCAGGTGTAGTCAAAACGTGAGAGCTACGTCTGGTGCAAACAAGCCGTCGAAGTTTGCTGGAACGCCCAGAAAAACCAAATCCGCGAAGCCGCCTACAATGAGGCGGCGAAAATCTATGAAGCTCGTCTGAAAGAGGCCGTCGCCGACTGAGCGTCGAAAATCCAAAAGACATGGAGTGGAACGCTGATCTCCGAAGGCGAAACAAATGGGCGGTCTGATCACATTGCCGATTGTTGAAGCCTACCTTGAGTGTCCACGGAAAGCGTTTCGGCTTCTCTCTGGAGACCACGGCGTCCCCCACGAATATCCGCAGATCATCGCCGAACAGGAAGCAGCCAATCGTGAAGCCAATCGAAGTCGACTGATACGGATCGGAGAAGTCGCGCGTTTCAGTCCCGAAGAACTTCGTATTGGCCGAAATGTACTTCTCGACGCTGCTTTAACGGCTGAAGGTTTGGAGGCTCGCTGCGACTCATTGACGAGGAATCGCACATCTTTAAAGTCAAACAGCGTCTTCTACGAACCGCTCAGAGTGATCGGCACCAATCGGATCACAAGACCTCAAATCGTCGGCCTAGCCTTTCTCGGACATGTGCTCGGGCAACTGCAACACCACGTCCCATCAGCGGGGACGATAGTCCGTGCAGGAGGTCAGTCTTGCCGTGTGAAATTGGGCAGCAGTGCCAAGGTAGTGCGTTCGGTCATTGCTATTCTGAAAAAATGGGATGAGAACAAGCCTGCCGATCCTCCGCCAATCATTTTGAACAAACACTGCGCGGAATGCCCATTCCGAGCGGACTGCCACGAACAGGCGGAAAAAGAAGACAATCTCAGCCTTCTCGACCGCATGACTCCAACTTTGTTCCGCAAGTACCACGAGAAAGGCATCTTCACGGTCAATCAACTCTCTCACTTATTCCGTCCGAGACGTAGTCGGCGGAAGGTCAGGCGTCCCGTTCGGCACAGCTTGGAATTGCAGGCTCTGGCGTTACGAACCGGAAAAACGTACATCGAGCAGATGCCGGACCTGCCTCGTCATCCCGTCGAACTCTTCGCCGATGTAGAAGGTGTTCCAGACCGGGATTGTTACTACCTCATCGGGCTTCTTGTGTGCGAAAGCGGCGAAGTTCGTCATCATTATTGGTGGGACAGTGAAACGGACGAGGAGCAGATCTGGTTGGCGTTCGTCGACAAGGCGACAGCATTCCCGGATGCCCCGATCTACCACTACGGCAACTACGAGCAGAAGGCTTTCAAGACACTGGCAAAACGGTATGGCCGTGGCGAGGAGATGGCGAAGCGTCTGGTCAATATCGCTGCGTCGGTCTACGGCAAACTCTACTTCCCGGTTCGGTCGAATGGCCTCAAGGCATTGGGCCGATTTGTCGGCGCGACTTGGATATGTCCCTCAGCTTCGGGCCTATTGAGTCTAGTTTGGCGGCACCGCTGGAATGTGACACATGCCGAGCAACATCAACAAGCCCTCATCCAGTACAACCGCGAAGAC
>SYJG01000139.1 GCA_005798445.1 Planctomyces sp.
CGATGGCCGAACACCAACTCGGCCAACACGAAGAGGCTCGCAAGTCGCTGGATCAAGCCGAGGCCGAGATCCCGAAATCTCTCCGCCCCTCGTCAACTCCCGCCCCCCAACCTCAACGCCCCACCCCCGCCGCCGACATCGCCCCCGACTGGCTCGCCCCCGAACTCCTCCGCCGCGAAGCCGCCAAGCTGATGAAGTAATTCTTACTTTTGGACTGCGGCCCGCCGCGGCGGGCTGCCGCTTTGCCCTCAGCAGTCTGCTGCTGAGGAAGTGTTGATTTGAGAGAACGAGATTTGATTGAGAGACCAAACTCGTCTCACAGCAGGCTGTGAGACGGAAAGCGGCAGCAGGCTGCCGCAGTCCAAGGAACCAAACCATGAATGAATTCTATTCGAAAGAGCAGATTGAATTACTGACGACCAAGAAGCTCGGGCCGGACGATCAGGCTTCGGTCGAGACTCACGTTGACGGTTGCTTGGTCTGTCAGAAAACGGTGGCCGCGATGCTTCCCGGTACAACGCAACACTACGTTCGCAGCCCAGAGAACGAATCGCAGCACGAGGAAGCGTCTCCGTCACCGGCGGAATCGCAGTCGCAACACAAGCTCTTCGCGGAACTGCGCGATCATTCGCAGTATCGCGTCACGGGAGTGCTCGTGCATCGTGACATCAAGCCCGCGAACTTGCTCGTGTCGCCGGCAGGGGTCGTCAAGATTCTCGATCTCGGACTGGCGACGCTGAAGGCCGGTGGGACGGCCAGCGAGCTGACGACTGAGAAGCAGTTTCTGGGCACAGTCGATTACGCCGCTCCGGAACAGTGGGAGAGCAACCGCGATGTCGATATCCGAGCCGACATCTACAGCCTGGGTTGCACGCTGTATTACCTGCTCGTCGGGCAGGCTCCGTTTCCGAGCAGCAAGTACAACACGACGATGCAGCAAATGTGGGCTCACAGCCAAGCCCCGCGTCCGCCGATTCGCGACCTGCGTCCCGACGTCCCCGAATCGGTCGCGGCAGTCGTCGATCGCATGTTGGCCAAGAGCGCCGACGAACGCTTCGCCAGCCCCGCCGAAGTCGCCGAATGGATCGGCGCGATTCCCGATGTCCTGGCCAAGCGGCTGGTGGCCGTGGGGCTGATCGCTCCGCGTGAGAAACGCCAAGAGGATTCCACCAAGTTCGGCGAGTTCATTGACGCCTATTTGGTCAGTCGAACGGACATTAAGCCGCGAACCCGGATCAATCTCTTGCAGGTCCGTAAGAACCTCGTGACCCACTTCGGCGAGGATCGACTGTTGGGGGACATCACTCTCGGAGATGCGGATGAATGGCGCGGCTGGTTGCTTGGTCGTGAGAAGCCGCTCGGCGCGAACACTGTCCGCCGTCACTGCGGCCGAGTCAAGCAATTGTTCCGCGCTGCCATGCGAAAGAGGCTGATTGCCGAGAACCCGTTCGCCGACATGCGGGATTGTTCCGTCCGCGCAAACAGGTCACGGGAGTTTTTTCTCCGGCGTGAAGACGCCGAGAAAGTCTTGGCCGCGTGTCCTGACCACGAATGGCGGTTGATCTTCGCTCTGGCTCGTTTTGGTGGCCTGCGGACACCCTCAGAGACGTTGTTGCTCCGTTGGGCGGATGTTGATTGGGAACGCGGCCGACTGCTGATCCGCAGCCCCAAGACAGAGCATCACGAAGGAAAAGATTCTCGGCTCGTGCCGATCTTCCCGGAACTCCGTCCCCACCTGGAAGCGGCTTGGGACCACGCGCACGAAGGGGCCGAGTTTGTGATCGCCCGTCGCCGGGACAGCAACATCAACCTGCGGACGCAACTCCTGCGGATCATCGCCAAGGCTGGACTGACCTCGTGGCCAAAGCTCTTTCAGAATCTCCGTGCCACTCGTGAGACCGAATTGGCTGAGACGTATCCGCTCCACGTCGTCGTGGCTTGGCTAGGCAACAGCCAACTGGTCGCGGCCAAACATTACTTGCAGGTCACTGACGAGCACTTTGCCAAAGCGACTCACAATCAGACTCACTCAGTGAGCGGAAATCAGCGAACCGGACGGAAACGCGGTCGTGCGTCCGTTGCGTGACAACGAAAAAGCCCCGGAGTTTCCGTCTCTTGCCGAAACATGCACAATTTAACAGTGCCCAGGAGAGGACTTGAACCTCCATGCCCTTGCGGGAACTAGCTCCTGAAGCTAGCGCGTCTGCCAATTTCGCCACCTGGGCTGGTCTGCGAGGGGCGGAGAATACGGGGTTGTGGAAGTGTCGGCAAGCGACGGTTGCAAAGTGTGGATGATCCATCGCGGGCGTGTCGTCAGGCTCAGAATTTGTGTCCTTTTTGAGGGCCGTGCTTCGTGAGCGTCAGAACTTCGGGGCCTTTCTCGGTCATCAAAATGGTGTGTTCGAATTGAGCGGAAAGGCCACGATCTTGAGTGCGGACGGTCCAGCCATCGGACTTGTCGATTTCGGTTTTCCAATTTCCCTCGTTGAGCATTGGTTCGATCGTCAGACAGGTGCCGGGGCGAACGACGGCCTTGCCGGATTGCAGATCGGGGAAGTGCGGGACGCCTGGCTCTTGATGGAAACTGCGGCCGACTCCGTGGCCTTGGAATTCGCGGACGATCTCGAAGCCTTGATCTTTGGCGAAACGATAGATGGCTCTGCCAATGTCGATGACTCGGCCGAACGGCTTGATGGCGTGAATGCCGACCCACATGGCATCGAATGCGGCCTGCACGAGACGCTTGGCTTTCGGGGAAATCTCGCCGATCAGAAATGTCTCGGACGAGTCACCGTGCCAACCGTTGACGATCGTCGTGAGATCGACGTTGACGATGTCTCCTTCGCGGAGCACGCTGTCATTCGGGATGCCATGACAAACGACCTCGTTGACGCTGGTGCAAACCGTGTTCGGGTAGCCGTTGTAGCCCAGGCAGGCGGGCGTGTGGCCGTGCTGGATCGTGTAGTCGTAAGCCAGTTGGTCGATCTTGCGAGTGGAGATACCGGCCCGAACGTGCGGTCGGAGGTAGTCCATGAGTTCGGCGTTGAATCGGCAGGCGGTTCGGAGGGCGTCGCGATCCGCGTTCATCGCGTAGATCGGAATCTTGGCCGTCGGCCCGGTTTGTGGCCGCAGCAAAGTGCCTCGAAAAGAATTCACAAATCACCTGTTGGCGGTCTGAAGTCGTCAAATTTGGGCCGGCATTGTGGCCCGACCCACAACTCTTCGCAACCAAGCTGAAAAAGTGCAACCACTGACCCAGGACGGGGAAAATCAGCCATCGCTTGCACACACAAGCTGGTGGACTCGGCAATTCAGCGAGACTGAATCGACAAACCGCAGCGATCTGTTTTTGATTCGTCAAACATTTCAAACCGAAGTTGTCAGCGTTCAAAGTGACGCCGATATCTGAAAGCAGCCTGTCAGGATGACGGGAAAGTCAGTTTGCGCGGCGCGTCAACAGCTCGTGTTTGACGGCGCGGCGAGGAAAGGATTCCACAATGCGTTCCTTCGTTTGGTCATCGTCACTGCTGATCTGCCTCGCAAACTCACTCGTGTTGAGAGCGGCCGAACCGTCGAGGCCGCGCGGGACTCCAACGGCAATTGCGTCACAATCGCCGTTGCGGCTTGTCGACTGGGTGACTCCCGTCGCGTTTCCCTGGCCGGAAGATGACCTGGAGCTTGGCAAACCCGGCGGTGATGAGGAGCCGAAGATCAACTACGGCCCGCCCGCTAACGAACCTCGCAAGACGCTGTTTCAGTGGAGCTACGGCACGACGTTTTCCGGCGGGCCGCCCGTCGATGACGACCTGCAAACCGACCGTCCCGACTTTGTCGAAGCCAGTACGACCGTCGGTAAGGGAGTGCTGCAAATCGAATCGGGCTACACCTACATCCGCAACGACGACCCGGACGACAATTCCACCACGCACTCGATCGGCGAAGTTCTGTTTCGGTACGGCGTCATCGAAGACTGGCTGGAGCTGCGGCTGGGAGTGTTCCCCTTCAGTCAATCGCAAAGTGTTCCCTCTCCGACCGTGACGAACCAAGGACTCGACGATTTGTATCTGGGAGTCAAAATTGGACTCACGCCACAGGAGGGTTGGTGGCCGGAAATGGCGCTGGTGCCGCAGATGACCGTTCCCACGGGACACAAATCCGTGACCGCCGACAAAGCGTTGGCCGGAGTGAATTGGCTCTACGGCTGGGACGTGACCGACTTCATCGCCATCGGAGCCAGCACGCAGTTCAACAGCGCGGTCGATGGCACGACCTCGCAGCGATACACCGAGTGGGCTCAGGCGGTGACGATCAACTACAACCTCGCCGAGAAGGTGGGAGCCTACACCGAGTACTTCGGCTTCTACCCGTCCGGCGCGAGCACCGAGCGGGTGCAGCACTACACCGACGCAGGCATCACCTACCGACCAACGCCGAACATGCAGTTCGACATCCGCGCCGGCATCGGCTTGACCGACGCTTCCGATGATTACTTCATCGGCACAGGCTATTCGATCCGCATCAAGTGACGTTGCGAGCCTGATGGCCCTCCCGATCCGCACACGCTTCCGCCACAATGCCGCCGCGAGACGACGATCCGGCAAGCATCACGAGGCGATGAGACGACATGGTCGAGCGATATCGGCGACGAAAGGGCAAACCCGCGCTGCTCAGCAATCATCAGAGATGCTGGCTGTGGGGACGGCACGTCGTCACGGAAACTTTGCGAGCCGCACGCTGGCCCGTACTGGAACTGCACTTCTCCGATCGCTTGCCGGAAGACGACCTCTCCTTTGTCACCGAATGGTCGCAAACTCGCGAAGTGGCGCTGACTGTTGAACCGTTCGACCGGCTGACCGATCTCTGCCACTCGCGCGAGCATCAAGGTTTCCTCGCCAAGATGGCCGCATTCCCCTACGACCGCGTTGAGGACGTGCTGTCCACCGCAAGGCGGCAACCGCTGTTCGGACTGCTCGACGGCCTGCAAGACCCGCACAACTTCGGAGCGGTCATCCGATCCGCGCATGTGCTCGGAGTCGATGCGCTGTTCGTGCCGACACATGGTCAAGTAGAAGTCACGGCCCAAGTCGCCCGCAGTTCCGCCGGTGCAGTCAATCACATTCCCATCGCACAGTCCGAGGACATCGTCGCACTCGCCGAACAACTGCGATCGCACGGCATTCGAGTCATCGGCACCAGTCAACGCGCCTCGCAGCCGATCAGCGACTGCGATCTGACGCGCGCGGCCGCGATCGTCATCGGCAACGAGGGGACCGGCATCCGCGACGAGTTGCTCGCAGTTTGCGACGAACTTGTCACGATCCCGCAGTTCGGCGCGGTCGAGTCACTCAACGCCGCCGTCTCGGCCGGCATCCTGTTTTACGAAGCACAACGTCAGCGGGCGACAAAGGCAGTAGGCAGTAGGCAGTAGGCAGTAGGCAGTACCAATGGCCCTCGAACTCAAAAATCCGCACAGCGTGCTCGCTGCGATTCAGGTTCGCCCGCTGGACGTCCTCGATATTCAAGTCTCGACCGACTCGCCGAGTCCCACTTGGTCCAAGGTAATCGACGTCGCTCGCGCGCACGCCGTCCGTGTCACGCGTGGCGGACGTCCCGCTTCACGAGATCGGCGCGGTGGCGAGAAAGAAGGTCGCGAGACCGGCATGTCCGCCACGGTGCGTGAGCGGCCGGACGTGCCGCTCGAAGAACTCTTCGCCGCTGCCGCAACACGAGCCGACGGACACGGCCTCTGGCTGGCGCTCGACAATCTGCAAGACCCGCACAACGTCGGAGCGATCTTTCGCACCGCCGCCTTCTTCGGAGTGCAAGGGATCGTCGTCACCAAAGATCGATCCGCGCCGCTCAGCGGAGTGACCTATGACGTCGCGGCCGGCGGTCTCGAACACGTCCCATTCACGATCGTCCCGAATCTCGCTCGCGCCGTGGCGGTCGCGAAAGAGTCGGGCCTGTGGGTGCTCGGCACGTCCGAACATGCGGCGGACGATGTCACTCAAGTCGATTGCGGACGCCCGTGGTTGCTGATCGTCGGCAACGAAGAAAAAGGGATGCGCCGCCTGACCACCGAACACTGCGACTCCGTCTGCCGCATCACGCCGCGCGGAGAGGTGACGTCGCTGAACGTCTCGGTCGCCACCGGGATTTTGGTCGCTACGCTTTCGCAGCCGTGATTCTCGGTGGGCGGGACATCGTGGTGGATGCGTCTCGCATCCGACGGACGCGAGACGCGTCAGCCACGCTATTCGTCGCCCGGCGAACCGCGCATCCGTTTGGTGTCCGAGTGACGGCGTTTGTCATTCAGGCGACGGGTCTTCGAGCCTTTCGTCGGCTTGGTCGGCCGGCGTTTCTTCGGGGGCGTAGCGACTTCCTTCAGCCAGCCAGCAAGCTGTTCGAGACAACCGATGCGGTTGAGCAATTGACTGCGAGACTTCTCGCACGAGACCAAGAGGCTGCCGTCGGTCAGCAGCTTCGAGGCAAAGCGAATCGCGAACCGTTGCCGCACATCGTCGGGCAGACTCGGCGATTCCAGCGGTCGCCAGCGGAGCGTCGCCTTCGAGTTCACCTTGTTGACGTTCTGTCCGCCGGGGCCGGAACTGCGAGCAAATTGGAAGGTGAACTCGTCGTGAGGGATTTGAATTCGCGCGGTGACGAGGAGCAAATCACGCGACGAGTCATCCGCATCGGCATCAGGAGTTTTCAGTTTCGGGTCGGCCATCGAATCTCACCGTGTGGATTGAGACGTCGCAGAGGTCTAAACTGCGGAAGTTGAATTTGGAGTGCGGTGACCTGAGTCACCGCTTTTCAAAACGCGACCCACGAATCGAAGTGTTCTCAATAAACCAAACCGTTTTGAAAAGCGGTGACTTTGGTCACCGCACTCCAAAGGAAGTCCCATGAGCTTTCCTCGCATGATCCGAGTACGGCAGTCGTTTGACGCGACGCGCGTGAACGATATTCCCGGCGAAGTCGAGCGGCAACTCGCGACGCTCAGCCTTGGCAAAACCGTGCGACCGGGCCAAACGGTCGCGATCACGGCCGGCAGCCGAGGCATCGCCAACATCGCGATCATCATCAAGGCCGCCTGCGATCACGTCCGCTCGCTCGGTGCAAAGCCGATCATTGTCCCAGCGATGGGCAGTCACGGCGGAGGAACTCCCGAAGGACAGCGGCAAATCATCGAAGGCTACGGAGTCACCGAAGCCTTCACCGGCGCGGAGATTCGCGCGTCGATGGAAACCGTCGTCGTCGACACGACGCCGCAAGGCATTCCCGTCCATTTCGACAAGCACGCCTTCAACTGCGACCACGTCATGGTCGTCGGCCGAGTCAAACCGCACACCGGCTTCGTCGGCCCGGTGGAATCGGGCCTGCACAAGATGATGCTGATCGGACTCGGCAAGCACGAAGGGGCGAAGATTTATCACCGCGCGATCTTGGATTTCAGTTTCCTGGAAATCATTCGCGCGGTTGCCGACGTCGTGCTGCGAAAATGCAAAGTCGTCGCCGGCCTCGCCATCGTCGAGAATGCCTACGACGAGACCGGCATGATCGCCGCCGTCCCACCGTCGCAGTTCTTCGAGCGTGAGTCTGAGTTGCTGACACAAGCTCGCGCGTGGCTGCCGAAGCTGCCGTTTGCCAGCGTGCAACTGCTGATCATCGACCAGATCGGTAAGAACATCAGCGGCACCGGCATGGACACCAACGTCATCGGCCGCAAATACAACGACCACGCCGCCACCGAGCACGACGACGTTTCGGTCAAACGGATCTTCGTCCGCGGCCTGACCGAAGAGACACACGGCAACGCAACCGGCATCGGCATCGCCGAGTTCGCGAACACGCGCACGATCAATCAAGTCGATCGCAAGATCACCGCCATCAACTGCCTGACCGGCGGCCATCCGACGGCCGCGATGCTCCCGATCGCGTTCGACACCGATCAAGGAGTGATCGCCGCCGCGCTGCCAACGCTCGGACTGGTCGAACCGACGAAAGCTAAAGTCGTCCACATCTCGAACACGCTGCACCTCAGCGAAGTGCTCGTCAGCGAGGCATACCTGCCAGAGCTGAAGCAACGATCGGATCTGACGGTTCAGTCTGGCCCAGCCGAAATGGACTTCGATGCCGACGGCAATTTGCATCCCGTGTTTGCCGGTCATTAGTAGAGTCGAGAAGTGGCGCGGTGGCGTGTGGGGCTCCGGTTCCACTTCCCGCTCGTCGAACCGGACGTGCGGGTCTCCCGCATCCGGCTCTCCGACCAGATTAGCGTGGTGTCGCCCACAGAGGTTTGCGACGGATCGAACTTGCGAGATTGAGCAGGCCATAGTCTTCGTA
>SYJG01000140.1 GCA_005798445.1 Planctomyces sp.
ACCGACGAATCGACGCCGCCGGACAGCCCGCAGATCACTCGATTGCTGCCAACACGCTCACGGATGCCGACGATCTCGCTTTCGATGAAGTCGCTGATCCGCCACGAACCGCGACAGCCGCAGATGGTCTTCACGAAGTTCGCGAGCAACCGGCTGCCATGATCGGTGTGCGTCACCTCCGGGTGAAACTGCAATCCGAAGATCGGCTTCGTCCGGTGCTTCGCGGCGGCGTGCGGACAGGTCTCCGTCGTCGCGATTGGCTCGAAGTCGGCGGGCAGCTCGCGAACCTGGTCGCCGTGGCTCATCCAAACCTGGAACTCCGGTGGCACGCCGTCGAACAAGCCGCTGGAGGACAGAACTTTGCACGGGGCGTGTCCGAACTCGCGCGTGTGCCCCGCAGTGACTTGGCCTCCCTGAGTCTGACACGTCACCTGCATCCCGTAGCAGATGCCGAGGATCGGGATGCCGAGATTGAAGATTTCCGGATCGGGCTGCGGCGAGCCTTTCCCGTAAACGCTGGCCGGCCCGCCCGACAGGATCAACCCCTTCGGGGCGATCTGACGAATGCGTGCGGCCGACAAGTCATGCCGCACCAACTGGCAGAAGACGTTGTTCTCACGGACTCGGCGAGCGATCAACTGCGCCGTCTGCGACCCGAAGTCGAGCACCAAGACTTGCTCATCAACCGTCGATCCAATGGGAGTCGCGGCTCGTTTCGCCGCCGTCGAATTCGCAGACATGAGTGGCTATTTCCGATCCAATTCCGAGCGAGAGAAAGGGCGGATGGTATTACCGACCCCGCGAAAAGGGTATTGTCCGAATCGAAAACTAACCCGAAGCGCCAGCGAGGGCGGATGCTTTACCGATTCGCTGAATCCAAGCCATTTGGAGCACGCGCCCTCGCTGGCGCTTCGGGTTAGTTTCGAGGCACAATCATGGCCGAATGGTGGCACGAATTCCGTCGACAGATGCCGGTCGCCGAGCGGTGGGCGTACTTCGACCACGCCGCCGTCGCGCCGCTCAGCCTGCCGGCGAAACAGGCTCTCGCCGATTGGGCCGACGAGGTCACGAACAACGGCGACGCCAATTGGTCCGAGTGGCGAAAGCGTGTCGGTCCTGTCCGAGACTCCGCTGCTCGGCTGCTCGGCTGCCAGTCGAGCGAGATTGCCTTCATCCCGAACACGACGAGCGGCCTGTCGATCATCGCCGAAGCATTTCCGTGGCAGCCCGGCGACAACGTCGTGCTCGCCAGCGGCGAGTTCCCAGCGAATCGAAACGTCTGGCGTTGCCTGATTCCGCGAGGCGTCGAAGTCCGCATCGTCGAGAGTGATCCCGGTTCCGACGTTTGTCCGATCGACCGACTGCTGGCCGCGACCGACGCACGGACACGGATCGTCACCGCCAGTTGGGTCGGCTTCGTCACCGGCTGGCGACACGACCTCGACGAACTGGCCGACGCCTGTCATCGGCGCGGCATTTTGCTGTGCGTCGATGCGATTCAAGGCTTGGGAATCATCCCGCTCGACCTGTCCCGCACGCCGGTCGATTTTCTCTCGGCGGACGGACACAAATGGATGCTCGGTCCCGAAGGAGCTGGCGTGCTCTTCATCCGGCAAGAGCATCTCGAACACCTCCGTCCAGTTGGCATCGGCCCGAACAGCATCGGCTTCTCCGGTTCGTATCTCGGAGCGGTCACCGATTACTCGGACGACGCCGGCGCATTCCGCATCGCTCGATCACTTCAGCCGCGCGAGATGTGGTCAACCGCGCGCCGCTTCGAGGGAGGCACCGCAAACGCTGGCGGCATCCTGGCACTCGGCGCGAGCCTGGACTTGCTCCTCTCCTTCGGCATCGACGCAATTTGGTCGCGACTGTGCGACGTCACCGATCAGCTTCGAGCGTTGCTCGACTCGCTGAGCTTCACCGTCTGCTCGTCGCAGGAGGCGACGCGACGATCCGGTATCGTCTCCTGCGAAGTCTCCGACGACGATCGGCGACGGATTCTCACCACCGCGAAGCCCGCCGGCGTCGCGCTCAACTTCCGCGAAGGACTGATGCGCTTCAGCCCGCACGCCTACACCAACGATTCCGATCTCGATCGACTACGAGACGTGTTGTCCGAAGGCCGATAGCGGCACCTGAAAATACCCCACCCCGCTTGCCGGGGTGGCTCGCGGGATTCTGCACTACTCGATCATTCTCGATTCAGTAGTGCAGAATCCCACGAGCCACTGGGACAAGCCCAGTGGGGTGAGTTTCGATAAGCTGATCGTCGATCTCCTCGAAGTCCAGAAATTCACAAACCGATGCGTCACCAACCCAAGCCCGCCAGCCTGCTGTTCCGCCTGACCGCCGTCGCCGGCGGTCTGTTCGTCGTCACGATTCTCGCCCTGATCGCGATCGTGATCGGCAATTCGCAATCGCCCGGAGCCATTTGGTTGAATCGCCACGCCAGCTCGCTGTTCGCCGTGGAAGTGTTCGCCATCCTCGGCCTCGGCTTCGCCGCGATGGCTCAGGACCGAAAGCAGGCGCTTCGCGAACAGACGGACGCTGATCCTGAGCCGACAATTCCGCCATCGGAAGACTCGTGAAGCTGCGAGTCTGCCGACTCCGTGCATTTCAGACGGCGACACCCTCGCCCGTTTCGACGAACAGAAAATTCGCCGCGATTCGATCCTCCGCGAGGCCGAAGAGCTGCGTGACCGCTCGGCGGTACGACTCCAACTGCGGCCGGTAGTTCGCGACGCGCGCGTCCAGCGACGCCCGGTCGGCGATCACGTCGGTTTTGAAGTCGATGATCTCTGCCGCGACGACTCGGTCGCCCGACGACCACAGCACGAGGCGGTCGATGATGCCGCTGATGAGCGTCCGCTCGAAGCGGCAGGCGAAGGGATGCTCGCGGAACACTCGCGGCGTCAGTGCTCGGTGAGGTGACTGGTCGCGGCTCAACGCGGCCGTAATCGCTGGTTGGCCGAGCATCGTGAAGAACTCCGGCAGCACCTTCTCCGGATCGAGCGTCATCGGCGGAAGCGATCGCGCGGCGGCCAGCAGTTGCTCGTTCGATGGGCGGCCGTCGTCGAGCCACTCGATCTGCTCGAACCATTTGTGGATCAGCGTGCCCCGCTCAAAAGCATGGACGGGGTGAGTTCGCAGCAACTCGGCAAGCCGTCGCGACGCGGTCGCTTCGTGAGCGGACGGTGCCTCACGCTGCCATCCGCGAGTTGGTCTCGGCAATGGTGGAGCGAAACGGATCTCGGCCGGCACACCAGCCCGACGCGCCAGCGAGGGGTCAGATGCGACCGTTGGTTTGACCACTCGCTGGCGCGTCGTGCTGATATCCCAGCCCGCGTCCCCCGTCGTGAACAGCAACGTCTCCGGCGGGGCGGAGGCGTTGTTGGTCAGCGCGGCGCGGAGCAAGCCGGAGTACGTCTTCGTCGGCTCCTTCTCGTGCGGAGCGATCAGCAGGTACATCGCGTGGATCGCGCGAGTCAGCGCGACGTACAGGACGCACAGCGACTCGTGCGTGCGGCGTTCGGTGTCTTGCTCGAAGAGCGCTTGCAGGTCCGGCGGCAGGAGTTGTTGGACGGTGCTGTCGCGGTACAGGCAGACGGCGTCGGGCGGCTCGATCGGATCGGCGTTGCCCGCCACGAGCGCCGGTGTTTGACCGAGGATCAGCTTGTCCAACTCCGGCAGCACGACGATGTCGAACTGCAAGCCTTTGGATTGATGCACCGTCATCACGCGGATGCGATCGCCGCTGGGATCGGCCACGCGCTCCTCGCGGACGAACTCGACGAACTCGCTGGGACGCAGCGTGGCTGTCGGCTGATAGCCGTCCGCCAGTTTGACGAGCTGATCCAAGCGGACTCGATCGCGCGAGCTGCCATGTTCGGCCAGCAGCTTCGACCACTCGGCGAGACACGAGCCGTAGCCGTCGCACAGCAAGCGCCGTCGCAACGACTCGGCCAACTGAGCGGCGGCGACGTCGTCGCGGAAATCTCCGAACTGAAACGCCGGTCCCAGCGGCGAGGTCGCGACATGAAAACGGACGATCCGGTCTCCCGGATGATCGGCCAGCGTCAGCAGCGACAACAGCAACCGCACAGCCACCGAGTCGGTCAGCGGATGGCCTCCTTCTTCGCTGGCCGGGACGTCGCGGTGATGCAGTTCAAAGATCAGCTTCGCGACCGCCTCATTGCCGCGCGTCAGCACGCCGATGCTGCGCGTCGGATGTTTCGTCGCCAACTCGGCGACCAAATTTGCAGCGGCTTGCAGAGTCACATCGGACTGCGATTCCCCGTCGGCTTTCTCCGCGACCGAACGGAACTCGACGTAGCCGGACAGCTCAGTCCGAGCGGTCGTGTGAGCCGGGAACGCATCGCACCACGACTGAATCGGTGCGGCCAGCCGTTCGAGATTCGGGTGCCGAGTCATCTGCTCGAACACGAGATTGACGGTGTCGATGATCGGCGGAGCGGAGCGCCAACTCTTCGCCAGCTCTTCCGGTGTGAGGCTCGGCAACTGCCGCAGCAGCGTGTCGAAGATGCGTGCGTCGCCGCCGCGCCAGCCGTAGATCGCTTGCTTGACGTCGCCGACGCAGAAGAACGACGGCGGCAATGTTTCGTCACTGACGTCGAAAAGTGTCGGCTGAAATTCAGCCGTAGGGTGGGTCGAGGCACGAGACCCACCTCGCAGTTTGGCCGATTTGGTGGGTCTCGATGACTCGACCCACCCTACGGTCTTCGTCGGATCTTGCTTGCGAGCGACCTGTTCGGCGAACGGGCGCAGGACGGACCATTGCAACGGCGACGTGTCTTGAAACTCGTCGAGCAACAGATGCGACAGCCGCGAATCGAGCCGCATCGCGAGGCTGCCGGTCGAGGAATCGGTCTCCGCCGACAGGTCGTCCCAGCCGGCCAGTGCGCGAGCGACATCCGTGAACGAGCAGCCCCCTTGCCGACGCTGCAGTTCGCGGAACTCGCGATCGAACTTGTCGAGTAGTTCGCGCGTTCCCTCGGTCTGTACTGACAGCCGATGCAGCGCGAGCCGACGCACTCGGTCGAGGATCGCCTCGTAAACTACCAGCGTGCGCGGGTCGATCTCCTTGTTGTAGTACATTAACCCGCCAGCCAGCAGAACCTTCAGGATGCCGCGATCGAGCAGATCCTCCCACTGATCTCGCTCGGCCGATTCGAGGTCTTTCAAAATCGACTTCGCGACTCGCTTGTCCGAGTACGCTTCCGTGTCGAGCAACTCTTGCAGCCGTTGCCGAGACTCTTGCATCTCCGCAAACGCCGGCAGCGGCGGCCGAGGCACTTTGAGCCAAGCCTCCGGCGACGTCTCAACCGCGACCTCGCCGCAGTTCCGCACGGTGTCGTCGATCACGTCGCTGACCGAGCGTGACGTCGTCCCCTTCGTGAGCAATCGCAACAGCCGAACGAGTTCGTCATCGGTCTCCGCTTCGAGCAGTGCCTCGACCGCCTCTTCGCGCAACCGCTTCGCTTCGATCGTCTCCAGGATTCGCCAGCCGGGAGGCAAACCCAGCTCGAGCGAAAAGCTGCTGGCGAGCTTCGCGAAGAAGCTGTCCAACGTCCCGACCTGCAACCGATGCAACCGCTGCGTCATCTTCGCCAAGAGTTCGCGACAGCGTTCGCTGGCCAGTTGAGGCGAGCCGATCGCGCTCGCCAGCTTGGCTCGTTCGTCGTCATCGCTGGCCGCGCGAGCCAGCGTCAGCAAGATGCGTTCGAGAATCTCCCCCGCCGCCTTGCGAGTGAACGTCGCCGCCAGAATCGACTCCGGCGGCACGTCCGCATCGAGCAACTGCAAGAAGCGGCTCGCAAGCTGATACGTCTTGCCCGTCCCGGCCGACGCGCGAATCACGATGTCGGGAAGTGTGGAAGGCATTGATCAGTCCTTCGTAGCAAGGCAACGAAGTCATCTGTTGGCAGAATCACATTACTTCGCCCGGACGACCCGCTCGCTAACCGGTGTAGGATTTAAGGGGATTTCCAACTCACCCGAACTCAATACGGCGACGAGATCCTCTAATTCCTCACGGGTGAAGTTCCCAGTGATTTCGCATTGATCAGACATCGTTGTGTTAATGAATGGCGTGGTCCGAATCCATCCATCAAAGATAATCGCCAACCGCCTCCGGTATCCGTTTGCCGCCGGTGAATACCGATGCGTCAGAAGGGTCAAACGATGAGCACCCTCCTTGTTGAAGGCGAGGTTGACACACGCCTTGCCTTGAGAATCGAGTCCGACTCCAACCCGTGTCAGAAACTGCCCCGTGACCCGCTCGTCGTCGAGATCACGAATGACGAGGCACTGCCGAATCTCCAATTCATCGCCTCGTTGAACCTTTCGATGTGCGGAGTCGAACTCCGGAGGTTCTACTGATTCCCCTTCCGATCCGATCGAAGCCAGATTCATCCAGACTGCGACAGTTCCGTCGTCGCATTGCAACTCATCGCTTTCAGTTGGAAGTTTGCGTGCGGATTCGATGATTCCACTGTGATCCCTGGGATTGGCAACGACACAGAATTCCAAACTCCCCTGCTGAGTAATCAACCTGACGAAGTGGTCTCGAGCATCAGTGTTGACCCCGAGAAGGCCGACCTCGAATCGACCAGTTCCTGTGACACGGACAGTCACACCATTGTCTCCAGTCGGATTAAGACGCGTACGGATCACATTGACCGTTCTTGCGATCGCTTCCTTCGAGGGAGGCACTGTCAGTCTTGTGTCGTCAACAGCGAACTCCAACACGACTCCACCAAGCGAGTCAATCGTTGGCGGCGACGAACAGGATGTCAGAAGTGACATACACAGTACGCCGACAAAACAAGTCACTTGAGTTCCGCGGAACAAGTCCAATCGCATGGGACTTCTCATCATTGTGGCCTTTATCGCGGCAGCACTTGGACTTGGTCTTGGATGCGGTCGCTGGGGTGGACGATGACTTGGTCGTGTTCGTTCAGGCCGTTGAGGACCTCCGCTTCGAGTCCGTTGCGGCGGCCGACTTCGATGCGGCGCTTGATGGCGAGACCGTTCTCGACGACGAACACTCCCCAGACATCAGCGGCGGGCTTGTCGGCAGAGACCGCTGACGGCGTCCCGTTCTCGCGGAAGAGTGCTCCGGTCGGCACCTTGAGCACGTCCTCTTTCTCCCAAATCACAATCTCCGCCTCGACGCGATAGCCGTTGCCGAGCATCGGGCGTTCGGCATACGGCGTGTCGAATTGGGCGATGACGTGAACTCGCTGTTCTTCGACGCCGAGTGCCGACAGCTTCAAATAGCCCGACGGTTCGACCAGTCGGACATGCGCCAGCAGTGGCTTCTCGCCTCCCCAATGTTTCAGCCAGACCTTCATGTTGGGCAAAATTTTGACGGCGTCGGTCGAGAGGACTTCGATGTCGATCTCCAGATCGCGCGGGTCGCCGACTTCCAGCAACGGCGTCCCTTGCTGGACGACCATTTCACTTTCTTGCAGCACCTTCATCACCAGTCCGTCGATCGGCGACTGCACGCGAAGCTGCCATTTCTCGGCGTCCTCCGGAGCGAGCGGCTTGGAGCGCAGCAGCGCGGCACGAGCGAGATCCAATTCGTAGCGTGCGGTCTGCTCGGCGAACTTCGCGGAGTTCTGCTCTTCGCTGCGCGAGCGAACCAGCATTTGAGCGTCTTCGAGTTCCTGTTTCGTGTTGGCTCCCTTGCCGGACAGTCCGTCGCGGCGAGCGTGGTCGAGCTTGGCCCATTCGAGCGCAACGTCCGCCTTCGCCTTCGCGGCTTGAGCGGTTCGCAACGCGGACTCCAATGCTTTGACCCGCAGCTCGGCCTGAGCGATCTGCCGCGAGTCGAGCAGGCTCGGATCAATCGGGTCGATGATCGCCAACTCCGTGACCGGCGAGTTGCTGCGCGACTGCGTGTTCGTGAGCGGCACGGCGCTAGCCGCCGGTTTCAGTGCATCCGAGGGACCGGCGGCTAGCGCCGTACCGCTCAGTGACGTCTCATCACTCGACGTGTTCGAATCAGCCGTCCGTTCGGACGACGTCGGCAGTGACACGGGATCGCCCGCGCGGACTTTGATCCGATGCAACCGTCCCGCAAGCGGAGCGGAGATCACGAAGCGATCTCGCACGCGTGTCTTGCCATCCTCGGCCACCGTCACTGAAAGCGACCCTCGCAGGACGCTCGCCGTATCGACGAGCACCGGCTTGGGCATGAAGCCGTACCCGACCGCCGCCGCAATGCCAGTCAGCACACACAACCAGACGAATCGTTTGAACCAGCGAAACAAGTGAGGCCTCAAAATCGTAACCCGAAGCGTCAGCGAGGGCGGGCGCTTCTGAGCGTTTGCAATTCATGGTCGGTGAAGCGTTCGCCCTCGCTGACGCTTCGAGGTTGTGAGTTTTTCACCGTAAGCGCTTGGTGTTCGATTTCCCTGGCGGATTTTTTGCTCAGGGGCTTGGTGATTTGGTTGGTGTTGTATTTTCTTGCGACGTGGAGGTCG
>SYJG01000141.1 GCA_005798445.1 Planctomyces sp.
CACTGGACCTACACCGGCAAACCGCTGAGCCCGCGCCAGCGAACAGAATTCTGCCCACCACATCGCCGCCGCCAACTCTCAAAAGTCAAACAAGCAAAACTCGCACTCTGATGCCGCACCATTTTGGAACGGTCGGACTAGCACGTCAATCCATTGCGAAAAGTCGTCGTGAATCCGCGAGAGGGTTTCTCGTTTACAGCACCTTGCCGGGATTCATGATTCCGAGCGGATCGAGAGCATCCTTGATGGCCCGCATCGCTTCGACGGCGGGACCGAATTCGCGGCACAGAGCGGCGCGTTTGCCGAGGCCGATGCCGTGCTCACCAGTGCATGTACCGTCGAGTGCGAGGGCGTGGGTGATGATCTCCTCGCTGAGACGCTGCACTTCGGCGAGTTCCTCGGTGGAGTTCGGATCAATCGAGAACACGACGTGGAAGTTGCCGTCACCGACGTGGCCGAACAGCGGGGCTGGGATGCGTGTGGTTTTGAGAGTCGCTTTGGATCGGCGAATACACTCGGCGAGATTCGAAATGGGAACACAGACGTCGGTGACATAACCGGCCCCGTTGGGACGCAGCGCCAGCGAGGCGTAGTAGGCGTCGTGCCGCGCTTGCCACAATTGACGGCGGGCGGCCTCGTCGGTTGCCCATTGGAACTCCTCGTTTGTGAATTGGCCAATGATCGCGCGGGCGGCTTCCGTTTGCTCGGCGACGCCTCTGCGGTTGCCGTGAAATTCCAAGAACAGCGTTGGCGATTCGCGATAACTCAACGCGCTGTAGCAATTGACCGCCGCCATCTGGACTTCGTCAAGCAGTTCGAGTCGCGCCATCGAAATGCCGGCGGCGAGAATCGCGATCGCCGCTTGTACGGCGGAATCGACATCAGGAAACGCACAAACGGCGGCAGTCACCGCGTCGGGTTTGCGAGCCAATCGTAGCGTGACCTCGGTGATCAGGCCGAGTGTTCCTTCCGAGCCGACGAACAAGTGCGTGAGGTCGTAACCGGCCGATGACTTCCGGGCGCGCGAGCCGATGCGAATGATTTTGCCGTGTGCCAGAACGACGGTGAGTGCGAGCACTCGGTCGCGCATCGTGCCGTAGCGCACGGCGGCGGAACCGGAGGCTCGCGTCGCTGACATGCCGCCGAGCGTGCAATCGGCACCCGGGTCAATGGGGAAATAGAGGTTCGTGCCTGACTCGTCGAGGTATTTGTTGAGCTGTAACCGAGTCACGCCAGTTTGCGCGGTGATGTCTATGTCGTCGGGACTGAATCGCAAGATGCGATTCATGCGGCTGAGGTCGACGCAGACACCGCCGTGAATGGCGACGACGCCGCCTTCAACTGCCGTCCCCGTGCCGAATGGGATGATTGGCATGCGATGTTCGTAACACAGTGACGCGACGTCGGCGACTTCGTTGTTCGACAGCGGGAAGACCACGCAATCTGGCCGCTGCGGCTTGTGATGCGAGACGTCTTTTGCATGCTGATCAAGGTCGCTGGACAACTTTGAACAGCGATCGCCAAGCAAGGTCTGAAGATGCTGAACGACTGAGTTTCGCACTTCCGTGTTGGCAAAGTGAGCGGATTTACTCAGCGATTCGGTTGTGTCGAGCATGTCAAACTTTGCGGGTTAGCGAGTTTTGGAGGCTGGGAGCCCTACCGGATTTTCATTTTTGGCTCGAACTTGGGCAAACCTTGCCGAACGTAGCAGTCGTGCGGTGTGAGAACCGTTCCTCGCCGCGAGACCGGAAGAATCGAGAGCTTTTCGCTCACGGGACGACACTACGCAACTTACGCTACTGCCACAAACCGGAAAACCAGACCGGCGGGATTTGTTTCAAAACGAATTGGGCCGATTCCGCCAGCCGCCAAAGATATCCTCTCGCTTGGCGACGTGATCCACACTCTTGGGAGATATTTCATGAGAGCCATTCTGTTGGGATTGGTTGCCATCGGCACCCTCGCCGCCGCGAGCACCGCTCACGCGGGCGGCTATTGCGGAGCCGCTGGATACGGTTGCTGCCCCACGAACGCTTGCCAACCGTCGGCGTGTTACACGTCCTGTAAGGTCGAACGCCAGACCTGCTATCGCACCGTTTTTGAAACGGTTTACGAGCCCGAACAAGTCACCTGCAACAAGACGGTTTACGACACCGTCTGGGACGAGCAGCAAGTCACCTGCAACAAGACGGTCGTCGAAACCGCCTATCGAGAGCAAACCTACACGGTCTGTCGGAAAGTCGCTGAGACGTCGGCTCGCGAGGAGCGTTATACCGTGATGAAGCAGATCAACGAGACCTGCGAGCAAGAACGCAGTTACACGGTCTGCAAACCCGTCTGGGAAGAGTCGGTTCGTGAGTGCCGTCGCACCGTCCAGAAGCAAGTCTTTGAAGACAGCTTTCGCGAGTGTCGCCGCACCGTGATGCGTCCCGTGACGGAAACGATCAATCGCGAAGTTTGCCACACCGTTATGCGTCCGGTGACTCGCTGTGCGACGGTCCCGCAAGTCTGCGGCCAGTGGGTCTGCAAACAAGACAGTTATTACGGACTACCGACTCCGAAGTGGCAATGCAATCCGTGCAGTCCGACCCCGACACTCGGATGGCAACCGAACGTGACGCCGATCACCTATCGAGTTTGGCAAACGCAAGTCGTGCAACGCCAAGTCAACTACACGACCTACGAGCCGCAAGTCGTCCGCCAAATCTGCCCGCAACAGGTTTGCCGTTACGTTCCCGAGGTCGTTGTGGATCGAATTCCGGTTCGCACCTGCCGCCTGGTGAATGAGGAAGTGATTGATCGGATTCCGGTTCGGACATGCAAGTATGTGAACGAGACGGTGACTCAAAAGGTGCCGGTCCAGACCTGCCGCTGGGTCCAGGAAGAGCACGTTCGCAGCGTTCCCTGCACGACGTACAAGAACGTCGAAGAGACGAAGACTTGTCAGATTCCGTACCAAGTCTGCAAGCAAGTGCCCTATGTGGTGACTCAGCGAGTTGCTCGTTGCGTCGCGAAGCAAGTGCCGACGACGTACACCCGCATGGTGGCTCGATGCGTTCCGAAGCAAGTGGCCTACGAAGTCTGTCAGATGGTCCCCGTGACGGTTTGCAATCCGTCGCCGACCGGTTGCAATTCGTGCGGCGTCGCTGCTCCGGCTGGTGAAGCTCAAGAACACAAGGTCTTGAAGCCAGAACCAGAACCGCAGTCACAGCAGCCGCCCAAGGAAGAACCGCCGAAGACCGACGCGCCCAAGCCCGCCGAAGATGCCGCACCGAAGGCGTAACACCTCGCGATTCAATTTCGACAGATGCCCGGCCGTTCGAGTGACTGCACTCGAACGGCCTCTTCTTTGGGAGTTCCGTGTGTCAGAACTGCTTTGGTTCGAGCAATTCAAGGCGGTGCCGTCACACTGCACACCAAAGTTCTCGCCAGACAAAACGTGGCTTACCATCGCGGGAGAGGAGTCTGTCTTATGAGCGCTCGCATTGTGCAAATTACCGACCTGCATCTGATGGCTGATCCACTTGCCGAATTGAAGGGCGTCTGCACCCGCACCAATTTGAATGTGGTGCTCGACGTCTTGCGGCGAGATTTCGGTTCGGTCGAGCGGCTGATCGTCACTGGCGATTTGGCTCACGATGAACTTCAGGAAACCTACGAAGTGCTCCGCGAACTACTCAGCGATTGGCTGCCGAAGCTGCGGTTGATTCCGGGCAATCACGAGAATCGCGCCTTCATGCGGCAAGTCTTCGGCGATCGCCTGGCTGAAGTGGACGATCGCAACGTCTTTGCGGATGTGATTGGCGGCTGGAGGCTGATCGGACTCGATTCACAATTGCCCGGTGAAGTGCGAGGTCACTTGGGAGAGTCTCAGCGAGATTGGCTTGCGCGCGAGTTGGCGGCCGAACCGTTCCAGCCGACAGCAGTGTTTCTGCATCATCCGCCGCTGAAGGTCGGCACCGGATGGCTCGACGAAATCGGACTCGAAGATGCCGAGCGGTTGCTGGAATTGCTGTGGCGATCACCGCAGGTGAAGTTCGTCTGCTGCGGGCACATCCATCACGAGATGACGGTTGCTCAAGCGAACGTACTGCTGCTGACGACTCCTTCCACAAGCGTGCAATTCCTTCCGGAAACCGAAAGGCTGATCCCCGATTCCGTCCCGCCCGGTTTCCGCATTTTCGACTTGGAGCCGGACGGTTCGTTTCGCACGCGAGTCGTGCGAGTGCCGATTGTCACGGAAACTCTTCCATGAGGTTCTTCGCAAAGGGAGGAAGACATTGCGAGACCTTGGCAACCTCGATACGTTGGCCACGTTTGATATGTTCGCCGGTCACGAGGGGTGTCGAACATGCTGACCATTTCCGGCTCGGAGTCTCGATTTTGCGACGGCCTGTCTCGCCGCAGTTGCTTGCAAATTGGCGGGCTGGCGTTGGGTGGACTGGCTCTGCCGGAAATTCTGCGAGCGGAATCCGAGAGCGCTGCCGTCCGGTCTTCGAATTCCCCGCGGACAGCCAAAGGCATCATCATGGTGCTGTTGCCCGGTGGGCCGACACACTTGGACACGGTCGATCTCAAGCCAGACGCTCCTCTTGAAATTCGCGGCGAGTTTCAGCCAATTGCGACGAAGCAGCCGGGAGTAGAGATCTGCGAGCTGCTGCCAAAGCTCGCGAACATTGCAGACAAGCTGACGATCATCCGCTCGCTGTTCGGGTTTCGCGACGATCACAACACGCATTGGTGCTCGACCGGTTGGGAATCGCATCCGGCGATGGAATCGTCGCCGATCATTGCGGGGTATCCGCCGGGCGATTGGCCATCGATGGGCTCGATCCTCTCTAAGCAACTTGGTCCGCGAGTCGGTGGCGTTCCCCCCGCAGTCGATTTGACACCGATCACTCCCGATGCGCGATTCATCCTCCGAACACCGCCGACGCAGCCCGGTTATCTCGGGTCGGCTCACGCGGGCTTCGAGGTCGAGGCGGTCGATCGGCGAAATATCCAGCTCAACGGCACGACGCTCAATCGCGTCTCCGACCGCCGAGCGTTGCTCAACAGCTTCGATCGCTTCCGCCGTGAGGTCGATCAAGCAGGCTCGACCGACGGCATTGACGACTTCCATCGGCAAGCGTTCGAGGTGCTGACCTCCCCGCGACTCGCCGAGGCGCTCGACCTCAGCCGAGAAGACGTCGTCACTCGCGGCCGATACGGCCTAAACCGTGCGTATCCCAACGAGCGGGACAGCAAGACGTTTCTCGATCAATTCCTGTTGGCTCGCCGAGCGATCGAAGCGGGGGCTCGTTGCGTCACGCTGGCTTTCTGCCGGTATCCGTTCGGGCGGATGCTCAAGGGGGATTACAACTGGGACTGGCACAAAGACATCTTCAACGAAGCTCGCGGAGCGTTGCCACTGCTCGATCTCGGTCTGTCGGCGTTGATCGAGGATCTCGACGAGCGCGGCCTGTTGGATGACATCGCCGTCGTCGTTTGGGGCGAGTTCGGCCGGACTCCCAAGATCAACCAAAACGCCGGACGCGATCATTGGCCGCGAGTCTGCAGCGCACTCGTCGCCGGAGGCGGAATGCGTCACGGCCAAGTGCTCGGTTCGACCACGCGCTGGGGCGAGGAGCCGCTGACTCGCCCGGTTCATTTCCGCGACGTCTTCGCTTCGCTGTATCAACGGCTGGGCATCGACGTCGCGACGACGCAATTCACCGACCGCGCCGGCCGCCCGCAATACCTCGTCGGCGATCACCGCCCGCTGCCGGAATTGGTTGGCTAACTGCGGTTACAGAACCTAGCACGAAGCGCGAGCGAGTGGCCAAAACATCGGAAGAACAACCACTCGCTCGCGCGTCGTGCTGGTTTGAAACTACCTCCAACTGCGGAATCAACCTGTAGCCACGTTCGCCAGAACGTGGGCGAATCGGCAACACACCCACGTTCTGGCGAACGTGGCGACAACGGATCGGACCTTCCATGACTCGTCGCCTGCTGAAAGTTTTTGTGATCCTGTTGGCTACGAGCGGCTCGGCCCTCGCAGATGAAGCGTTCCCGGCGCACCGTATCGTCGGCAACGTCTACTACGTCGGCTCGAAGGCGCTTTCGATTTACCTGATCGAGACGCCCGAAGGGCACATCCTGATCAACAGCGGTTTTGAAGAGACCGTTCCGCTGATTCGCGCGTCGGTCGAGTCGCTCGGATTCAAGATGCGAGACGTCAAAATCATTCTGGAAAGTCATGCCCATTCCGATCACGTCGCCGGACACGCCTTGCTGAAGGAGTTGACCGGAGCCAAAGTCATCGTCATGCGCGGCGACGAAAACGTCATCGCTTCCGGCGGAGTGGGACAGTACTTCTATCCGAATGATCGCTGGCCAGTCTGTGAAGTGGATCGCGTTTTGAAAGACCACGAGGAGGTCAAGCTCGGTGGCACCACGCTGGTCGCTCGGCTGACGCCCGGCCACACGCGCGGCTGCACGACTTGGACCTGGAAGGCAACCGATGGAGGCAAAACCTACAACGTCGTCGTCATCGGCAGCCCCAACGTGAATCCCGGTTACCGGCTTGTCGAAAACCAGGACTACCCGAACATCGCCGAAGATTTTGCAAAGACATTCGAGGTTCTGAAGTCGCTCCCCTGCGACATTTTTCTCGGAGCACACGGCGAGTACTACGGCATGCTCGCCAAGCATGAACGCCTGAAGGGGGCCGACAAGAATCCGTTCATCGATCCAGAGGGCTATCGAGCCTACGTCGAACTCAAAGAGAAGACGTTCCGAAAAACGCTCGCCGATCAAGCTGAGAAGAAGTCAGACAAGTGACCGATCACCGGCATCGTAGCCACGCTCGCCAAGAACGTCGGCGAACCACCCTACAGGAAATGTTCAACAGGCTGGCCACGAGCGTAGGCCAATCACGATCGAGCCAAGCCACCGACGATTTCACGAGGACTGCCGCCATGAACATTGAATTCCTCAATCCTCCGCAACTCTGCCCAACGTTCGGTTGGACGCACGTCGTCAGCGCGACCGGCGGCAAAACGATCCACATCTCCGGACAAGTCGGGATCAACGAACGAGGCGAGGTTGTCGGCTGCGGCGATCTCAAGGCTCAAACCGAGCAAGCCTTCCACAACATCGAACTCGCACTGACCGCCGCCGGAGCGACTTTCCGCGACGTCGTGAAGACCAGCCTCTTCGTCGTGGGGCTCAAGCCAGAGCACGTCCCGATCATCCGCGAAGTCCGCAGCCGCTACGTCTGGCCCGAGCATCCGCCAGTCAGCACGCTTGTCGGTGTCTCGGCCCTCGTCGGCCCCGACTGGCTGATCGAAATCGAAGCCGTCGCGGTGATCGCCGAGTGACGACCAACGCGTGCGATCCAACTGTCCTCAGCGCGCACACCGCACTTTGTGAGTTTGGTGAGGCGGTGATTTGGGTGAGGCGATTGTCGTTTCTTGTGCCGAGCATCAATGACACCTCTTCGCGATTCGACATTCTTTCGTCATCGGAAATTTCGTTATTCTCATTGTCCATTTTTCCGAGAAACCATGAGCAACGTTCGACTGCGTCGGCTGCAGGCCGACTTTGAAAAACTGAGCGACTACGTCAAGCGGCATCCACGGCTGAAGATCATTCAGGCCGACGGCGAGCCGCCGGAACGTTATCAACTTGAATTCCGCATCCGCAGCTTGCGGCAGGTCAACGACGATCTGGTCGAAGTCAAAAGCCACATGGTCGAGATTGCCTTGCCGCGGAATTATCCGCGCACGCCACCGCAGTGCCGCATGTTGTCGCCGGTGTTTCATCCCAACATCGCACCACATGCCATCTGTGTCGGCGACCACTGGAGCGCCGGCGAACCACTCGCCTCTCTGGTCGCTCGCATCGGCGAGATGCTCGCCTTTCAAAGCTACAACGTGAAGAGTCCGCTCAACGGCGAAGCCGCTCGTTGGGTCGAACAGAACCTCGATCGCCTGCCGCTCGACCCCGTCAGCCTATTGGTCGAGGAACCTGAAGAGACGCAACCTTCCGCGCCCAGACGCGCCTCGTCCGCAGGGCCTCGTTCCGCCGCACCTCGTTTCACGGCACTGGCGAATGTCTCGATGGACGAGGCCACTACTCCCGTGGTGCGAACCGTAAGCTGCCCCGGTTGCGGCACGTCATACCGACTCAACCTCAATCCGAGTTTTCGTCGAGCTCGTTGCAAGAACTGCCAAACCGTCTTCGACCTGCCAACCGACGGCTGATTCCCTTCACGGCTGGGTTTCTCAGCTACTTCTTCATTCGCGACGACAGCCACTTCGAGTATTCGGCGTGGGCGTAAAAGATCACGTTGACACCGAGCTGATAGCAGAACTCGGTGATCTCTGGCTTCACGCCGGCGTGTCCGTCGGCCCAGGCGTCGCCGATGTCGCCAGGATGGTAGTACGCGACGAGCCGGCCATCGACTCGCCATCCCAGCGCCTCTTTCCCGCCGTGCGGAGCCACATAAGGTAGGAACGGAATCGGATACGGGACGCGGTGAATCGTGTCGTCCAACGGCACGCGGCTCGGGCTGATTTTCGGCAGCACTTGCCGCATCATCGCCAGCACTTGGTTGTGAAAGTTGCCGCTGCCCCCGTTGTCGATGAACAGCATCCCGTGCTTGTCGATCAAGTAATCGCGCAACGTTTTCGCTTCGTTGGCGGAGATCGAGATATTCTTCTCACCGGTCATGTACACGAACGGCGGCGACTTCTCCGCCGGAAACGCTCGGAGCGCAGCAACCGTCCGCGTCTCTTCCTTGTCATTCGTCTTTTGTTTGGTACGCAGGGCGTATTCGCGGAGCATGTTCTCGCCGGAGAAGAAGCTCATGTCCTGATCCCAGTCGCCGCCGGAATACTCCAGCCGAAGGAAACGCACCTTGCCTTTGCTCGTG
This sequence comes from Planctomyces sp., assembly GCA_005798445.1. Lineage (GTDB taxonomy): Bacteria > Planctomycetota > Planctomycetia > Planctomycetales > Planctomycetaceae > SXKJ01. The sequence continues at coordinate 8,921 of SYJG01000141.1, forward strand.
CCCCCCGCGAATCCGGCTCCGGATCCTTCGCCGTAGCCGACCGTGTAGGCGTGCTGCGTGATCTCTTGAAGCTGCAGCTTGATCTCGTCGATCGGCGGCACTTTGAAGCTGATCGCCGAGAACGGGTTCACGACGAATTTCTTTTTGATGACTTTCTGAATCTTTACCGCCTGAGCGATCTGAGCCTGCTGGCCGCCTCCGGCCGGCATCTCGTAGAGGTCGCTGCAACCACCGATTTGCGTGAAGACCAGAAACGAAATCGAAAAGCAGAGCGAATAGACCGAAATCCACGCCAACGATTGATTCAGCTTCCGCGACCGCCGGCCGAAGTACCACGCGTGCGGGTCCAACGGATTGTGAACACGTTCGTCGTCCACATCATCGTCATGCGTCGCTCGGTGAGCGGCCCGCGCGAATTCGACCGCCTCCGATTGCTCGCGGCGGCGACGCTCGTAACGCAGCGTTTCGTAATAGTGAGACGCCCGCTCGACAAACCAGACGACCCACACCATTCCGAGAAAAAACAGGCTCCAAGTTCCCCAGGTCGCCAAGCCGACTCGCATGTTCGCCAGGTCGAGTGCATCTGCAAAGAAAACGCTCACCTGCCAGAGAAAAACCGCAGCGACGCTCCACACCAAGTTTCGTCGAACCAGAAATGCCGAATCGTCCGAACGTTCGCCCGCCACAGCAGAAGGATCATCACCAGCAATTCGTCGCAGAGCAATCAGCGTCGCATGGTCGCCGTCATCCAAGCGGCACAGCCAACCCGCCCACGCAATCCAATAGGCGGACAGCGGCACGCTCAGCAGGAACCAGAATCCCTCCGGCCACGCACGCCACCACGTTTCGATCGAGCGGCCCCACATCCAATCCGCCAAGCAGAGCACCCAGACCGCCACATAAATGGCCGTCTGTTTGACGAGCTTCGCCGGAAAGGTCAGATGCGGAAACATGACAAAGAATCCGAGTGCCGTTGCGAGAAGTACCAGGCGAGCCGGGCGGCGTCAGCCCCCGGACTGATCGCACCTTGTCCGGGGGCTGACGCCGCCCGGCTCGCCAA
>SYJG01000142.1 GCA_005798445.1 Planctomyces sp.
CCGATGCGATGGACGTAGTCTTCGGGATCGTGCGGCAATTCGTAGTTGAAGACGATCTCCAGATCATCGACGTCCAATCCGCGAGCGGCCACATCGGTTGCCACGAGCAATTCCACCTTGCGATCGCGGAAGCGTTTCATCACTCGCTCGCGCATCGCCTGCGTCATGTCGCCGTGCAGTTTGTCAGCGCTGTATCCCCGAGCGATCAGCGTCTCGGTCAGTTCATCGACCTGCACTTTCGTGAAGCCGAAGATCAGGCCGTACTGCACGTCGTGCAAGTCGATCAGCCGGCAGAGAACTTCCGTTCGCGAACGGAAATCGACTTCGACGTAGCTCTGATCGATCGCCGGAATCGTCAGACTCGTGGATTCGATGCGGACGTGAACCGGGTTGTTCGTAAAGCGTTCGATGATCTTCTTGATCGGCGGCGGCAGCGTGGCCGAGAACAACACGACCTGCCGCTCGGCTGGTACCGATTCGAGAATCTTTTCGATGTCCTCGCGGAATCCCATGTCCAACATGCGGTCGGCCTCGTCGAGCACGACCATCCGCACTCGATCCAGCTTGAGCGTCCCCTGGCCGATGTGATCGATGATTCGTCCCGGTGTGCCGATGACGATCTGCGGTCCGGCCTTCAGCCCGCGAAACTGGTGCTCGTAACTTTGCCCGCCGTAGACCGGCAGTTCGCGCACGCCCTTCTTGAAGTACGCCAGCTTGGCGATTTCTTCGGCGACCTGCGACGCCAGCTCGCGAGTCGGACAGAGCATCAGCACCTGCACCGCGCGACTCTTGGCATCAACCAGTTCGACGGCCGGAATTCCGAATGCCGCCGTCTTGCCCGATCCGGTTTGCGATTGCCCGATCAGATCGCTGCCAGCCAGCAGCTTGGGGATCGTCTCGGCCTGAATCGGAGCCGCCTGCTCGAACCCCATCCGTTCGACGGCTTTCAACAAATCGGGAGAGAGTCCCAGTTCCGCAAAGAGTTTTTGTGTCATTGGCGGACTTTACCGAGCCAGCGGCCTGAGAGCGAACTGTTTCCCAAGCATTCCGTGATCACGATTGATCGTACCGATTTCTCGGTCTATCGCCGCAACAAACGCGAAACAATCCCGCTGATCTGCCCGCCGCTCCCAAGCCGACGCAAGGGCTAGAATTTGGAGTGCGGCGACCAGAGTCGCCGCTTTTCAACACGCAACGATATCACCGCCAGCGCTCGATCGAAGGTGATGCTCCAAAGCAATCCGTCTTGAAAAGTGGCGGTTCGGACCGCCGCACTGCAAAGCGCCGCGACAAACTTTGTTTCGTCACGGTCCGCCGAGGCGGATGGACGGAAGACCACGGCGACCTTCGGAGGCCGCTCTGCGGCAAAGAATGCTCGCGATTCAGCAACAGACGGCCGGCAGGAGCGGACCCTAATTCGCTGAACGTGCGGTTTCGATTCGATCATGAAAATGTTCGTAGCACTTGTCGCAGAGGATGACCACTGCTTCTGGGTTTGCCCAATAGGTCATCCCCTCTTCGATGGTGACAACGCAAATCGTGCAATGCTCGTGGTTCCATGCGCCGGGGACAATTTGAAACTCGGATTCGTCAAAGGGCTGTCCTGTGTATTCAGTTTCCTTAATCCAGGCGTTGCAGCCTTTGCGTGCTCGGAGCGAGGGCTTGGACGTGAAAATCCTTTGCACGAAATTGAAGTCGAGGATGTTCGCAAAATCTTCCTCAGCCGCAGGCCAATCGTATTCGTAATCAAAGTCGCCAGATTTCATTTGATCGTGCCTAACAGGTCGAACAACTCGCCCCACAAGACTCCACAACGCCGCTCGTCTCAGCCTGCCGCCGTTCCTTCCACAGTTGATGCGATTCGTGGTCGCCAGTGATGATTTCGAAGCCGAGGTCTTCGACCATCTGGAAGTCGAGTTCCGGGGGTTGGCCTTTCGTCGTCAGGTAGTCGCTGACGAACAGCGAGTTGGCCACATACAGGCCCAGCGCTTGCAACGAGCGGAGGTTGATCTCGCGGCCGCCGGCGATGCGGAGTTCCACCGTCGGGTTCGTGAACCGCAGCAGGCAGAGCACCTTCAGGCAGTACCGCGGGTTGAGTTCGCGGACGCGCTCAAGCTGCGTCCCTTCGATCGAGTTCAGGAAGTTGACCGGGATCGACTCGACTTTCATGCCGCGCATTTCCAACGCGATGTCGATCAGGTCGGCGTGCTCCTCGCCCATGCCGGCGATCAGGCCGCAGCAGAGTTCCATGCCCGACTCGCGCACGGTTCGCAGCGTGGCCAGCCGGTCGTCGAACGAATGCGTCGAGCAAATCTGCTCGTAGAACCGGCGGCTCGTGTTGAGATTGTGGTTGATACGATCCACGCCGGCCGCCTTCAACGTCAGTGCCTGCTCTGGCGTGAGCAGACCCAAGCAACAGCAGATGTGAAGACCGTGTTCGTCTTTGATTTTTTTGACGACGTTGGCGACGTGCGCGACCTCGCGATCCGACGGTCCGCGGCCGCTGGCCACGATGCAGTACGTCCGCGCCTGCAAGCTCGCGGCTGCGGCGGCACCTTCCATCAGCTTCCGCTCGTTGAGCATTGGGTAGCGATTGATCTCCGCCTCGGAGTCGATGTTCTGCGAACAATACCCGCAGTCCTCCGGGCAGAGGCCGCTCTTGGCGTTCTTCAAATAGTAGAAGTGAACCTTGTGCCCGAAGTGCTTCAGTCGAATCCGAAAGGCTGCGGCGATCATCGCCGGGACGTCGTCATCGGGAGCGGTCAGAATCGCGAGCGCTTCGTCGCGAGTCACTTCGCCGCCACAGAGCACGCGGTCGGCGAGAGAGTTCCAATTCAGAGAGGTCGCTTCAGTCGTTGTCATCACGTCTTGTTCTTTCTCACGAGGTCAGGCAGAAATGGCGTGGCAGTCTAGCGGAGGCTCGTAAAAGTGAAATAACGGCCATCAGCTTTCGGCCCACAGCCATCAGCCGGCCCGTTCCGGCTGATGGCCGAAAGCTGATGGCTGACGGCTGATATCTCACTTCTATTCCGGCACCAGCCGTAGTTCCTTCAAGTCCATCAAATGATTCTTCAATGTCTCCGCCGAGCGAACCGTCAACCGATGTTGGCCAGCGGATAGATTCAATTCGCCGAGGATTGCTGTCTGATAATTCTCCCAAGAGTCGGTGCCGACGACCTTCGCTTTGACGGATTGCCCCGCAACTTCAAACACGACTTCGTTGCCGGCGGTGCTGTTGTCGCAGGCGTAGTTCAGGCGGATCGAGTGCTTGCCGGGCTTCGCGACGTTGATTGTCCAGACGGCTCGGTCATCGACGCTCCCCCAGTAGCCAAGGTTCTTGAACTGCGGCTCGAAGACCAGCGTCTTGCCGTAGACCTCGGCGTTGGTCGCCAGCAGCTTCAGCGTGCCGCTCGCGTCGGCGGTCACGGGTTCCGGTTGATTGCCGTCGAACTTCTTCGGAGGCGGGCCGCTCGATTGCACGAACGCGATCAGGTCGGCCAAGGATTCGGCGGTCATCAACGGTTCTTTGATGCTGAGCCAAAGTCCGAGTTCGAGTCCCTCCGGCATGAATGACTTGTTCGAGGCGATGAACTCGTCGATGTCGGCTCGCAAGAGCGTGACGGGCTTGCCGTCCGGACCAGCCAGCGTGATGGAGTTTCCGGTCTCGGCGACGATCATGCCAGTGACGATGCGGCCTTCTTTGGTGGACGCCGCGTACGCGAGATATTTCGCCTCGACGGCTTTGTTCGGATCAAGGATCGCTGTCAGCAAGGCTGCCGTCGATTTGTCCGTCAGCGAGACGAGGTCCGGGCCAACCGGCGTGCCGATGTCGCGTAGCTTGTGACACGCCGCGCATTGCCGCTCCTTGAAGACTTCGGCTCCGCGAACCGCATCGCCCGGCGTCTTGAGCTGTTTCAGTTTCACCGCGAACTCGTCGATGACCTTCTGCCGATTCACGTTTGTGGCCGCACCCAGCAGCTTTGCCGCCCGCACTTTGATGGTCGGATTCGTGTGTGCGATCAATCGTTGCCGCCTGACCGCGTCGATCTCAGCCGCTGAAACAGTCTTGGCCTCCATTTGATCCAACAGCAGATCGGTCCAAACCGCTCGGCCGAGCAACGCATCGAGCACCTGCGTTCGAAAGCTCGGAGTCATCATCTTCCAACCGCTCAGCAGCGCCGCCGCTGAGTTTGCATGATTGATGCGCGACAACGTCCCAATCGCCGCCGACTGCACCGTCGCCGGCATCTGCGGGACAAGTAGCGAACCAATCAACTCCGCATCCACCGCGCGATCGGCCGTCGTTCGGCCGAGCAACGGCAGCGATGCGATCACCAAGGCTGATTTCAAATCTAAGATGTCAGATTTCAAATTGGCTTCAGACTTCAAATCTGAAATTTGAGATTTGAAATTTGAGATTTCCTCGCGAGCAGCTTTGATTCGTTCATTCAATTGCTGCTCTGCCCGCGCGAGCCGCTGCGGTGCGATCCCTTTCAACTGACCAAGCGACGTCCCGCGCCGGTCCAGCGTTTCGAGCACCTGCGCCAACATCACCGGCTGAGCCTCCGTCGTCGCCGCGCCGCTCAAGACGTACTCGACCAGACTGAGCAACGCTTGATCCTCGCCGAGCGTCGCGGCCAAGCCGAGCAACGTGCTCGCCAACTGCGGCGGCAAAGGTTCTTTGCCGGCCGACTCGAACACGTTGGCCACGACGCTGGCGACGTTCTGCGCATGAATCGAACTCATCGCCGCCGCGACGAGGTATTTGTCATCCCGCTCACGATACAGCAGCTTGCCGAGCTCATGGCCGAGCGACGCGAACTTCGGATGCCCCAGCGTGTACGCGAACTGTATCCGCACGAACGGATCGGGATCGCCACCCATTCCCGAAAGCTGGTTGATGAGCGGGTCAGGCAACTCGCCGTCGAAGTTCTCGATCGCTTGCAGTCCACGTCGTCGCATCGCGGGGTACGGGTCTCGCAATGCCGACAAAAGCTCTCGCCATGTGACACCTCGCATCCCATCTAGGATCGAGAAAGCGTGCAAGCGGGCAAGCGAGATCGTTTCTTCGAGAGCCATTTCTTGAATACCAGGCACTGCTTTTTGTGCATCAACGGACTGCCAGTAGAGCATCCGATGGGCCAAGTCTCGAACGGTCCCGTTCGGGCTGCGGAGTGCGTAAAACAACTGAATCTTGGTTGCTTTATTGAGCGGCCATGTCAGCGGCTCTTCATCTTCGTGCCCGCGCGGCATTTTGGAATGCGGGACATCGCTGCGGACAACTCGATAAATCCGTCCCTTGTCGTGTCCCGCTCGCAGGTCGAGCTTTTCTTGCATGGCGGGGGGGATGTACTGCGGGTGCTCGATGACTTGGCGGTACATGTCGGCGATGTAGAGCGCTCCGTCCGGTCCGGTCTTGATCTGCGTCGGCCGGAACCAGTTGTCTCGCGAGGCGAGGAATTCGGAGTTCTGCTCGTCGTCCGCCCGCCGGCTGGTGAAGGTCACGCCGTCGGCCGTCATGACCTCGTGATGCACGAGGTTGTGGACCGTTTCGGAAATGAAGACGTGCTGTTGGGGTGAGGGGCGAGGGGTGATGGGCGCGGGATGAGTGGAAGAATCGTCTTTCCCTCGCCCCTCACCCCTCGCCCCTAACCCCTCAAACAGCAAATCATCCCGATAGACCATCGCGCTGTTGGCGGAGGTGAACCGATTGGCCATCGCGAAGTCATTAAACCGCGCGAGCGTGCGGCTGATCGGGAAGACGGGGCTTGGTCCCGGCGTGACCGAGACTTGTTTGCGCGGATCGGGCGGAGCGACGTGCGGGTTGCGGCGGGTGTAATAATCGTCGAGCACGAAGTGATACATCGGGTTTGCGTTGTTGTTGCCGAACCAGTTGCCGAAGTCGTCTCGGTTGCGGCCGAATTGAGTTTGGCCGGAGGTTGGGTCGAGCTCGCCCGTATCCGGGTTCCAGCGGAAATCCCGGCCGCGAATGTCCGTTGGAGTTCCGGCTTTAGCCGGTCTTTGTTGGTCCTGCCTGCCGCCTAAAGTCGGAACTCCAACGGTGCTGACGACTTTGATCTGGCCGCCGCTGTCGCCGTTGGCGCAGTGGACCATGTTGTCCAGTCCCCAACTGAAGCCGTTGACTCGGTGCTGCTGGTTTCCTTCGCCGAAGCCGGTGAGCAGAACTTTCACTTCATCCGCGCGACCGTCTCCGTTCGTGTCGCGTGCGAACATCACATCGGGCGCGGCGGAGATGAGTACGCCGTCTCGCCAGGCCATCACACCGTTGGGGAAGTTGAGCTTGTCGAGGAACAGCGTGGACTTGTCGTACTTCCCGTCTCCGTCGGTGTCTTCGAGAAAGCGGACTCGACCGCCTCCGAGTTTGTGACCTGCCTTCTGCAATAGGCGAGCGGGGGGCGTCAGCCCCCCGGTTGGCGGAGCGGTCTTCTCGCGTTGATTATTTGACGGCTCCGGTACACCGGGGGGCTGACGCCCCCCGCTCGCCTGCGTGGCGTGCGGGAGCGTCGCATCCTCTCCGTCCGCCTCTTCCCCTTCGCCGACGCCGAGCGGATAGTCGGCCATCTCAGCGACCCAAAGTTTTCCGTCCGGTCCCCAATCGAAGGCGACGGGGTCTCGGACGAGCGGTTCGGCGGCGACCAGTTCGACTCGGTAGCCCGGCTTGACCTGCATCAGCTTCAGCGAGGCTTCAGGCGACTTCGGGCCGTCGGGATCATCGTCTTTCGGTGAGCCGGGGAGCGTCAGCCCCCGGACCTCTTTTGAGTTTTTGGCATCGTTCGTTGTTTTCGAATTCTCCGGGGGCTGACGCTCCCCGGCTCGCCGATTGGGGTCGTGGTTAGCTTGTGCGAGCAGCCCATCGAACGACCGCCGCTCGACGAGGTCTTTCGATTTGGCCGTGTCCTCGTTCATCCACACGAGCTGCCGAGCATGCACCCAGAATCCGTTGTTCGACCCATCCGCACGCACAATCGGCGGCAACTTTTGCTCGGCCGGCTTGTCGCCGCGCTGGCCTTGAAGAATCACGTCGTACAACAGCGCAGGCGGCTGCTTTTCATTGATGTATGGCTTCGGTTCGTTGCGAGCCAAGGCGACGAGGTACTCGTCGGCGTTCGAGCAGATCACGTCATCAATGCCATCCTCATCGAGATCGACGAACGCCCAGCCGTAAGCAGGCTCGCCCCAATGCAGTGTCAGGTGCTTCGGAAAGCCGACGGGGTACGCACCAGATCGCCCAGTTTGAATGGTAAAGCGCGCTAATCGCATTCGTTGGTTATCTTCGGCACGTGACTGTGGTTCGTCGCGATAGTTGATGGCGAGCCAAGCAGCACCATGTCCAAAGAAGTTTCGGACGACAACAGACGCCGCACGCGAATCCCAGTCAGGAATGCCGTGGCCGAATGGCCAAGAAACCTCGCCTCCGGGGTTCGGTCCACGCCAGTGTCCATCAAGCCACACCCAAATCTCGCGTGCCTTCGCGTCCAGCACTCCGGCACCGACTCCTTTCGGACTCGTGTTCATGAAGTGGTGCTCGCCTTGAGGAATGAATCTCACCAGCGGCAACCGTGGATCGACAGGAAAGTCTGAGATCGACGATTGTTGTTTCTCAGGATTCCAAACGGCCGTTCGGCCTTGTTTGGAATTGCCGCTGACCGCGTCGATGAAGCCATCGTTGTTGACGTCGAGTAACCGCACTCCGTTATCGTTGCCCTTCGTGTCACGAAGTGTCTGCCCACCGAGCACATTCTTGTTGAGCCGTTCGACCGCCTCTCGGAAGTTCAGGAACTTGACCTTCTTGCCGTGTTTGGTGACGGCGTGGTCGATGAGCTCGTTGATTTGCTCCGGCTTGATCCAGTTGTGTGGGTGGAAGACCAGGCAGAAGACTCCCTGCTTGATGACGGTGCAATCGAGCGCGGCTTTCCAGTCCTCAATTGTCTTTGGATTGTTCGGCTTGTGCAGATGCTGAGCGGCCCAGTCGCTCGGCACGGCACACGGGAACTCCCAGCAGAGCCGGTCGATCACGAACGGGTACGGGTAGTTCTCGATCGAGTTTGCGAAGAAGCGATCGGCAGGGAGGTACTTTTTGAAACGCTCACGCAGCGCTGCATTCGGTGAGCCGGGGTGCGTCAGCCCCCGGACCTCTTTCGAGTTCTCGGCGTTGTTTGCCTTTCGCGAATCGTCCGGGGGCTGACGCACCCAGGCTCGCTCC
>SYJG01000014.1 GCA_005798445.1 Planctomyces sp.
AAGCTGATCCGCCGTCGCTGGCAGATCGGACTCTCACAAGCGGAATTGGCCCGCCGCGCCGGCATTCGACCGGAAACGCTGAACCGGATCGAAAAGGGCAAATCGACACCCGATACAGCCACCGTGGAAAAGCTCGTCCGGGCGCTGGAACGCGCCGAAGCCACCGCGGCCGAGAGGCGTTGATTCCCAAGTTGCACCGCAGAATCACAACCTTGTTTCGGCTTGCGAGCGCGTGACGAATTTCGGCCAAATGCTCAACGATGCGAAGACGCGGACAGGGCTGCTCAAATCCCGCGACGGGTTTAGCGAGTTATTCCAATGAACCTCAGCATCACCCTGTCCGACGAGTTTGGTTCGTTCTGTGCCGACGGAGAAAGAGCCGCTCGCTTCCGGTTCGAGCGCATTGACCCGTATGTGGAAACGGCCGAGCAAATCCATTTCGACTTCGCGGGCGTTCGGAACATGAGCAGTTCCTTCTGCAACGCGATGCTGGCAAATTTGATTAGCCAGCACGGCTCTTCGGTCTTGCAGAAAGTTCGCTTCGCGAACTGCCGCCCCAACGTGCGAGTGATGATCGAAAGCGCCCTCGAATTGGGAATGCTGCGCGTCGCAGAGCATGACGCTCAGACCGCTCACGGCGGATGAGGACGACTCCTCTTGGGGAGTGACGACGACGGCTTGCTGCCGCAAGCAACCTGGAACGAAATAACTGGACCTGCCCAACCTGCTCCCGTGGTCCGCCCCAATTGCGTTGGCCAAGCGATTGGATAGGCTGTTTGACCGAATCGGGCAGGACGTGGCGAAAGAGGAACATGGCTGTCCCGAAGTGTGTGGAAGGGATGAATCATGCCAGACGACTATCGCACGCAGGGTCCGAGCAACGACGCTCCGCGCGATCCGCTGGATGATTTGATTGCACCCATTTTGGGCCACAACGTAACTCCCGAACCTCGCAATGTTCCAACGCGACCAGAAACATCAAAACAAGGTCCGCGTAATCCGTTGGATGATTTGATTACGGATGCAGAATTGCGAACCGAGGCGAGTAAAGCAGCCACACGATTCGCTGCGAAGGATCAGGCGCGGTGGCACTTTTTGAGGTCAACGCCCGGCCGCGTGTTTGCGATCCTCACAATCGTGTTGATCGCGATTGGTGCGTTGATCGGCGAGCAGTTTGGTGGAAGACTCGCGTGGAAGGGGTGGAGCGAGCGATGGTTCGCTGAGGGCAAACGACAAGTTGATCCAGAGGCAAAGCTGCCAACCACAGAAGGAAAGTCGATTGCTCTCGTACCCGCAAAAATACTCACACCGAAGGAACTGTTCGCGAGTGCGAGTCCAGCCATCGTCCGGGTCAATGTTTACAACGCGAGATCAAAACCAATTGGTCATGGTTCGGGATTCTTTGTCCGCGACGACTCAACGGTGGTCACTAACTTCCATGTGATTGACGGTGCCAATTCTGCCGAAGTCGTTTTGAAAGACGGAACACAACTCGCGGTACGAGGCGTTGAGGCAGCCGATGAGGCATCGGATATCGCCATTTTGAAAGTCGATCACGGAACCAAGAACGTCGTTCGTTACCTGACTCTGGGATCGAACGAACTGCCACCAGTGGGAGGCCGCGTCTATGTAATTGGTTCGCCGAAGGGATACGACTACACGTTGAGCGATGGGATCGTGAGCGGCCACCATGAACGCGACGGCCGAAAATGGATTCAAACAACGGCACCAATCAGTCACGGTTCCAGTGGTAGTCCCGTTCTGAGTGATGACGGCGCGGTTTTGGGAGTAGCGACTTGGGTTGACTGGGGCGGTCAAAACCTAAACTTCGCTTCGCCCGCTGCGGCCATCGCGACTCTGCTCGCACGCAATTCGCCACTTCAAGAATTGTCGGAGTTGGTTGGCGCAAAGAAACGAAGGCTCGCCGAGATTCGGGTGATCGCCGAAAACCGGAGTGATGAATCCACCGAGTCCGCCAGTAGGTTGATGAACGAACTCCCCGATTCGTACCAGAGGTTTTCCGATTACTGGCGACTAAGAGGTGACATCGCTTTTTTCCGATTAAAGTCGGAAGCAGCAATCGCCGCCTACTTCAAAGCAGTCATGATTGATGACTTAGAGTCGCAGGTTTGGCATCGAATTGGTCTCTCGTACTTCACTCTTGCACGATTCATGAATCCAGATAAGGAGGCGGCGCGAATTCAGTATGCCGAGGCTGTGAAAGCCTATCAGCATGGGGTAACGCTTAATTCGCAAGACGCTCAATGTTGGAGCGGATTAGGCGAGTCGCTCAGAGAACTGAAACGGCAAACGGATGCCAAAGTGGCGTTTCAACAGTCGATCTCAATCAATCCGAATCAGGCTGCTACACATGCAAACCTTGGTGAAGTCCTTGCCGAACTCGGTGACGTCGACGGCGGTATCGCTGAATACAAAATCGCGTTGAGCATTGATGCCGAGGCGGGTGACTATTTTAGTGCGACCAGACATTTCGGATACGGCGGCTTTCTTCAACAAAACGGGCGATATCAAGAGGCCATCGCAGCATACGAGAAGGGGCTGAAGTTGTCCGCCGAGTCTCCGTTTTTGGAGGAATATCGGAAAATGGTTGAGAAAGAACTACCAACGGTGCGAAGACTGATGCGTGTGCCAGCCGTGAAATAAGCTCACCCGCTCCCTGTCTAATTAACGGTTTGGCTAAGAAAGCTAAGTGAGGCATCTCCGGAGTTGCGGCATGTCCGATTCGATGGCTCGAAAAACTGGTGGCGATCATCTGCATCTCGCTGCAAGGATAGTGATTTCTGCGATTCCAGGAATCGGCGGTCCTGCCCTTGAATTGTTCAATGCGACGATTGCTCCGTCGATTGAGCGGCGACGAAACGACTGGTTGAATGAACTAGCTCAACGGCTAAGCATGTTGGAACAGGAGAAGCGTCTGAAGATCGAAGACCTTGGTGAAAATGACGAGTTCATTAGTGCCGTCATGCAGGCAACGATGATTGCCGTTCGGAATCACCATTACGAAAAGATCGACGCCCTGCGTAACGCGGTGGTCAACAGTGCTCTTGATCGATGTCCGAGCGACGTTAAGAGCGCGTTGTTCCTGGCCTTTGTTGACCAGTTCACCGTTTGGCATTTGCGAGTATTGAAGGAACTTTCCGAACTCGCATTGGCACAAGGTCCGAACGGCTCACCGAAGACAAGCATCGAAGCCATTTCGGAAGTGGTGATAAAGAGAATTGCGGAACTGCAAGGACAGCAGGATTTGGTGGAGATGGTCGTCGAAGATCTTTGCCGCAAAGGATTGCTCTTTTGGAGCAGAGGGCAAGGCGTCACCTTTATCACACGTGAAACGTCCCAAATTACTCAACTTGGCGAGGAGTTTTTGTCATACGTCTCGCGTCCCAACGATACGGTCGGCCTCTGACCTAAACAGAGAACGCGCGGTCGGGCATTTCGGAATTGGCCGGAAGTGAATTACACCGATATAGAACGTCCGCACCCAGCGAGCTCGCCGGGCCACTGCGGCCAAAGACGCTGCAACCGGACCAGCCGAACCGGGCCTACGACATCTTGGCGGAAAAGTTCGACCGCGGTCCTGACGGTCAAACGGACGGCTGGGGATTGAAGATTTTTCCCGCCTAGAAAAGCGAAAGGCCCCGGTGTTCACCGAGGCCATACGCCGACCGGGAATTCCCAGTCCGTTGAGGCCACTATCGGCCGGATTGAAGCCAAACTCAAGACGCAAGGCGACAGTTCTAAAACTGTCGGTGCTGTCGGCTTCTTCGGCCCGAAGCGGACCTGACGCTCGCTCGTGAGATGTTCGATGGCATCAAGACGATTCAGCCCAACGCTCGACCACCGAACCTCGACCGCTGGGCGAACGAGATGCGCTTGCTGCGCTCCGATGGCCAAGACCGAACTGCGGAAGCGATCAGCGCCACGTTGGCGTGGGTCAGACAAGACGATTTCTGGAATCCCAACATCCACAGTCCCGCGAAGCTGCGAAAGCATTGGGACACACTGCAACTGAAACGGAGTTCTCACAATGACCGCTCAACACGTCTCCGAGAGCCTGTCATCGGTCCTGGACAAACTTTCGATCCCAACGCGACTGTCACCGGACTCTGAAACCGCCGAGCAACGCGAAGTGAAGCGGCAAGCGGCCGAGCAACAGAAGCTCGACCAACTGCAACGCGAACGTGAGAACATTTAGGGGCGGCTCCTGCGCGACATCGGCCAGCGTTATGCCGGTGTCCGGCTCGGCAACTTTCAGGCGGACACGGACACGCAGAAAAAAGCCCTCGCCCAACTGAATGCGTTCTGCGACACGCTCGGCGAACGAACCGAGGCGGGGCAAGGGTTGGTACTCACCGGGCCGAAAGGGACGGGCAAGGATCATCTGGCCGTCGCCTGTTTGCGAGCGGCGGTGTTGTCTTCGGGGATCGACGCGGCTTGAGTGGATGGCCAGACGCTCTATCAAGAGTTCCGCGACGGCATCGACTCCGAAACCCGCGAACGAGACGCCATTCGCAGGTACACGGCTCCCAAGATTCTGCTGATTTCTGATCCCGTGCCGCCGTCCGAATCGTTGACCGCGTTTCAACAGTCCGTGCTCTGGCGGATCGTCGATCGCCGCTACCGCGACATTCGGCCGACGTGGGTGACGATGAACGTGTCGAGCGGCGAGGAAGCCGAGAAACGCCTCGGTGCTCAAATTGTGGATCGACTCCGCGACGAAGCGTTGTCGATCGTGTGCAACTGGCCGAGCCATCGCAAAAGCGCGGCGACGTGACGTGACGTTCCCGACGCGGAATTGACGAAACGAAAACTCTTGTCATAGTGATGTCATGGCCAAAGTGACCTACGAACGTGAGGCGGTCGAGCAACTGGCAGAGTTGCCCAACGTCGTCTTGGCTCGGCTGGAGAACATCGTCACTCGGTTGCAGAACTGGCCGGCAGTGAGCGGAGCCAAACCGCTGCGCGGTGACTTGGCGGGGCATTACCGAATTCGGACAGGGGATTATCGGATTCAGTTTCGAGTCGCGGGTGACGAAGTGATTATCGAACAGATCGGACACCGCGACGGCTTTTACGAGGATTGACCATGTTGGGACTGCAACGGATCGAAGTGGCGGGCAAGCGGTTTGTTTTGTTGGAAGAACCGGTTTATGAGCGGCTGTGTCGCGACGCGGGCGAAGCGGTCGCGGACGATGATGTCTTGCCGCCGCTCCCCAAGCCGGATGCGAATGGCCGATTTCCCGCCATCGAATACACCCGCGTTTCGTTGGCGAGAAACCTCATTCGAGACCGCAAGTCGGTCGGACTGAGTCAGGAACGCTTGGCAGAGTTGGCAGGCATCCGACAAGAAACGATTTCGCGTCTGGAATCCGGCAAGCATACGGCGACGCCGGGCACCATCGCGAAGATTGACCGAGTCATCGCCGCTACTCGCAAGCGAACGTCCAAAGCGAAGGGAAAGTGAGATGGCAGCCGTCTTCAAGAAAACCGTGACGCGGCCGATGCCGACGGGGGCTGAAATCTTCACGAAGGGCGGACAACGCTTCGTTCGTTGGAAGATCAACGGCAAGTCTCGCACGGCGAAGCTGACGATCGGACGCGATGGTTCGGAGCGGATCGTCACGGAGTCGCCGACGTTTCTTGCGAAGTATCGCGACGGAAGCGGAATCGTCTGCGAAGTCTCGACCGGCTGCCGCGATGAAGGGGCGGCGCGGAGCGTGCTCGGCGAGCTGGAGAAGCGGGCAGAGAAAGTCCGGTCGGGCATTCTTTCGGTGACGGAAGAAATGATGGCCGGGCATCAGCACTCGCTGTTGGCCGATCACCTGGCCGAGTTCATCGCGACGATGCAAGCGGCCGGACGGTCGGAGATTCACGTCAGCGGAACGGAGCGATTGATTCAACGAGTGATTGACGAACTGAGTCTGCGGCGGCTGGCGGACATCAAAGCCGAAGCGGTCGAACGCTGGCTCGCTCAACAATCCAAGGTACAACCGGGCAAGGCGGCGATGGGAGCGCGGACTCGCAACAGTTACCTCATCGCGCTGCGAAGTTTCTGCAACTGGTGTGCCGAGCGGGATCGGCTGCCGTTCAACCCACTGGTGAAGCTCGACCGGGCCGACGAACGCTCTGACCGACGCCGGCAACGCCGAGCACTGACCGAGGCGGAGTTGTCCCGCTTGCTGATGGTGGCTCGCCTGCGACCGCTGGCCAAGTTCGGATGTGAGACGGTCACGAAGTCCAATGCAGAGACCGCGACGCCGCAGAAACGCAGCCGTGCGACGTGGAGCTACAAGCCGCTGACGTTCGACGAACTCCCAGCCGCTGTCGATCGTGCCCGCGAACGGTTGAACGACAACCCGGATTTCATTGCTCAACAGGATCGGCTCGGCCACGAGCGAGAGTTGATCTACAAGCTGGCCGTCACGACCGGGCTGCGAAAGAACGAACTCGCTTCGCTGACTATCGGGCAACTCGACCTCAATGCTGGCTTCCCGCACGTCCGGTTGAATGCGGCCGATGAAAAGAACCGCGAAGGGAATTCGATCCCCCTGCGGCGCGACGTGGCCGACGAACTGCGGCAATGGTTGGCGAGTTCGTCCGATTATGGGGCCGGCTCGGAGAACGTGCTCGCCTTTCGTCGTGATGCAACTCCGATCAAACGGCCAGCCTCAACACCGCTGCTCAACATCCCGGAGGCGTTCTGCAAGATTCTCGACCGCGACTAGAAAGCGGCCGGCATCCCGAAGCGTGACGACCGAGGCCGCACGATCGACGTTCACGCCCTGCGGCACACATTTGGCACGATGTTGAGCATGGCCGGAGTCGCTCCCCGTGTCGCTCAAGCGGCGATGCGGCATTCGAGCATCGACCTGACGATGAACGTCTACACGGACCCGCGCTTGCTGGACGTGCAAGGGGCGGTCGAATCACTGCCGGAGTTCTCCGTCACCAACGAACCCGCCGAGAACCGCCAACGCCTCGCCGCGGGTGCCGAGAACCTCACCGCTCACGTCTCGAATTTGGTTGCACCACTGGTTGCACCAACCTCTGACGTTTCGAGTGTTTCGCGGTCAACGGCTGTCACTCTGGACGTGTTTTCGATGACACCAAACGCGCTGCCAGAAACGCACAAAACTCCGGGAAAACCCATGTTTTCCCGGAGTTCTGATGAGTACGCCCGGAGGGAGTCGAACCCCCAACCTTCGGATCCGAAGTCCGACGCAAACGCCGAGAAAACAAGGGTTTTCGAGTTCAGTTGCACAAAAAGTTGCAACCGATACGGCGGAAAACGGCTGCGAACGGTTGATATCGGCGGCGGAATCCGACCCCGAATTGGCTCGGCTCGTGAGCGCGTGGCCGAAGCTGTCGGCGGTCGTCAAGCGGATGATTCTCGCGGCGTTGGAAGCGGACCAAGAGCAAGGGGGGAGTCATGCCGTTTGCTGATCCTGAGAAACGCAGGCAGTACGACGCCGAGCACAAGCGGCGGATGCGCATGGCCGAGCCGTGTCCGACCCGTCTCACCCTGCCGGTCGAGTTTCGGGCCAAGACGGCGGCCGACGTGCTGGTCCGCCGCGGCGGACTCAACGAACAAATCGAGACGGTGCGACAGGATGTTTCGCTTGGCTCGGTCGAGCGGGCAAAGGCGGTCGGGTCTCTGGCCGGCATCGCGTTGCGAGCCATCGACCCGGGAGACGTCGCGGCGCGGGTGGAAGCGTTGGAGTCGATCTTGAAATCACGACCGAAGCCGACCTCAGTTGCTTTCCTCGCTTTGTGGTGAGGAGAGCGACTTTTCAAAGTCGAGCTTTGATCTCGCTGCGCGCTGGCTCTGCGCGGCATGACTTGAGTGCAGACTGAATTTCGGACGCTGTCTCGACGCAGAGTTTAGCAAACGCGGAAGTGCCGATCCGTCTGTTGTCCAGTCGGTAGTCGGCTTTGATCCGTTCGGTGTGCAGATCACGCAGCAGCGATCCCGCACGGTAGGCATCGGACTGGCCGGCACTCTGAAGTTTGCGAGCCACTTGCACATGAGCGTTGGCGTTTCGTGGGACAGTTCGCTCAATGTCTTCGAGGAATGCGAGCGCCAGATGAAACGCTCCGTAGTACGCCCGACTGACGGCACTGCGGAGGGACGCTTCGTCCCGGCTGGTTGCCAGCTTTCCCGCCAAGTTGATGAAGTCGTCGCCGTTCATGCGGATGGACAGATCGAGAGTTGCACCGTGGAGACCGAATCGGGGAATTGCCGAGCCAACCGCTCGTGCCATTCGCAGCGAACTTTGACGATGTCTTTGGGATCGCCTGCCGCCTCAACATTCAGGACGGTCCAGGACTCGCCCGGTGTTTCCGGGTCCGAGATCACTTCCACGGAGATCGGTCCGGAGTACAACTCACGGCTCATCCGCAGAATCTCGGAGAGCAACGGATTGGATGCGGTTCGACGGGCGTTTTCCTCGACAGCGATGGCACGCATACATGTCTCCTTGACTGATGACACCAACAGCTTAATCCAGTGTGTCTGTTATTGTCAGTTCACATTGTCAGATTTGAGTGGCTATCGACTGTGCTGTTCGTGGAGACCAATCTCGAACGTATC
>SYJG01000143.1 GCA_005798445.1 Planctomyces sp.
ATGTTCGGCTTCCAGCGCGTCGGCGACCAAATTTGGCTCGCCGGTGACTCACGCACGAAGGGCTTCCTCGTTGGCGGAACTTCGGGACGCACGACGCTCAACGGCGAGGGCTTGCAACACGAGGACGGACACAGCCAGCTCTTCGCGACCAGCGTTCCGAACCTCGTCGCCTACGACCCGGCCTACGGCTACGAACTGGCCGTCATCATCCAAGACGGCATGAGGCGGATGTACGTCGAGCACGAAGAAATCTTCTACTACTTAAGCGTCTACAACGAAGACTACGCGATGCCGACGATGCCCGAAGGTGTCACCGACGGCATCGTTCGCGGCATGTATCGCTTCAAGAGCACGGAAAGCTCGAAGGGTCAGAAGGAACGCCCGCAGCTCTTCGGCAGCGGCCCGATCCTGAACGAAGTGCTGCGTGCTCAGCAAATCCTGAGTGACAAATACGGCATCGGCTCTGACGTTTGGAGCGTGACGAGCTACTCCGAACTCTGCCGCGACGCATCAATGGCGCTCCGTTGGAACCGTCTGCATCCGACCGACAAGCCAAAGAAAAGTTATCTCGAAACCGTTCTCGATAAAGTCACGGGGCCGTTCATCGCATCCAGCGACAACGTCCGGCTGGTCCCCGATCAAATCCGCAGTTGGATTCCTGGCCCGTACCACGTCCTCGGTACCGACGGCTTCGGACGCAGCGAGACGCGCGAAGAACTCCGCCGCCACTTCGAGATCGACGCCGAGTGCGTCGCGTACACAACGCTCGTCGCACTCACGCAACAAGGCCAGTTCGACAAAAAGAAACTGCCCAAGGCACTCAAAGATTTTGGCATCGACTCGGAGAAGGTCGAGCCGCTCAAGGCGTAATCCAACTCAAGCAAGAACGAGACAAAAGGGAACACTAATCCGCGCTAATCTCCGCTAATTCTGGCTGGATTCGTGTTAATTAGCGTCGATTAGTGTTCCCAAGTTTTTCAAACCCAAAATTCACGAGCTGACGCCGACATGGCCATCGAATTCAAACTGCCTGAAGTTTCCGACGGCGTGAAGACCGTTGATATCGCCGAGATCAAAGTCAAAGCGGGCGATGTTGTCGCGAAAGGCCAAGTGGTCATGGACCTCGAGACCGAAAAAGCGGTCGTCGAGCTGGAATGCCCGCACGCGGGGACCGTGGTGAAGGTGCTTGTTTCCGCTGGCCAGTCGGTGGCGATTGGGGCTCCGCTGATGAGCATTGAAGCGACTGCTGGAGTACCGCCTTTAGGCGGTGCCGCTGCGCCAACAACCCCAGTCACTCCGGCGAAGCAAACCGTACAGACCGACAAACCGATTGCCATTTCAATCGACTCAATCGCGAAATCTGACAGTCCACCGCCTAAAGGCGGGACTCCAACCGACACCCGTCCGCCCGCGCCCGCCGGCCCCGCGACTCGGCGACTCGCACGCGATCTCGGCGTCGATCTGCATCAAGTCACAGGCACTGGTCCTGGCGGACGGATCACGCAGGAGGACGTGCAGAACTACGTCAAAAACATCCTCGAAGGCCGAGCGTCCGTTGGAGTTCCGCCTTCAGGCGGTCTCCTTGCGACTCCCGCATTACCCGACTTCAGCCAGTTCGGTTCCATCGACCGTCAGCCGCAGAACAAGCTCGGCAAGGTCGCAGCGGCGAACCTCACCGTTTCATGGCAAACCATCCCGCACGTCACGCAGCACGATCTGATCGACATCACCGATCTCGAAGAAGCTCGCAAACGTTTCGGCGAGTCGCTCGGCAAGAACGGCCCGAAGGTGACGATGACTGCCATCGTGATGAAGGCACTGATCCCGGCGCTCAAAGCGTTCCCACACGTCAACGCCAGCCTCGATGCCTCCAAGGGCGAGCTAGTCCTGAAACAGTACTACAACATCGGCTGTGCGGTCGATACGCCCAACGGCTTGCTGGTCCCGGTCGTCAAAAACGTGGACCAGAAGAGCATCGTCCAAATCGCCGCCGACCTCGCCGACCTCGCCGCGCGTGCGAGAGAGAAGAAGCTCAAGCCGGACGAAATGTCCGGCGCGACATTCACGGTCACGAACCTCGGCGGCATTGGCGGCACGGCCTTCACGCCAATCGTCAACTGGCCCGAAGTCGCGATCCTCGGCCTGAGCCGCAGCCGCACCGAACTGAAACTCCACGGCGGAGCAGTCATCGAACGCCTGATGCTCCCGCTCTCCCTCAGCTACGACCACCGAGTCATCAACGGAGCCGACGGAGCCAGATTCGTGGCCAAACTCGGCAGCCTGTTGAATGATTTCTTCTCGCTGTTGGCTGAGGCTTAACTTTGGAGTGCGGTGTGTCAGCGCCGCTTTGGATTCTTGAGACCGCATCATGCCCATCGGAAAACTCGAAAGCGTTGAACTTCGCAAGTTGTGGCAGCACGAGGAGTATGACTTTTCCAAGTGGCTTTCCGAGAACCTAGACTCGTTGGCCGAAGCCGTCGGCATCACGCTCGCCGAGCCGGAACGGGAAGTCCGCGTTGGTTCATTTGAAGTTGATCTCGTGGCAGAGGATGGGAATTCCAATCGAGTCATCATCGAGAATCAGCTTGAGGCATCCAACCATGATCATTTAGGAAAAGTCATTACCTACCTGACCAATCTCGATGCGAAGACGGCAATCTGGATCACGAAGTCGCCTCGACCAGAACACGTCAAAGCGATCGCTTGGCTTAACGAAACAACACCCAGCGATGTCGCGTTCTTTCTGGTCAAGCTTGAAGCCTATCGCATCGGGAATTCCGACCCGGCTCCATTTTTCACCGTCATCGTTGGTCCGAGCGCGGAAGCCAAAGACATCGGCGAGAAGAACCGAGAGATGGCGGAACGACATGTCTTGCGCCTGAAGTTTTGGGAGTCGCTACTGGCTCGTGCGAAGTCCAAAGGAGTTCTCTGGCACGCCTCGCGATCGCCAGGCCGAGACATGTGGCTCTCGGTCGGGGCTGGCCGTACGGGGTTCAACTTTAACTATCTCATGTGGATGACTGACGAGAGCGCAGTCGAGCTTTACTTGGACACTGGCGAGGCTGAACCAAACAAGGCGACCTTTGACATACTGTTCGCAAAGCGAACCATCATCGAAAAAGCTTTCGGCGGCGAACTTCAATGGGAGCGAAAAGATGAGAAGCGAGCTTGCCGAATTCGTCATACAATCTCACTCGGCGGTTTGACGTGCGGTGAGGACAAATGGCCGACTATTCAAGATACGATGATTGACGCAATGGACCGATTGGTGAAAGCCCTTAAGCCGCACATTGCAGAGTTGCCATAATCAAAGGTGAAACATGACCACGCTTACTGTTGAGCAGCGCGAAGCCGTCGCAACGGCCCGCGATCCGTATTTGCGAGTCGTGGACCCGGAGTCACAGACGGAATATGTCCTCATGCGAGCCGACGTTTTTGACCGGATGAATAACCGGTTGTTTGACGCCGAGCCAATGTCGGCCGATGAAAAGGAGCGTCTCTTCGTTGACGCGGCCAAGCGAGCGCATTGGGACGACCCCGAATTCGACGTGTACAACGACCTCGATCCTCGGAGTCGTCCATGAAGTTGCAACGAGGCGATGTCGTAGCGCTCGATTTCCCATTCAGCGATGGCACAGGCGGGAAGATTCGGCCAGCGATTGTCGTTCAAGCGGACGAGTGGAATGCCAAACTCGACGACACAATCTTGGCGATGGTCACGAGCAGCCGTCACCGCCGAGTCAATTCGCCCACTCAGTTGTTTGTCACAGCCAATTCCAGTGATGGCCAGCAAGCAGGCTTCCGAATGGATTCGGTCATTCAATGCGAAAATCTGGTGACACGAGATCAATCGCTCGTCCTACGGGTCATGGGGCATCTGCCCGATGAGGTTCTCAAACGGTTGGACGACTGCTTGCGTGCGAGCCTCGGACTGGCATAAGAACGAAACAATCAAAGCGACGCTGACACGTCGCACTCCAAAGAGGATGAAATGTCACACGCGGAAATTGTGGTGATTGGTGCTGGTCCGGGCGGGTATCCGGCGGCGTTTACGGCTGCGGATCATGGGAAGAAGGTGGTGCTCGTCAATGAGGAGCAGAACCCTGGCGGCGTCTGTTTGCAGCGCGGGTGCATTCCGTCGAAGGCATTGTTGCACGTCGCGAAGGTGATTCATGAGGCTCGCGAGGCGGCTGAGCATGGTGTGTCGTTTGGTCCGCCGAAGATTGATCTCGCGAAGTTGCGGAACTTCAAGAATGGCGTCATCGGGCAACTGACCGGCGGCATTCAGAGCTTGTGCAAGGCTCGTGGAGTGACGCTGGTGCAGGCTCGCGCGACGTTCGCGAACTCGAACACGTTGAACCTCGCCAAGCCGGACGGTTCGACCGAGCAACTGACATTCGACAAAGCGGTGATCGCGACCGGCTCGCAGCCGGCGATGCCGCCGATCTTCGCGATTGGCGATCCGCGCGTGATGGACTCGACGGGAGCACTCGCGCTGGAGGACATCCCGAAGAAGCTGCTGGTCATCGGCGGCGGCTACATCGGGCTGGAGATGGGCTGTGTGTACGCCGCGCTCGGCAGCGAAGTCACGGTTGTCGAAGCGTTGCCGACGATCCTCGCCGCCGCTGACCGAGACCTTGTGCGGCCGTTGCAGAAGCGGCTCGAAGGTCAGTTCAAGGCGATTCACGTCAACACGAAAGTGCTCAGCCTGACCGCCAGCAAAGCCGGCATCGTCGCCGAACTCAGTGGGATAGGCTTCCAGCCTGTCGGTGCTGAGACAAAAGACGACAGGCTGGAAGCCTATCCCACGAAACAAACCTTCGACCGAGTCCTCGTCTCCGTCGGCCGCAAGCCAAACAGCAAGAACCTCGGCCTCGAAAATACGAAGGTCCAAATCGACGAGAAGGGCTTCCTCAAGATCGACCGCTGCTGCCGCACGGCCGATCCGAACATCCTCGCCATCGGCGACGTCGCGGGCGAACCGATGCTGGCTCACAAAGCCACGCGCGAGGCGAAAGTCGCCATCGAAGCGCTCGTCGGCGAACCAGCTGAGTTCGACAACATCGCGATCCCCGCCGTCGTCTTCACCGACCCGGAACTCGCGTGGTGCGGCCTGACCGAAACCGAAGCGAAGGCTCAAGAGCGTGACGTGAAAGTCATCCGCTTCGCCTGGGCCGCCAGCGGCCGAGCCCAATCGCTGGCTCGTACCGAGGGCCTCACGAAACTGATCATCGAAAACAAAACCGAACGCATCCTCGGCGTTGGCATCGTCGGAGCCGGCGCAGGCGAGCTGATCTCCGAAGGCGTGATCGCCGTCGAAACCGCCGCCGTCGCCCGAGACCTCGCCGACAGCATCCACCCGCATCCGACGCTGTCCGAAACTTTGATGGAGGCGGCGGAAGCATTCATCGGCCAAGCGACGCACATGTACCGGCCGCCGCGGTAAGTGATCCTTAAAGTAGTCACGTTCACCAGAACGTGGGTTTCCTCGCGAATGGCCCACGCTCTGGAGAGCGTGGCTACCACCACGGAAAGGTGATTCCATTATGAAGAGCGCCACACTGGATGCTTCCAAAGTGACGTTGTCCGAACTCTTGGGCACGGCCGAACAGAATGACGTCGTGTTTGTCCAAACCGAGGGCCACACACGATTCGCCGTCATTCCCGCTGATGAATCTGACGAAGAGATTCTCGCTCTCCGCTCCAGCGGCGAGTTCATGACCTATCTCGTCGACGCCGAAAGGCGAGCCGTCACCGGCCCACGAAAAGCGTTGCAGCAGATTCGCGAACCGTTTGGTCTGTAACGGCGGCAGCATTCCCGAACATTCCGAGACGACTGGCAATCGCAACCGCCGCCATCGCTCGCCAATTCACTGACAGCTCCTACATGCACAACCTCATAGAGCCAGACATAGGACATATTTTCGGATGGCAATTCCTCGGCTTTTCCGACTGGCGAGTGGGGTTCTTTGTCAGCCTGTTAGAACAAAATATATGAAGGCCGCTGACGCCTTAATCGGCCGAGCCAGTAGTGGCCGAGTCGGCACGAAATCAAGCAAGCTATGGCAGCTACACTTCAGAACGAGATCATCGAGTCGCTGGTACGCGTTACCTCTACGTCCCGCCAGCTTTAATCTTTGCACAAAAATCACGCCACCACTCGCTCACGCGTTCGTTTAATTGTTCAATTGGCTCATACGTCGACTCACTTGAACTCAACTCGACCCTAAAGAAACGCTCCCAGCTGTTCCTCACGCCCCTGATTAGCACCTGAGTGATCGTCTCATCGGAATACAATCTAACAAACTCTTCGAGCGAATTTGGGTCTTTGATCGATTCACTTAATTGCTCTCTTTCAACAACGAACGATTGCAGGCACATTAAAAAACACTGATTCAATTGCATCTGGAAATTTAAATCATACGTCGGCCTCATAATCCACGCGACTGGTCTTGCGCTGGTACGCTCGTTTAGATCCGATCTCAGGCAACAGTCATCTCTAAAGCACTGCAAAAGAACACTTTCGGTCTCCAGATGTTGCCACAATCGGCATGCCCGAGGCGTTGCACGGACTCGGCAGTTATTACCTGTACTGCTCGGTCGCCTTTCTGCGTCCATATTCTCGACCAAGCCTTCTAAATGCAATTCATCAACAATCCCAATTGCTTCGGACCTCGTCCTTCCAAACCATCTTTGAAGCTCCTCAAGAAGCAACCGATAGGTTGTGGCATCTATCTCACTAGTACCACCGCTGAAAAGTCTCCTGATAAGCCGCTGGATAATTCGAGGCTTTGCTATGCTTTGGCTGAAAAGCGAATGTGGTTTCGATTCCAATAAATTAGAAATTGGAGTGCCACGTCCTGGATAAACCGGCTTACTAGAGTCGCCTTGGTTTCCATAAGCGAGAGATCTGACTACTGTGGTGCGATTAATCGCATTTCGCCCGCTTTGCTTGTACGCGTCGAGTGATGGGGGCACAGTCCCGCTCGAACGTCCGAAATAGTCGGCAATGACTTTCGTTACGTCCACAAAGTGCCTATTTCGCAGCACTTCCCCAACAAATGACACAGCATCGGCAATACTCCTATTGGCAAGTTCTACAAACTCCTCACCTTGGCCCGATTCTTCAAGCGAATTGCACAAAGCCACAAAAAAATCAGTGCGACTCGGAAATTCCCATACGCCAAGCCCTGCCGTGACTCCCACAGGTACATCCTTGTAAACATTGCTAAGAACGCGAAATCGCTTCGACAAAATCTGCGTTAGAGAAGCGGCGTGAGTCATTGACACTTCTTTTGTCTGGTACCACTTATGTCCTGGGTGATTGTTGTTGCCCTTTAGGATAATAGCAGTCGCTGGACGACATGCGACTATTACAGAATACGCAATTCTAGAATCGAAGCCGACATCATTTTTAGACAATCGTATATTTGACATAAACTTCACAGCATGTGCCGTATTCTCTATCAGAGATTCAATCACTGCGGAGTTCTTGTCGTCCAGATTATCAAAGACAATCTTCACATGATCGTATCCTGCGCGATAGACGTAGTAGCAAAAGAGAACCTTCGCAAATAGCATTCCACCTTCGCGACTCATTAACTCGCGCGCAGCCTCATTGTAATCGGGTGCCGGAAGCAAGTACGCGTCGGGCACTGCAATATCGCTCTCTTCATCAAGGGCGGAGATGAACTCGAACAACTCCTGCCAATCGGATTGCGACAATCGCGAACTCTCTTGGACCGTCTTATTGGTCGATGTCGCCCGTAATTCAAATGCATGCTTCTTTAAGTGGTCTCGTAACAACTCATTTGCGATCGTAGACGCTGCGTTCTCCCTTGAATCGGTGTCTTGATAGACCTCTCGTGGCAAGTCGAGAACATGTTTACTGCAATCTTTGTAAAGCACTTTGCATTGTTTAACGCTGGGCGATCCAGTTGCAAGGTGTTGCGTATTCCATACATTCGACTCAAGATATCTTATTAGTGTCGTTTTTCCGATACCTGGAGGTCCGACAAAAAGGCAGATGTCCTTGGTTCTAGCCTTTGTAAACCCAATAAGTTCTTTTTCTGAATCGCGATTTGGAACATACTCCTGGTCGAACTGCTCAATTCGGCGCCTGCCTTCAAAGAGTTCTGCAAAGAATTGGGCACCGAAGCCGTCGTATACGGCGTTGAATGGTGCGGAATTGTCTCTTGGTTCGATGGTCCGGACACGCATTTCGAAATCCTTTCGAATGGGCAGTGATAATTTGCCAGTGAGTATGAATGTACTCGTTCAGAAACTGGACTTCAATCGTGTCAGGCACTTCAAGATTGCCGCAACACAAGTGGCTCGCACGGGCCAACGGATTGGAGATCGCGCCGGTTATTGCCACACACAACACCTCCACTCAGGAGGGCGACGTGATCGCGATTTGAAATCCCTTGATTCGCGAATCGAAGTTGACACCGACAACAAGTGGGTCACACCAACTCGCGAATCGGTTCGCCATACGGGAGGACCGGGATGGGGCGGCCGGAGAAGTCGGGGAACTCGTGGCGGTGGTTGATGCCGAGGTGGTGGTAGATCGTGGCGAGCAGGTCTTGCGGGTGGAGCGGGCGTTCGGCGGGGTATTCGGCTTTCGAGTTGGTGGCTCCGACGACTTGGCCCATGCGGAGTCCTCCGCCGGCGATCAGGGCGGATTGAGCTTGCGGCCAGTGGTCTCGGCCGAGGTTGCCGGCGTTCATCGTGACGCGCGGAGTGCGGCCGAACTCGCCGACGGCGACGACGAGGATTTTCTCGTCGAGGCCGCGCTGGTGGATGTCTTCGATCAATGCCGAGAGCGCAGGGTCCATGTACTCGGCCCGCAACGTCATGCCCTTGGCCATGTCCCAACCGGGTTGTGCGTTGGCGTGGTCGTCCCAACTGAAATAGAGCGGCATGCCCAGCTTCGGAGCCAGCGCGTCGATGGTGACGACGCCCGCACCCGCCTCGGCCAAGCGTCGCGCAAGCAAACAGCTTTGGCCCCACAGATGCCGGCCGTAGCGGTCGCGGAGCTTCGGGTCTTCGCGCGTGAGATCGAATGCGTTCGCGACGGACGTGCTGGTCAGCAGTTGCAAGGCTTGTTGGTGGAAGGCTTCGAGACCTTCGTTGGGGACGCCATCAACTGCGGGAATGCGAGTCGCGGGAGTGACTCGCCTACGGTGCTGATCGAACTGCCGTGCGAGTCCGATGCGATCATCGAGCCGCGATGCGTTCAAGCCACCGTGAATCGTCAGATTGGCTGGCCGGAAGTTCTCAGCGGATGGATCGCCGGTGACGAACGCGGAGTGACTGACTCCCAGGTACTGCGGCCGAGTCATGAACGGCTGCGTCGGAATTCCGATGTACTGCGGCAGGCCATCGGAGCGTGAGCCTCGAAGGCGACTGGCGATCATGCCGAGATCGGGATGCTCCGACTTCGCCGTCGAAGTCGGATCGGCGATGCTCGGCGTTTTACCGGTGAGCACTTCAATCGAACCGTCGTTGTGCGACGCCATCTCGTGATGCAGCGATCGGATCAGCGAGTAGCGATCCGCGATCTTTGCAAGCTGCGGGAACAACTCACAAATCTCAATCCCCGGCACCGAGGTCGCGATCGGCCGAAACGGCCCGCGATATTCCGAGGGCGCGTTCGGCTTCGGATCAAACGTCTCAATCTGGCTCGGCCCACCCCACATCCAAAACAGAATGACCGACGTCGGTAGTTCGCCGGTCGAGTTCATTCCAGCCGCAGCACGAGCGGCCAAGAGGTCCGCCAAACTCAAGCCTCCCAAGGCCGAAACCCCGACACGCAGAAAATCACGGCGAGTCCGTAGTGCGTGGCAGGACTTTTTCGTCCTCGAGGCAGAGTTCATTTGGATTCTCCGTCGTAGCGTTCAAGGCCGCATCACAGTAATCGCTCGATCTCATGGTGGGGAAGACTGTCACTGAATTTGCGTGAATCTCAGCCTTGCGGTGGTTCAACGCCAAAAGCCAGCTCTCGGAACAGCGAGAGCTGGCTTCTGGGACTCCTGTCGTCAGTGATTCATCCACCTATGCTCTGCCGATCATTTTGCCTTCCGGGACGCTGCCGGAGCGACGGGGCGGGGAGCGGTCTTTTGGTAGCTCATCCGCTGAATCACTTCGGGGGCGATCGGAGCGGGTTCGGTGAACTCCACCGCAGGATTCTCCGGAAGCAATCTGGGGGCTCGCGGTGCTGATTGCTGCTGGGCACTGGCCGGTGTGGCCGCAGCGCGAGCCGGAGAACGAACCGAAGCAGGAGCCGGAGGAACTCCAACCGGCTTTGGTGGGCAGTCCTGAGCAGGTTTCGGGCACTCTCCACGAATCATCGCGTCGATTTGATCATCGAGCCTGACGTTGAGTGTCCTCAACAGAGCGTTCTCTTTCTGGAATTCCCCGTATCCGTCCGCAGCAATCTGTTGATGGTCGAGATACGCCTGACTGGCCGGGCGCAGGCCCAGGAGATCTTGAATCGTCGGGTAGATCGTGGCTTGCCCGATAATGATGTTCTTCTGAATGGACTTCTTGGCCTGCGGCAGTGGGCGGAACAAGACTCCCGCGACAGGCACGTCTTCCAGCAATGGCACACCGCGTGAGTTGCGGGCCGCCTTTAGCGCGACTTCGTAACGGCTGATCTCACGCCATTCGAGGTTGCCCAGTTGCACTTCCGTGTTGACGAAGTGACGCTTGACTCGGCCCAAGCCGCGTTCGTCCGGTCGCGTCGGTTCCAGTAGATCGGTCGTGTAGAGGTAGTTGAAATCGAATGCGACCGATTGTCCGTCGGGCTGGATCACGGGACGGACTTCGTAGCCCGTCCCGGTCTCGAATTTGTAGATCGCCGGATTTGGGATCAGTTTCTCCAATTCGGTGCCGAACTTCGGCGGCACGGCCGCGTCGGCATACAAGAGTTGCTGTTGATCGGCGGAATTCAAGCCATTCAGCACGCTCTTCACGGTGCCATCCGCGACTCCTCCGCCGATTGACTGGCCGGCGAACATCTTGGCCAGCGTCCCGAATTCCGGATCGGCCAACAGCGGGCCAAGATCTTTGTGCAACGCATACGCGGCCTTGAGTGCCTCGGCGATGGCGATGTCACGCTTGGGGAGATCGAATTCAAAACTGGCCTGCGGCGAGACCTTCGCAAAAGCGCGGTTGTTGGTGAGGATCGTCGTCCGCTCGATCTGCGACATTTCGACGTCCCATTCCTGAGCCGCTTTGCGGACTCGCTCCAACGCAGGGTCGTAGAACTGCGCGTAAACATCGTCTTCCATCGCCACCACGATCTGCTTGATGATCTTGTCGATGGCTGCTTTTTGCCCGCGAAGCGCATCTTGCGAATCGAGGTGCTGTTCTTCCAAAGTCGCGATTTGCTCATCGAGATAGGCTCGCTGCACTTCCGACAGCGTTGGCCGGCCGCCGTCTTTCATTCGACTGACAAGAGCTCGTTTCTGGACCAAAGCATCACGCCGATAGTGCAGTCCCAGATCCAGTGACATGCCTTGCACGAGCTTCACGACCGAGCGTTGAAAGGCATTGAGCCGATCACTGTCATTGCCATCCATCGAGCAGACGGTTCGCTCAAAGATCCCTTTGACCGCTTGGAATTTGTACTTCCTGTTACCGTCCTCGAAGACTTTGATTCGGCCTTTGTTGGCATCGCCCCACCAGCGTGGATCGTAGCTCTTGTGTGCTCCGGTGGTCACGATCCACTGGCCCTCTCGCTGCGGCAACTCGCACTGAATGTACTGGTCAAACCGTTCCAGGATCGCGTTCCGGTGCGTTCCCTTCGCCAGCCCCGTCAGCAGGAACGCTTCGGCCAACGTCAGCGAATCGTTCGAGTTCATAGACAGCAGCTTGTTGAGCGGATCGAGGAGCGACAGTGTTTCGTCCACATCACGGAGTTCCTCCACGAAGTCCGCCCCAAAGAAGGCGTGCAGATACCGTTGCCAGCGGAGCCGTTTCAAATGGGGATTCGACAGCGCGGGGTCGTGGCTATTCAGCCTGTTCTCAGTCTCTGCCGCGAAGCTTCTGGTAGGATCTGCGGAAGGATCCTTCGAAGAGTGGTTCGCAGCGGCTTCATGAGCGACTTCCTGCACCGCACGAAGGAAGAATTGCCCGGCTGCGGCGGTCAGGAAGCGTCCCCGGCTGATGTTGCCCTCCACTCGCTTGAGCGTGTTTTCCATCCGTGAGCCGTTCTCGCCGTTGACCTGCACCGTCATCACGCCGATTTTCACTTGTCCCACCGGATGATCGATCTGGTTGATCATCTCCCGGACTTTGACCATTCCCTTGCGTGGTCCGCGCAGATGCAGCACCCCTTCGCCGATCACACTGATGGAGACCTGCGAAACGGGATCGACATTGTTCCGGTCGCCAGGGACGTAGGTATCCGGGTCGGTCTTTGCCGCCGTGACTTCGCGCCGGAATTGATCCTTCGCCGCGAGCTGTTCCTCATCTTCCGCCTTGCGGGCGTCATTCTGCTTGGCGGCAACCAATGTTGTCTGAGTTTGAACGTCTGCAACTTGAGTCGTGATCGACTGCTTGAGGAGTTCCACGGCCGAGGTCGCAGTGGCTTGCATGTTTTCAGCGCCGGTCGCAGCTTTGACCTGCGTATAGAGCGCGTCCCGTTCTTTCTCCTTCTCAATCTTTTTGTCCTGCAAATCCTTCTTTTTGTTTGCGTCAGTTTCTTTCGCTGCCTGTTCCCCCAATGCAATGGCCTCCTTGTTGAGCAGGTCTCCCTGTTGTTTAGCATTGAGCACATTTCGTAACACGTTGACCGACGCCGCGAGCTTGGTTTCTTTGACTCGCAGTTCGCTGGCCGCTTGCTCGGCTTCGAACTCCTTCTGTCGTCGGTCGAGGCGTTCCTCTTCGAACTTCGTCCGCGACTTCTCGGCCGCTTGTTCGGCGACGGTCACCGCCGGGCCGTTGTACGACTTCACGCGGCGATTGATGATCTGAGCCACGCGATGTGCGTCGCGGAAGTAATACAACTCGACGCGAGCCGCGATGACCTCATTCGAACGATCAGGCTGCTGACCGGATTGCAAATCTTTGGGATTGGGACCGACATCCAAGAACTGAGGGAAATCGACCGGCGGCCCTTTGGAGCCATCGCCGACTCCCCGCACAATCGACGCCGCAACCACTGGTGCGGGAGCTGGAGTGGACGTGGCGACGGGGAAATCGATGGTGCGAACGATGTTGTCACTCCCCTTCACGAGCAACTTGACTCGCTTGTCTTGCTCCAGACGCGTGTAGAAGAGGTAGTTGAAGTGGTCATCTTTCTCAAATGGAATGTCATTGATCTTGAGGATCTCATCGTTGACTCGAATGTTCGCTTCAGAGACTCGGCTCGTGACGCTTTTGACCGTTCGGGTCGTGTCTCCAGCTTTCATTGAATCAAGACCAAGCCCCTGATCAACGAGGTACTGTTTGGCATAATTGATATCGACCACCACGACGAACGTACCGGGCATTTTGTCGACAACGAGCTTCGCACTCTTTCCCTCGACAACACTCTTCAGAGCGACAAGCAAGCCCGTTTTGTCGCTCCAAGTATGTTCGTTGATTTGTTTGATGAACCAATCCTTCTCTAAGCCAGCCACCTCTGCGGCAACCTTCGGAGGTGCCGCAATTTTGACCATATTCTTAGTGCCGGAGGTGGCGGCGTCGTCGTACGTTAACGACTCGATCCCGTAGGACTTCAGCCGGTTTTCCGTTGGCTTGAGCGCCTCCTCAGCGGCGCTCGCCGACATGGAGCAACTCGCCAAAGCCGCCGTGACCAACAGTGTTGTGGCGGGCGTCCAGGTCAAGCAAAACGATGTGGCCGTCAGCACGAATCGTTTGAGGGGGACATCGATTTTCATTGGAACCATCCTTGGGAATGAGTGGTCGCAAAACCCGGTTCCGATAGTGGAACGCAGGAAATGAACAAGGTCCGATCGTCGTCCTGACAATCGGTGTCGTCGCATGAACGGTCGCGCGGTTTCGTCAGTCGTTAGCGTCGGAGGTCTTTGGGGAGACTGGTGCTCAACTTCGAGGATTGTCGCAGCGTGTTGGGAATCCGCGACTCTTTGCTTTGCAGCAAGTCGGAAGTTCCCGGTAAACGGGACGCCAGCGAAAGCGGGCCGCCGGCTCCGATGTTGAGCAGACTGCCGATCGCGTTGCTGGTTCCGCCGGGGCCGGACTTCTCTGGCTTGCGAAGTTCCTTGGCCTCGATCCGGTGTCGCAGCTTTTCGTAGGGATTGCAGTGATGGTGGTAGTCCACCTCGCAACATCCTGAATTGCAGAACCGCAACTCCACATGGACATCCGGAAAATAGTACCGAATGGAGTCGTCTTCGTATTCGATGAGTGGCGCGCCGGTCGGCATGTTGATTCGGGCGGAGACCTGGCATCCCGATTTCGGATGCGTCACTTGGACGATCGTGGGGCCGCCTTTGAATTTCGGACCTTGGAAGACGCGATCACCGTTGTAGTAGTAAGTATGCAGGATGACGGTCGGCTCGCGCAACGGACCGCCTCCTTCGCGGACGATGTCCAGTTCCTGATATCCCTTGGGGGGCAGGCCGTTTTCCAACACCGTGGTGACGACTTCATCGGCGGTCGGCGAGTATTTGGGGGTCGGGCCAGCGGCCGTGGTCAGGGCTTGTTCGACCAGCCCGATCTCGCGAAACACCGCGACGATTTCGGTTTCATCCTGCAACTTCAGCGCAATCTGCTGAGCTTCATGCAGCGTCCACCACGCTTGCTGATTTTGGCCCGACGCCAATTCGGCTTTCGCCAGGAGGACCAGGGTCCGAGCCTGTTCGGCCGCGGCGGCAGGGTCAATCGTGAGCGCCGCTTTCCGGGCGCTGGTGGTGGTTGCACTGTCACTCGCGAAGATTCGGGCCAACCGTTTCAACAGAGACGTTTTCGCCTCGCCGGGCGGGAGCGCACCAGCGTCGCGAATCAACTGCTGAGCCTGCTCTTCTTGGCGAAGCTGATCTTGCTCCTTGAGCACCGCTTCCGCGCTGGCGGCAATCCTTTTGGCATCAGCAATCGGATCTGGCGCCGGCTCCGGTTCCGGCTTTGGCGTCAGTTTCGGCAGAATTGACTTGACCGTTTTGGCCTCCGGCACGGCAACCGCTGGTTGCGGCGCTTGGGCGTTCGCCAATTCGGGAAACTGTGACGAAGCCAAAAGCGCGAAGGTCAGGCTGCCGGATTGAAGCTGTTCACGAAGACGCTGCCGACTCCTGGAAGAATCTCGTCGTTTTCGTGGGGGCTGCGATAAATCGTCAAGAAGGTGTCGCATAAAGACCTCCGTGGTGCGATCCAGTGAGAGAGTCCACTCAGAAAGTTCCTCCGGAACCCCCTGATGCGCCCTATTCATCGACTGTACATAACTTGCGAATGACGATGTTTTCGGGGAAGTTCTTAGGCGGCTGGCTCCGCGCCAGGCTGAAGCCCTACAGATTGCCGACATGAACTGCTTGGATGCTCCCGTCTTGACCAGAATTCCACTCAGCAATGGGATCGCGGAGCCGATCGCTTACGTTGATCTTTTGCCATCCGGCCTCAGACAATTGATCGCGTTGCGGAGCGCGGCTTGGTAGATCCAAAGATCTCCGCCATAGGCGATGAGCTTGAAGCCGCGTGCGAGTTGGGCTTCCCCTTCGGCGATGCTGGTGACGAGGACGGCCGGTGACTTGTTATGAGCTTGGCACGCGGCGAACACGCGATCGGTGGCGGCAAGCACGTTCGGGTGATTCATCTGCCCGGCAACACCCAGCGAGAGGGTGAGGTCGTAAAGTCCGATCCAGAGGGCGTCGATGCCGGGGACGGCGGCGATCTCTTCGACGTGTTCCAGGCCGCGAGCGGTTTCGATTTGCGCGATGAGCAGCGTTTCGTCGTTGGCGGATTGGACCGTCTCCGGAATCGAGCTGCCGCGGTAGTCGTCGTGAGCGATCGCAAAGGCGGCACCTCGGCGGCCGTCGGGCGGGTACTTCGCCGAGCTGACCAGCAGGCGAGCTTGGTCCGCGCTCTCGCACATTGGGATCATGACTCCCATTGCTCCCATGTCGAGGACGTTGGCGACGAAGTGGTACTCGGTCGCGGGGATGCGGACGATCGGGACCAGTTCGGACTTCGGAGTCGTCGCAATCAGCATGCGGATGGTTTCGATGCTCCAGCCGGAGTGTTCCATGTCGAAGAGGGCGAACTCGGCACCGGCGTTGGCGGCGATGCGGGCAATGCCGGTCGTGTTGAACTCGAACAGCATTGTGCCGATGGAAACGCCTCCCTCGCGAAGTTTTTGTTTGACAGTGTTGCGAATCATGGAGTTTCCAATTTTCGGAGGATGGCCGCCCTCGGCCGTCGCCTCGTGATTTCAGATTTCAGATTTCAGATTTCAAAACCCAGACGGCCGAGGGCGGCCATCTTACGGATTGATCAGCCACTTCGCCGGACCGTCTCGCGTTGGCGTGCCGGGTGTCAGTCGATTCCAGCCATCGACGGTTTGTTCCTGAATCACACGACGGTCAGAGCGATCGGGTTCGATAAAGTCGGGAATATCGCCGATCGTTAGTGCTCCGGGAATCAGACTGGCATGGGATGTCAGAACCAACGAGTCCGCCAGCAGCGATCGCCAGCTCGACAAACCGCCGACGGTGTAGATCGCGGTGACGTCCTCTTCAATGAGTCCGGCCAGCAGCGCGAGCAGTGGAGCTTGCGGCTCCGACGGCGCGGGGAGCGCCGAATCGTCATCGCGAGGCTGACGAAACCGGGAGTTCGGCGAATTTGGCGGCGTGAGCGATTCGCCCCACAGCATCAAGGCTCGGCCTTTGAATTGTGTTCGCAGCCAGGCCAGGGCGACTCGGACGTCTTGCAGTTGTTGGCCGAGCAGCGGTCGGCCAAGCATCTGCGCCGTCGAGGAGGTCGAGGTTGCTGAACTTCGCCGGCCGTGATTGTCGCCGAGGGTCGATTCGCCAATGCCGATCGGATCGACCAGACAGACGGCCGCACCGCGTTCGAGCAGCGCGGCG
Organism: Planctomyces sp.; assembly: GCA_005798445.1. GTDB lineage: Bacteria > Planctomycetota > Planctomycetia > Planctomycetales > Planctomycetaceae > SXKJ01. Next base: position 17,046 of record SYJG01000143.1, read on the forward strand.
ATGTCGTCCGCCCGTTCCTTCAACAGCCGAGTTTTCCCCTGCGAGCAGATCGCGACGACAACGTGGGGCACGTTTTTAACGTGCCCGTCTGGTTCGGGCACGTTGGAAACGTGCCCCACGAGCAACTGCACCGCCACTCGATCACGCGGCGAGCGTGACAACACGACGGATGTCACCGCGATCGAACCAACTCGTTCGACACGAACGTTCTGATGCACAAGCTGCGGCCCAGCAGCGTCGATGCCGAGCAACCTCGCCCAGCGGCGACAAAGCTCGCGCCGATGCTCGGCGTACGACGGCTGATTCGTTTGAGCGGTCATGTTGTCCGCCGCCAACCGATCGGCCAACTCGGTCGTCATCTGCGAGAGCGACTTCGGTTTCAGCTCGGCTTTGAGTTCCGGAGTCCAGCAGCGCAGCCGATCGGCGGGCAGACGCGCGCTGAATTCGGTCTCCGGCGTGACCTCGATGCCGAACCACGAGCGGAACGCTTCGTGAATGCGGACGCGATGTGTCTTGCCGATGTGCGTGCAGTGCGTGTCGGTCGGCGACGAGCCGGTGACGGCTCCTTGGCCGTGCGTGAACGCGAGGAAGTCGGCGTGGTCGTAGAAGCCGAAGACCGTTTGCAGCCGCTTCCAGACGGGATCGCGGTCTTGGTCCCACTTGAACTCGTGAGCGTAGGCCAGCCGGCGCGGCGCGATGCCTGCAACGATCGCCCACGGCAGGAAGCCGCCTGCGGCCGAGTCGCGCAGGTTGCGAGTCGATTCCCAACTGCCGCTGCCGGCGTAGTTGAACGACCTCTCGGCATCGTCCGGGAGCGGGTGCCGAGTTTCCGGCTGCGGCCCGCCGAAGTTGAACGGTACGACCGCCGCGAATCGTTCGTCGAGTGCGCCGGTCACAGCCGCTGGATCGCCGCCGCCAGCAACCGCTCCGAGCAGAACCAATCGCTTCGGATCGACTCCCGGCTGAGCCAGCAGCACGTCCGCTCCACGCATCATGTCCCAGGCCATCCAGCCGACGAGGCTCTCGCCGACCAAACTGAGCTGCATCGCGCTGTCGTAACGAAAGTAATAGTCGGCATGTCCGACTCGGTACGGCTTGTCGAAGTCGGCGGCGGTCGCGAACGGATGCTGCCGCCGCTCGCCGTGACCGACTTGATCCATGACCAGTACGACACAACCGGCTCGTGCCCAGGTCATCCCCATGTCTTGCAGTTCGCCGTGTTCCTTCGGAGTGTGATGCGCGTGACAGATCAAGATTCCGGGCAACTTTGGAATGCTGGCGAGCGGGGCAGCGTCAGCTCCCCGGTCGTTGAATTCGCCACACCGGGGGGCTGACGCCGCCCCGCTCGCCGACCTCGTCGAGGGGCGATACCGATTCGCCGAGACCCACCAGCCGGGGCGGCTCTCGAAGAGGATGTTCTCGATGACGAAGCCGTCGCCATCGAACGTCGCGGCGACTCGCACCGGGACCGACTGCGGCGGCTCCGGCCACGCACCGAGCGAGGCTCTCAGTGCGTCGAGTTTTTTCTTGCGGAAGCGTTCCCAGTCCTCACGCGTCTTGATCTGCCGCCACTCGTCCGTGCTACGATCGTTGGCGTTCCTGAGCCGCTGCTGTTGCTGATCCCGAACCTGACTGGCAAAGGCTTCTCGTTCCGCAGCGGGGACAACGTTCGTGTCGAGCGTTCGCAGCGTTTTGATGAGCGGCTCGTCAGCATTGGCCGCTCCGAGACCCAGGCTCAACAGCACGCAAGCTGGGGTCAGGTCTTCAAATTTCATTTTTGGCTCCGCGATTCATCACTGACTCTGTTCTCACACCGCCATCCCAAACCAAATCGATCTCCATTCGCAGTGCCAAAAATGAAATTTGAAGACCTGACCCCTGATCTCAAACGGAGTGGGTTCATTTCCGAACTCGCGGTGAGGTCAGTATTCTGCGTCTTTGACTGCGGACATCAGACACAACCACTCATCCAACGACAAGGTGCCGACCATGAGCAGCCCGGAAGCCAAGGCCAAAGAACTCGGACTCACGTTCACGGAAGTGAAGCCCGGATACCTCAATTTGTGTGCGAAGACGGGGAACCTGCTGTTCTCCTCGGGGCACACCAGCGACATGAAAGGGAAGCTCGGCCGCGACCTGACCGTCGAGCAGGGCTACGCGGCGGCTCGCGAGTGCATGGTCAAGATCCTGAACTCGGTGCATCACACGCACGGGACACTGGACGGCCTGCGGTGCGTAAAGTTGCTCGGCTGTGTGAATTCGACGCAGGACTTCACCGATCAGCACCTCGTCGTCAACGGAGCGTCGGACCTGATCCATCAGCTCTACGGCAAAGAAGGTGACGGCTGGCATGCTCGCAGCGCGCTGGGCTTCGCGTCGCTGCCGACGGGGCCGGCGGTCGAGGTCGAGGCAATTTTCGAGATCAACGCGACATAAGTCGGCGAGCGGCTGGGCGTCAGCCCACCGAGTCCGTCGTAATTCTGTAATACTCACGGGCGGTCAAATTCCATTGACTCGGAGGGCTGACGCCCTACCGCTCGCCTTCGTGGCGAGGGAGGCACGGAGATTTTCATGAGCGTGAACCGACGTTTGCTGCTGGCGAGTTTGATGTGTGCGTCGCTTTGTCAGTGCGCGGTCGATGCTGAGGGCGACTGGCCGCAGTGGCGTGGGCCGTCGAGCGATGGGAATTCGACCGAGAGCAACATTCCGGTGACTTGGGACGACAAGTCCGTTGTTTGGAAAACTGAATTGCCAGGGAACGGTCAGTCGTCGCCGGTGATTCTTGGCGATCGTATTTTCCTGACGTCTTCGCTCGAAGCCGGAAAGCAGCGAGTCGTTTTTGGCCTCGATCGCAAAACGGGCAAGCTGCTCTGGCAGGAGACCGTTTGGACCGGAACTCCCGAAGCGACGCACAAGATGAACGGCTGGGCGACAGCGACCTGTGCGACCGACGGCAAACATGTCGTGGCGTTCTTCGGCAAGGGAGGCATCCACGGCTTCGATCTGGATGGCAAGAAGCTCTGGTCGAAAGACCTCGGCAAGTTCGACGGGCCTTGGGGAGCCGCCGCGTCGCCGCTGATCGTGGATGGTTTGGTCATTCAAAATTGTGACGCGGTTGGTGAAGCGTCGTTGCTGGCTCTCGAAGTGGCATCAGGCAAAGTGGTCTGGCAAACGCCGCGAGACGTTCCGCCGCGCGGTGGCTGGAGCTCTCCGGTGCTCGTGAATGCTGGCTCGCGGCGCGAAGTAGTGCTCAACGGCGAAGAGGTCGTCACGGGCTACGACCCGCTCTCCGGTAAAAAGCTCTGGACCTGCAAAGCCTTCAACGGTCGTGGTGAGCCGACAGTGACTCCAGGTCACGGCCTGTTGTACGTCGTCAACGGCAAGCCAGGTGACTTCTACGCTCTGCGACCCGGCGGCGAGGGCGACGTCACGCAGTCGCACTTGGCTTGGCACACGCCACGCAAGAGCGGTCGCGATCAGCCTTCGCCGATCGTCGTGGGAGACTACGTTCTTGTCGTCAGCATGGACGGCTTTGGATTCTGCTACCACGCGCTCAGCGGCAAAGAACTCTGGAAGGAACGATTGGGAGGCACTCACACATCGTCACCGATCGCCGCCGGAGGATTGGCGTACTTTCAAGACGAGTCCGGCAAAACGACCGTCATCAAGCCGGGGCCAAAGCTGGAGATCGTGGCCGAAAACACGGTCCCCGCGACAGCAATGGAAGTTTTTCGAGCGTCCCTGACTCCGTCGCTCGGCCAAGTGTTTTCGAGGTCTGACACAACGCTGTACTGTTTCGGCAAGTAGCCATCAAACCCCTTCCTCCCACCGGGCTTGCTCCGGTGGCTCGTTGGCCTTCGCACTACTCTGCCGATCAAACGATCGAGTAGTGCGGAAGCCAATGAACCACCGGGGCAAGCCCGGTGGGGAAACTAAAAACAAAGACCAAAGGAAACGACATGCTCGCAGGACAATTCACCGCACCGCATCGCATTGATCTCGTAGAAGCGCCGGAGCCGCAGCTCACGCCGGGGGGCAGCGGCGAGATGATCTTTGAGCCGGAGCTGACGTGCCTCTGCGGGTCGGACACGCCGTACTTCACTTGGAGCGGCGAGTGGCCGATCCGTTTGGGACATTCGCTGCACGAGATGATCGGGCGCGTCGTCGCGACCAACGGGACACGCTGGAAGATCGGCGACCGAGTCCTCTGCGTGCCGCCGGAACAGAACGGCTTGTGGGAGCGCTACATCGTCTCGGAAGATCGTGGCGTTGCGATCGACTCGCGTTGCACCGACGCGCAAGCCGTGCTCGCTCAGCCGTTGGGGACCGCACTGTTCGCGCTAAAGAAGCTGCCGACGCTGGTTGATCTCGACGTGGCGATTGTCGGGCAAGGCCCGATGGGGCAGCTCTTCAACATGAGTGTGAAGGCACTCGGTGCTCGGCAAGTCATCGGCATCGACAAGCTGGAATCGCGGCTGAAAACCAGTTGGAAATGCGGAGTGACTTCGACGATCTGCAATGCCGTCGATGATCCGGTCGCGAAGCTCAAAGAACTGACCGGCGGCAAGGGAGCCGACATCGTCATCGAGGCGGTCGGCCACGCCGAACAGCAATTCAACCTGTGCATCGATCTGCTCGGTTACGGCGGACGCATTCTGTATTTCGGAGTCGCGCCGGAGATCATCAACGGGCTGCGGTGGCGGGACTTGATCTTCAAGAACGGCACGGTCCACACCAGCATCATCCCAGACTTCACACGGGACTTCCCGCTGGCGATGCAGTGGATTGCCGAGCGTCGCGTCAACGTCGATCCGCTGGTGACGCACACGTTCAAGCTGGCCGAAATCCAAACCGCGTTCGAGACGTTCCGAGATCGTCGCGACGGCGCGATCAAAGTCTTCGTCGAGTTCCCGGCCTACCGCCGCTAAGACGGATGGGGCGCGGTCAGCCACCGTTGCGGATCGGCTCCTGTCCTTGGGTGGTACCGTTTGCTTCAAGCGGTGTGCCGAAGGCATTGGAAACTGAAAGTTGGAGCGAGTCCTCAAGCAACGTCGATTTTCCAAACGTCGGCAACCCTTAGTTTCCAATGCTGCGCACACAGTTTGAAACAAGCTGTGCCACCCGTGCATCTTGTGGTGGGCCATGCCCACATGACTGATTGAGTTCCTCATGACCGACGCACAGTCCGCTCAGGTTTCGATCGTCGTGCTGATGCTTTCGATCAGCGCGGCGGTCTGGTGGTTGTGGGTGCGGCGTTGGAAGCGGTTTGGCGAACTTTGGCCGCGCGAGCCGGATGCCGAGAGAACTTGGAACCCCGGCATCGTGGTTCTGGCGCTGTCGCTGATCGGGTTCTTTTTGCTGGCGGGATTGCTGCCAAAGTCATCGCCTGAACCAAAGCCAATCACCGTCGAGCAAGTTCGCGAAGCATGTCTCGAACGCGGAGTCCTCGCGTTGATCTTCATCGGCCTGTTGACCGGCTTTCGGTCGCCGACGGCGAGGGCCTTCGGCTTCACGCTGGCCAAATGGCGACAGCAAGTAGTTGTTGGTTTGGAGACCGCTCACGCCAGCTTTCTGCCGGTGCTCGCGCTGATGACGGCGACGATTCCGTTCCGTGATGCGAGCGACAAAAACTTGCTGCTGATTCTGCTCAACCAGGACAAACGCTTTTCAACACTCGCCTGGGTCGTCTTGGCGGCGGTGATCCTCGCGCCGCTGCTGGAAGAGTTGCTGTTCCGAGTCATCCTGCTCGGCTGGCTGAAGTCGAAGCTGGCCTCCAATCACGCAGTGGGAATTTCCTCGCTGGTCTTCGCGTTCATCCACGGGCCGCTCGATGGAGCCGCGCTGCTGCCGCTGGCTCTGTTGCTCGGCACGCTGTACGACCGCCAGCAACGATTTCTGTCCGTCTTCGTGGCTCACGCGATGTTCAATCTGTGGATGATCACGCTCAACATCGCGGGGCGGTGAGAGGCTGTCTCCCTGTCGCTCCGAGTCTGTGAAGAAACAGTCCCCTTGCCCGGTGGCGGAGAAAAAGTGCGTTGTCGTACCGAGAGCGTCCGGCATCACGGACGCGGAACCTCGAAATGCCGCATCTGTCCGTCGGCGGTGAGCAGCACGAATTGGTCGAGGTGTGGAGTCGCCAGCACCGCCAGCGGTCGTGACCCTGTCCCAGGTGTCTGAGCGCGCAGCCGCAAGTTGTGCCCATCCACGTTGAAGACTTCGCAGGTCGTCCGATCCGCGACGACCAAATGTCCTCGGCGAGTGAACGTGGCTACCGGGTGCGAGTAATCGTCCGACAGCCGAGCGGAGTGAATCTCACTCCCGTCGTCCCACAGAATTTCGCCTCCCGACTCAAACGTCAGCACGAGACGAGTCACACGCTCGAACGTCATTCCGGCGAGCGACTGAATCGCTCCCCGATCCGACGTCCAGCCTCCGTCGAAGTGCGGCATCAGCAATTTTTCCCCCTCGCCGACGTATTTGCGACCGGAAGAGTCCACGAAAAACGGATTCGGCCAGACGCTCGGTTCATCGCTTGCCGAGTGATTGATCTGCTGCGTGTGCAACAGCAGATCGGACGTCTCGCTGTATCCTTCGACGATAAAGCACTCCGGCTCATCACGCAGCACCCACACGATTCCCGGCGTTCGGCAGATGGCGACCGTATTCGGTTGTAGCCAAGTGGGCGGGCGATCGAAGTCGAGTCCCCGCGCGCTCGATTGCCAGCGACGCACGGTCTTCTGAATTTTGCATTGCTGCCGAACGACCAACGGACCGTCGTCCTCGGCGGCGACCGACAGCAGCAGCGGATCGCCCAGCGGTTCCCCGAAGTTCGGCAGCGCCAAATCCGAAGGCGGCAACGTCTGCGACCAATCGCCCCGGACCACGACCTGCGACGATCCGCGTGTCCCCAGAGCAAACCAATACTGCTGGCTGCTGGTGGCGGTCAGCCACTCGACATCGCCGCGCAATTGCCATTGCCGCAACAACCGCAGAGGCGGCTTCGAGGGATGCGCTGATTTGTGAAACGGGAACAACTTCGGCGTGGGGGCAACTCGCTCCGCCAGGAAGCGTCGCGTGTCGCGAGCCAGCAAGCGGTCTTCGGGAGCCAGTGCGACGATCGACTTCAGCAACCGCTGATGTTCCGACGCGGGCCGAGTCTTCCAGTGCCGAGCGGTCAGCACGCGTGCCGAGTCACCCGCCAACTGTCGTACGCCGTCGTCCGGGTACGTCGTCGTGACCTCCGCGAGTTGCTGCACCAGCAATGCCGGAGACAACAACACCGTGACGGACTCGTCAGCATCGCGCCAGTGTTCGATCCGCCGACTCGCTTCGGGATGATTGCCCATCCGCGCCAGCAGTCGAAACGATTCCGACAAACACGCCTCAGCCTGTATCGACCGCTGCCAACCGGCGTCGAGCAGGTCCAACGCTGCGTCCTGATTCGCCAGCTTCGTCTCCGTCAGCTTGGCCGCCGCGAGAAAGTTGTTCGATTGCATCAGTTGCACACTCGCCTGTGACCACCGCTGCCGCGCTTCGTCCGGTTGTTCGAGCTGAGCGAACAAGTCTCCCGCCTTCTCGAACATCTTTTGCTCGTCGTAGATTTCGATCGCTTCCGTCAGCAGTCCCCCTTGTTCCAAGCAGCGTGCCGCATCGAGCGGAAGGTGTAGCTTGTCGCGATAGAGCACTGCTGCGTCGCGCCAGTGTTTGCCGGCGGCGAGCGCGTTCGCGGCGGCGGCGAAATCGTGCAGCAGGTGTCCGAAGATGTACGCCGCTCGGCGATGCCGGCCGAGTTGCAGCTCCCGGTTCGCCAGCTCGCGATACCGAGCCATCAATTGCAGCGACTGGTCGTTCGGGATCGACCAACGATCCGCCGGACCTCCGCCCCGCAGTTGATTCAAGTCGAAATTCACCGGCCGTTCGGCCAACTGATCCGACGGACTCGCCGTTCCACGATGCGGTTCATCACCGAACGGGATCGCGAACTTCAAGCCCTCGTCCGGGTTCTTCTCCAGCAGCTCCATCAGCCGCCGCACCGCCTTTTGCCGAGCCGGCTCCAACGCCTGCCGCATCCGCTCGACCATGTTCTGCATTGCCTTCTCGAGCGCGTGACTCCAGCCTGACTCCCCCGCTGCGCCGGAACCGCGACGTCCTGAGCCGCTCGCTGCCCCGCCGGTCAACGCTCGCAATCCGCGACCGATCGCTCCGGCCACCGAGCCGACCGCTCCCACCATCGCCGCCCCAGCCGCCGCCGCACCGAGCATCGCGCGCTGTCCAAGTTTCGATAACGCTCCGTCCGATGGTTCGTTGGTTCGACGCGGCAACTCCGACCAATCGTCGCCGCGCGAGCCGATGTCTTCACGCCCCTCATCGAGCAGCGATTCCAGCGACGGCACGACGACCGGCAACACCGCCGTCAGTCGCGAGTTGAACGAGACGCCCGGCCGAGCCTGATTCCAGTCCGCCGCGCGCCGCTGCGGAGCCTGCAACAAATCCGCGACGCGCAAACACTGCGATTCGTCAAACGTGACGAACCCCGCCGTCGGATGCCACACGCAAATCGACTTCTCGTGAGGCTCCTCGTCGGTCGGCAACAGGTCGCGCCAATCCCGTTCATCGAGCGGCGGCACAAACGTCGCCTCAACCGGCACGAACAATCGGCCGGCGATGCAGCCGTAAGGAATCGCCACACCACTCGTAGGATGGCCGCCCTCGGCCGTCCGCTGTTTTAAGGTTTGAGATTTGAGATTTGAGATTTCATAAGGACGGCCGAGGGCGGCCATCCTACTTTCCGTCACCAACACTCCGCATGGTGTCCGATCCGCCGCACCGCACGGCACGATCCACAGACGCAGCGGAGCCAACGGCACGCCCCACCGAGTCAGTTCGTCCAACCATTCGCGCGAAGTTTCTCCCGGCACGAACCACGCGACGGCGTCGCGCTGTCGGCTCGGCGAATACCGCATCTCGACCGGAACGCGGATCATGTCAGCCTCCGCAGAAACGGTTGCAAAACTTGATCGAAAAACGGTCGTGGCGGATCGCCGGTTTCGGAGCCAAAAAAATACGAGTTGCCGAACTTGGTCCCATTCGCGCACCAACCGGCGGCCTGGCCCTCGATCAGCACCAATGTGAACTCCGGAATCGACGGATCCGAACTCTGGCAATGCAGCAACCCGCGCGAATCGAGGATCACGCGACTCCCCTCCGCGAACACCGCTTCGGAGAGCAGAAAACGTTGATCGTGATCGAGACTCAGGCCGTGGAATCGAAGCCAGCCGGCTGAGACACTTCGATACGTTAGCGCAGGGATCGGCGGATCGAGCGTGCTGGTCACGAACACGTCCCCCGCAGTATCGCGCAAGCGGTTTCGTGTCTGTCTCCAAATCATTCCGCTCCCACCCTGCCATTCGAGCGAAAGGTTATTCCCCTTGGCATTCCGCAAGCACAGCACGCCATCGACGACTCCGACGCCGTCAAACTGATTTCGCACGCACGCCGGTCGGATCGCACGAGACGCTTCTGGTTCCAGGCGTGCTCGCCAGTTCGGCTCAGGACGCAACGACTCAATCTTCTTGTCCGGGAAGCTGACGAGAAGCCGCCATTCCGCTTCGTCGCGGGATCTCGGCCGAGCCGTGAGATGAAATCGCAGGCCATCGGCCGACGCCGCGACCAGTGTCCGCGTCAGGCTGAGCGAGTGTCCGTGGCCGAAAACCGTTTCCGTTCCGTCTTGAGTTCTCAGCGTCAGATCGTTGAACAGCAACACCGGGCCGTTCAGACCGCTCGGTTCGATCACCGCCAGAATTGGCTTCTGACCTTCCCCGTCGTGACCTTCCCCTTCGCGGCAGAGCACCTGAGCCACGAACTGATGGCCGTCGTGCGACGTCGCTCGCCACTGACCGTCCGCCAAATAAAAACGTCCGCAGCGGCGTTGATCCTCCTTCGGCAAATCCTTTTTCGACAGCAGCCTGCCGTCGCGCGGGTCGACCAATTCGACGCTCGCCAATTCAAACAGGAACAACCGGTCGCGATGCCACGCGACGTCCGTGACCGGATGCCGGCGAGTCTCGCTGATTTGGCAGAGCGTCACGTTGTGATCGGCGTCAATCGTCAGCAGGTGCAGCGGGCCGGCCTGCGCTCCGATCACCGCACGGCTGACTCCGTCGTGATTCGGCTCGCCGTACCACAGCAAGTCTCCCTTCGGAATTCGGTCGGACAGCAGTTGGCCCCCTTGCCCGCGCTTCGTCCAAAACAGCAAGCAGCCGTTGCCGCTGATCGAAAACGCTCCGCCGTTGGGGGCGGGCCAGAAGGCATTCGCCAGCGGGGGCAACGACAGCCGGAGCGGAAACGAACGCTGACGCAAGATCGCCGGCAACTTCGGATCGACGTTCGGGTCAATCAGCGGCACGGCGGGCTGCGGAGAACTGAGCAACTCATCGAGCGACAGCCTCGCCTCGCGCAGCAACTTCGTGCCGCGCGGCGAATGAACTCGCAAGCGGAACTCGCCCGCGCGATTGACCGTCGCGAGGTACAGCGTCAGCCGAGGCAGCTTGTCGAGCGACCGTTGAAACTCCCGGTCGGCGAGCACATCGTCGGTCGTAATCAGCACCGCATCCAGCGGTGTCGCCGAGCGAGCTTCAGCAGACGCCGCGTCTTCCAGTTCCAGCAACAGTTCCGGGAGCGCGTTGCCCGGATGACGGCTCATCTCCAACGCGGCGAGCAACTCATTGAGACCATCACGCGTCGTCAGGTCCACCGGCTCGACGTCATCGTCGTCGAGCAAATGCCAGGTGCGGCTGAATGTCTGCTTGTCAGCGGTCGCGGCGAAGGCCAACGCGACCGCAGCCGCGAACACGCGCGGCACGCCCCACATCCGCAAGCCCGTATCGACCAGTACCGCCTGGCAACGCTGCGGCGGACGAGGTGGAATCTCGCGACGCAGAAACAGCGCCTCGTTGTTCGCCAGCCGAGCGGTCAGCGTCAGGTCATCGTGAGCCAATTCGCTGAGCAACAGCTTGTCCCAGTCCCCTCGGTTCGTGATGTCCGACACGCCGCCCATCGGCAGTTCATCGGGATCGGCAACTCGCCGAGGCAGTTGCGTGACGACCATCAGATGCTGAGCCAACCGCGCGATGCCGCTGAGTTCCGGATCGTTTCGCAGCTTCGCCAGCAAGTCGCGCACGCTCTGCACCGGTTCGATGTTGATCGGAGCCGGCAAGACTTCTTGCTCGACGCCGGTGCGACGCCTCGCCTTCAGCGCCTCCGGCGTGATCCGCGATAACCCGCCACGCAACGCTTGCAACTCCGACAGCATCAGATGCAGCGTGCGGGCCGAGTCCTCGTGCGTCGCGACGATCGCCTGCGACAATCCCCGCGAAAGCGCCGCAACAATTTTCGTCGCCACCGCTGGCGTCCAGCTTGAACCGGAGTGCTCGAAGACCATCTCCGCCAACGTGGCCTTCGCTTCGACCGAGACACGCAACTCCACCGGCAATTGCCGAACGTTTTCCAACCCGACGAAGACAACGTTGTCCGACACGACCGACGAACTGAGCAACTTCCGAAACATGTCGAACTGCGAGCCAAGTTCGCTGACCGCGCGCCGTCCCGCCTCCCCATCGCGACACGCACCGAGCAACCACAACACCGCACCGAATGGCGGCAATCCGCGCGGAGCCAATCGCCGCAGCACCGCTTCGATCTCCGCCCGAAACGCGATCGTCGGCCCGTCGTTCCAAGCGACCGTCTCGCCGTCGTCGCGCCAACTCCACGGCGACTCCAACGGCGGAGCCAGGTAGTTGCGAACAGCGGATTCATCGAAAGTCAGCACGCGAACCTCAATGGAACGTTGAAAAGTGAGATAACGGCGATCGGCTTTCGGCTCACGGCGTTCGGCCGAATGCCGTGAGCCGAAAGCCGACAGCCGTTATCCCACTTCTTCCTCCGACGAACGCACACTCGATCGACTCGCCGCGACGAACTGTTCGCTGCGAACGATCTCACACACCTCGCACGACCACAACAGGATGTCATCCGTCCCCAACCCAAACAGGTCACGCACCACCGCCGCATCCACCAGCGGTGACCAAGTCCAGCCGGCGGCGACAACGATTCCCGTTCGTTCGACGAAGCGTTCTCCCACAAGCGGCGGCAACGGCGTGCCGCGAATCACGGCTCGGCCGTCAGCAGCCAGCGCGAATCGCCAACGATCCAGCCGGACTTGCGGAGCCGTCACCGCGTACTCAGACCAGATCGTTCGGGGCGTCAGCAACACGTTCGGCTCCGACATCTCGTCCGACGGCACGAGCCGCAACTCAACTCGCGGCACCGGCTCCGCCAATTCCCCCGGCCAGATCGACGCCGGCCGTTCCGGCTGCAGCCACTTCGCGAGCGGTTGCCAGTCACCGCGCGGCAATGTTGCCGACGGCACACGAGCATCCCGCTCACGCAGTTGTTTTTCGTCCGCGTCGATCCAGAAGAAAGTCCCGTTGGCGATCCCGCGCAATGTGACCTCGAATTTGTCGGAAAACGAATCGCCGCGGACCCACACGTCGCTCCCATCCGCGCACACGCTCAGGCCGGGGACATGCCACAAGCGGCTCAATGAGCTGACATGTTCGAGCGGCAATCGCAGTGTCCAGAGAGCGGTCATGGCGGCGTCAGCGTCCTCCGACTTGCGGCCACAGCGCCGACAGCTTGCGTTCCAGAAACGATCGAGCTTGCTGATCCGCCACCCACTGACAGCGACCCGCCAGCAAACCGATTCGGTCTCGCAAGTACGATTTCTCGTGAGCGGACAATTCGGGATCGTCCAGTTGCTCCGCGATCCGCTCCAAATCGCGAGCGAGACTTTCGGGATCGGGCCGCTCCCCCGACTTCGCGCGCGGATGATCGGCGGGAGAGGCCGGGCCAGACTTGCTCAGCCGGTCATTGACGATCGTGGCGAGCACCTCTTGTTGCTCTTCCGTGTCCCAGATGTAACGGAAGACCCACAAGTCCGAGACGATCGTCTGCATCCGTCCGCAGAGCAGCGCGCTCGCCGCGATTAGCCGCTGCAACTTGACCGCTCGCCGATCCGAAACCGCAATCCCCGCATGACGCAGCCGCTGCACCAGCTCGACCGACGCCGCGCGCACGTCACTCAAGTCCACGCGACCGAGCAACGCCTGAATCCGACGAATATCCTCGACACCAACCCGAAGCGTCAGCGCGGGCGAGCGGGCATCCGCGTCGCCTGTTCTGTTTGCCGCGGCCCGACGCTCGCCCTCGCTGACGCTTCGGGTTACGGGGTTGCGAGCGACCTCGAACCGCCAGCCGGCTGTCAACACGTCGGCGAGCTGTTCGCTCGATACGTTATCGCAGCGGACACGCAGCAGAAAACGGTCGAACAGCGCGCCGAGGGCATCGTCTTCCGGCAGCCGATTGCTCGCGCCGACCACCATCAGCGTCGGCAACGCACGAGTCTCACGGCCGCGCCGAAAGACACGCTCGTTGAGCACCATCAACAGGCTGTTGAGAATCGCGCTGTTCGCGTTGAGCAACTCATCCAAGAAGACGAACGACGCCTCCGGCAGCATCCCCTCGGTGTTCGTGACCAAGTCCCCGTCGCGCAGCTTGCGGATGTCGAACGGGCCGAAAAGTTCGTTCGGCTCGGTGAACCGCGTCAGCAGGTAATCGAAGACGCGACCGTCGATGCGTCGCGACAGCTCCTGCACGATCGCGCTCTTCGCGGTTCCGGGCGGGCCGAGCAGAAACAAGTTCTCGCCGCCGACCAGCCCGACCCCCAGCAGGTCGATGATCTCATCCTTGCCGACAAACGCCGCTTTCAACGGCGCGAGCACATCCGTCGTCAATCGTTTCGCCAATTCGAGCGTGTCGTGTGTTTCGGTTTCGGTCATGTCGTCCTCGAAGGGAGAGAGTGTCCGTGTCGTCAGCTTATTCCTAGGGCGTCAGCAACGCACCGATTTCTGGCGCGAGTTCGGGAAACGCGCCGAGCGCTTCCCGGACGGCGTCGCGAACTCGTTCGTCCGTCAACCGAGTCCGATCGCGGCGAGCGATGATTCGATCGACGTACAGCGTTCGCAGGCAGGGATCCTCCACGAATCCAGAAACATCAACCTCGCCGAGGTTCGGCACTCCCACCGACGACAACGGCCACTCGACGGCCCAACGCCACAGATGGTTGACCAACGGGTCGTCGCTCGCCAAGCCGCTGGCCAACTTCAGCAAGTCGGGCAAGAATCGCCACGTCAAATCGACGCTGTAAGCCGCGCTCGCCGGTGCGGCGGCTTTCGGCCTCGCGAGCGTCAATTCGGCGGCGATCGCCTCGGCACTGCAATCTCGAAAGACGAGAAACTGACAAGCTCGATAAAAACGCTCCGCGCCCCAGACAGCGGTCGTCTTACAAAATGGGGGCGCGTTTTCTGGCATGTCTGAACGACAAGCCTGATCCCATTCGGTCAACACCCGCGCGGCGTTCTGGCGTTCGTCCGCAGTGAACTCGGAGAGCGCGGCCACATGGACGCGGCTGCCACGAAATAGCTCGACGAGGAATTCCGGCAGTCCCCAGTCCTTCGCCTGCATTGACGATTCCACAGGCCGTTCCTCGAATGCTCCGGCTCGCCGATTCGATCCACGGCCGCACTATACGGAGCACGCATGAGTTTTTCTCCCGAACATGTCTCGCGGGCGTTACGCCATCTGCGTCGCAGCGATCCCGTGCTGAAACAGGTCATTGACCGGGTCGGCCCGTTCCAACTGGAGCCGCGTCGTGGCCGCTTTCAGTCGCTCGTCCGTTCGATCTTGGCCCAGCAGATTTCCACTGCCGTCGCACGCTCGATGCTCCGCAAGCTAGAGGCCCGGCTCGCACCGCGGAAACTCACGCCGGAATCGCTGGGTGGGTTGTCATTCGACGACTTGCGAGGACTCGGCTTGTCGCGGCAAAAATCGACGTACTTGCAAGACCTCACCGACAAGGTTGTCAGCAAGACGGTGAAACTTCATCGAGTCCATCGGCTGACCGACGAAGAGATCATCGAGGAACTGATCCAGGTGAAGGGGATCGGCCGCTGGACCGTGCAGATGTTCCTGATCTTCTGCCTTGGCCGGCCGGATGTTTTCGCACCCGATGATTTCGGTCTGCGATCCGCCATTCAAAAACTGTACGGGCTGGCGGAATTGCCGAAGCGGGCTGAAGCGGAAGCGATTGCCGCTCCCTGGCGACCGCACGCGACGGTCGCGTCGTGGTATTTGTGGCGAAGTCTTGAATTGCCGTCTTGACACCCTGCGATCACTGTATTAGATTACCTAGTACAGTTCGCGAGGTGTGACATGCAGTTTCAGATCAATACCGCCAGCAAAGTTCCCATCTACCGGCAATTGGCCGAGCAGATTCGGTCGGCGGTCGCGCGCGGCGACTTGCAGCCGGACACGCAGTTGCCTTCCGTGCGGCAGTTGTCCAAGGACGTGGTCGTCAACCCGAACACGATTGCTCGCGTGTACCAGGAATTGGAACGCGAAGGAATGCTCGTCACTCGGCAGGGGCTGGGTGTGTTCGTCGGGGCTCCGAAGCGGGACTTGATGAAGCGTGCTCGCGACGAACGGCTGATCGAACTGCTCGACAAGCTGCTGACGGAGGCCGTGCATCTCGGCTATTCGGCGGCGGAGGTGAAAGAGATGTTGGCCAAGCAAGTCAAACAGTTTCAGTGGCCGGAGTGAATCATGCCCGACGCGATCGTGACCGACGGATTGACCAAGTGGTACGGCTCGAAGTGTGTCGTCAACGAGCTGTCGTTGCGTGTGCCGGAGGGCTGCGTGTACGGCTTCCTCGGCCGCAACGGAGCGGGAAAATCGACAACTATCAAGATGCTGACGGGGATGGTGCATGCGGATGACGGTTCGGCGTCATTGTTGGGACAGGATGTGGCCACGTTGGCTCCGGAGATGCGGCAGCGAATTGCCTATTTGGCGGAGGGGCATCCGCTGTATTCGTGGATGACGATCGACGGGCTGATGCGGTTCACTCGGCCGTTTTATCCGGCGTGGAATCAAGGGCTGTTCGATCAGATCATCGAGCACTTTCAGCTCGATCGCAAAAAGAAGGTCAAGCACTTGTCGAAGGGGCAGGTGGCTCAGGTGTCGCTGGCGCTGGGGATCGCTCCGGAACCGGAGTTGTTGATTCTCGATGATCCGACGCTGGGGCTGGACACGGTTGTGCGGCGGGATTTTCTGGAATCGCTGATTCAGATCATCCAGAAAAAGGGGCGCACGATTTTCCTGAGTTCACATGTGCTCGGAGACGTTGAGCGTGTGGCCGACCGAATTGGCGTGATGGTCGATGGTGTGCTGCGTGTCGATTGTCCAACGGATGAATTCAAGCAGTCGATCCGGCGAGTCGTTCTGTCCTTCGACGGCCCACCGCCGAAGTTCTCCGGTTGCGACGGCCTAGTGGCGATGCACGTTGAGGAGCGTCGGTTGGAGTTGGTGGTCGTCGGACTTGGTGACTCGCATCACACGCTGTTCGCGGCTTTGACTCCGCAACCGCGGACGGTTGATGTCGTGGAATTGAATCTGGAAGACGCCTTCATCGAATACACGCGTGGCTCGCGCCGCGCGGTGCCGGTGTTTTCGGGAGATTGAGCTGTCATGTTCGCTGTCATTCTGAAAGAGCTGCGATCGACCGCCTGGGTGGTTGCCTTGGGGGCAATCGCGTTTGGAGGGTTCTTGTCGGAAATCTGCGGCGTGACGACGCTGACTCGGCATCAGTTTCCAACACACGAAAACATTTTTCCGTTGGTGCAGCCCGGTTGGCTGCTGTGGTACGGCTTCATTGCGGCATCGTTTGCGGGGAGCTTGGGGCTGGTGATGTCGCTCAATGACGGAGCGCGTGGGATGTGGGCCTTCGTGTTGTTTCGACCGATCTCGCGGCGAGCGTACATCGGGGTCAAGTTGTTGACGGGTGGAGTGCTCACGCTGACCACGGTGGCTCTGCCGGCGATCGTGTATCTGGTCTGGGCGAAGACTCCGGGGAATGTGGCGATTCCGTTTGATTGGTCGTACGCGCAGCCGGCGATCGAGTCGTGTGGCTGGGCGGTCGTCGTTTTTCTGGGAGGTTTCTTGACGGGCATCCGTCCGGCGTCGTGGTGGTGGTCGCGGCTGTGGCCGTTGGCAGCGACGGTCGTCCTCGGCCTGATGTTGTGGTTGTCGGGTTCAGTGGCCGGCGGATTCGAGCCCGACTTCATGCCGTCGCAGGCTCAGTATTGGGGGCTGTGTCTCCTCGTCGGAGCGATCCTGGTGACTTCAATTTTGCATGTGGTTGATGAGCGAGACTTCGCATGAGCGGCATTTCGACGAAACAACGATCGTGGCGACACACCCTCTGCCTCGCGGCCTTGCTGACGACGGCTGCGGTGACGCTGTGGATGGTGGGTTTTGCGATCATTGCGGGCATTGTCGAGGAGGTTTTCAGTGAACAAGAACCGCGATTCATCACGCAGCAGTTTCTGTTTCGAGACGACGGCTTGCCAATTTGGAAGACGACCGACCGCCGCAAGGGCTGGGAGTGGGCCGAGTACCACAATCTCGATGGAGAGCCGGTCGAGATGACGGTGAAAGACGAGCATCCGCAATTGGTGACGCTCGTCGATTCGCGGGTCTGGCGGCGTCCGAGGCGACAAAGTTGGAAATCACGCGTTGTGGCAGTTGACGAGCAAAGTGTCCCCAATCATCCGGGGACATCGACGTGGTTCTTTCGAGACAATGGCCGGCGCGGCTTTTTGGTGGCGATGAACAATGTCACGAAGCGCGAGGTCGCGTACTTCGGAATCAAAGGCTTCACGACCACCATCCCCTCGGAAGAGGATTGGTTCACCACATTTGACGGTGGTGAGCACCTCGACATTGACGGCCCCGACCATTACCGCAGTTGGAACGTCGGCTTCCCCTATTCTCAACAACATGTTGACGCGAGCACGCATGAGTTGGCGTATGCGCCATTGTTTGTCGAGCCAACCGGTCGGCGCGTCTTCGCGATCGACTTTCTCCATCGAACGATTCGAGTTGTCCACGAGGGTGAGCCAGTTCTGTCGGCCAACCCGATTCGCATGCGGAAAAAGGGGACACCACAACAGGTCGTCTTGCGGCTGCGTGACTCGCTGCGGATTGTCGAATTGACGAACGACGGTGTCGGAGCCACCGAAGTCATTCCCATTCCAGAAAACTTGCAGCGAGCCGCCGGATTGCAATGGGTCAAGGCCGCGAACGGCCATGTGCTCGTGACGCTGCAATCGGGAGGCTGGCACCTGACGACGTTGGACGCGGATCACCGAGTCGTCGGGGAACGGCAGGTTGCCTATCAACATGGCCAAACGCAGCCACCGGCTGCTAGCGAGATCACGTTATTCCTGCTCGTAACGCAATCACCCGTCTTGGTGGATTTCGTTGTTTGGATTTCGACACGCGAAGGGAGTCACACTCAAGCCATCGACACTAGCCGTGTCCGAGAGTTCGGACTCGAATGGCCAACGTCTCGCGACATGGAGTTTTCTGAAGCGACGGTTCCGTTGGCGATCCTGCAATTGTCGGCCGTGTTGTGGTCGGTGATGGCGGTGCGTCGATTGCGGAAATTCTCGGCGTCGCGGCAAGACCAGTGGTTCTGGGGAGCGTGGACGTTGTTGTTCGGTGCTCCGGGCTATCTCGCATTTCGAGTGCATCGCGAATGGCGAACGGTGGGCGTCAGCCCACTGGTCACGTCGATGAGGCCGTCGAAACTGGACGAGACCGCTGAAGCAACCAGGAGGCTGACGCCTCCCGTTCGCGCGAAGCGGCATCTGGTGACGGCACTCGCTTCGGTCTACGGAAAATGTCTTGATGCCGGTGAGGACTTGGGAGCGGGCGTCGCCGCACGAGTCGGTTTTCCTGCCAGCCACACGGCGTTGGTTCTAAAGGAGTGCCGACTGGCGGTGGGAGCCGCGCTCTTGGCCTGTCTGGCCTACACGGTGGTGGTGGCTCGGTTGGTGGGGCTGAAGGGCTTCGGCATGCTCAGCGACTTCGTCACGCAGACGAGTGCCACGCCATTCATCCATGACGGATTCCTCGGACCGTTTGGCACGGTGGGATTCCTGTTGGCCGCCGGGTTGGCGATCTGGCAATCGGTGGCCGAGTCGCGTGGCGAGGCGTGGCTGTTCATGCTCTCTCGACCGGTCAGCCGCCGAGCGGTCTTGATGAGCAAACTGTTGATCGGCTTGCTGGTGGTGACTGTCTGCACGGCGCTGCCGATCATTGTCTACGCGGCCTGGGCCTCACGTCCCGGATCGGTCGCCGCACCGTTCGAGTGGGGCATGACCGAGATCGCGTGGCGGTATTGGGCGGCGCTGACGTCGATCTATCTGGCGACGTTACTGACGATGCTGCGACCAGTTCGGTGGCTGGGGACTCGATTGTTGCCGGTAATTGCCGCCATCGGTTGGCTGCCGGTGCGCGAGGCCCTCGGAGTTTGGTGCTGGCCGGTCTGGTGGGAACTGCTCGCCGTGCTGGTGATCAACGTGTGCCTGGTGAGCAGCCTGTTGTTGACCGTCCGAGAAAGAGAGTACCCGTGAATACAATGACCGCATCTCGGTCGCAAAAAAAAGCGAGCCGGAGGGCGTCAGCCCCCGGAC
>SYJG01000144.1 GCA_005798445.1 Planctomyces sp.
CAAACTCAAATGCAAAATTCCAAGCAGTCTGTAAACTCATCGCGGCCTCCGTGCGTGGTCTGAAATGGCTTTTAATCCAACCACTTAGATGCGCGAGGAGGCCGCTTTTGTCTCTAGCCGTGAATAATTCGAGCTAGCCGCCGGTCAATCCCGGCCGCAGGCACCGGCGGCTAGCGCCGTACCGCTCAAAGACAGCACGAAAAGCGATTGGACGACGCTGCAACTCACCCACATCGGCGACAATGGTCAGCGGTACTTCGATCAAGGGGACGGCTCGATCCTCGTGGCCGGCTACGCGCCGACGAAGTTCGCCGCCGTGTTTCAATCGCAACCGCTCAACCTGAAGAACATCACCGCAATCCGCATCGAATTGCTCAATGATCCAAATTTGCCGTGCAACGGGCCGGGCCGGAGCTTCATGGGGACGTGTGCGCTCACCGAGATCAGCGTCGAGGCGGACAACGCGGGACCGCCCGCCGCTCCGAAGCAGCCAGTCAAACTCGTCGCGGCGACGGCCGACTATGCGAATCCCGAACGAGTGCTCGAAGCCAACTTCTTTGACAAGACCGACAAGCGCCGAGTGACGGGTTCAGTGGCATTCGCGATCGACGGCAAAGACGAGACCGCTTGGGGCATCGACGCCGGGCCGGGCCGACGCAATCAACCGCGCAATGCTGTCTTCGTCTTCGACAAGCCGGTCAGTTACGAAAGCGGAACCGTGCTGAAGGTCACGCTCAAGCAGATGCACGGCGGTTGGAACAGTGACGACCACATGAACAACAACCTCGGCCGCTTTCGATTGTCGGTGACGACGGCCGAGAAGCCGATCGCCGATCCGGTTCCGGTCGCCGTCCGCACTGCTTTGTCAGTCGCTCGCGAGCAACGCTCGCCCGCTCAGCAAGCGGCGATCTTTTCCTATTGGCGAACGACCGTTGCCGAGTTCGCGTCCTTCAACGATCGCATCGAAGCCGCTTGGCAACGTTGGCCGAGCGGTTCGACTCAGTTGGTGCTCATGCCACGAGAGAAGCCGCGCGACACGCGGATGCTTGCACGCGGTGATTTCCTGAAGCCGACGAAAGCGGTGAGTGCTGGAGTGCCTGATTTCCTGCAAATGAAACCCTCGGCGAGCCGGGGTGCGTTAGCCCTCGGACAAGGAGCGGCCGACGAAGTCCGGGGGCTAACCCACCCCGGCTCGCCAAAAGTGCGTGCGGGAGATCGACTCACGTTCGCTCATTGGCTAACCAACCGCAGTCACCCGACGACCGCGCGAGTCATCGTCAATCGCGTCTGGCAGGCGTACTTCGGCACCGGCCTCGTCAGCACGAGCGAAGACTTCGGCACGCAAGCTGAACCGCCGAGCCATCCCGAACTGCTCGACTGGCTGGCCGTCGAATTCATGGAGCAAGGTTGGAGCTTCAAGCACC
This sequence comes from Planctomyces sp., assembly GCA_005798445.1. Classification (GTDB taxonomy): domain Bacteria; phylum Planctomycetota; class Planctomycetia; order Planctomycetales; family Planctomycetaceae; genus SXKJ01. Next base: position 1,425 of record SYJG01000144.1, read on the forward strand.
TGCATCGGCTCATCACATCGAGTGCGACGTATCGTCAAAGCAGCCGCGTCACGCCGGAGCTTTACGAGCGTGACCAATTCAACCGCCTGCTCGCGCGCTTTCCGCGTCAGCGCGTCGAAGGAGAAATCGTTCGCGACATCGCGCTTGCCGCGAGCGGCTTGCTCAACGAGAAGCTCAGCGGTCCAGCGATCTTCTCGCCATCACCGTCGTTTCTGTATCAGCCTCCCGCCAGCTACGGTCCCTTCACCTGGACCGAGGAGACCGGGGCCGAGCGTTATCGGCGCGGCCTCTACACGTTCCGCCGCCGCTCGACGCCGTACCCGATGCTGAGCAACTTCGACACTCCCAACGCCGACGCCGCCTGCGTCAAACGAACTCGCAGCAACACACCGCTGCAAGCGCTGACGACGCTCAATGAAGTCGTCTTCCTCGAATGCGCCCGCTCGCTGGCGCTGTTGGTTTTGCAGGACGGTGGTTCCGACGACGCGAGTCGACTGTCCTTCGCGTTCCGCCGCTGCGTCTCACGCGACCCGAACGCCGCCGAACAAAAGATGCTGTTGAGCTTGCTGCATCAACAACGGACCAAGTTTGCGCAGCCTGATTCGAAACCGTGGGAACTTGCCGCCAACGATCCAGCGCAACCTCCGGCGCTGCCGAATGGGGGCACTCCCGCCGATGCCGCCGCATGGACGGTCGTTGCTCGCGTGCTTCTAAACCTCGATGAAACGGTGACGCGGGAGTGATGAAGACAGAGAACACTAATCGGCGCTGATCTTCGCTAATCCGATCAGTGCAGATTAGCGAAGATCAGTGTTCCAAATTTCTTTGCAGAGAGTTCGGTCATGCTCAACTTTCAACTTCACCTTGATTCCGTCCGACAGGCGATCACTCGCCGTTGGTTTTTCAAAGATTGCGGCGTCGGACTAGCTTCGGCCGCGTTGGCATCACTGCTGGCGAATGACCGAGCCGACGCGGCAACGACGAATCCGCTCGCCGCGCGGCAACCGCACTTCGCTCCGAAAGCGAAGCGAGTGATTTACCTCTTCATGGCCGGAGCTCCTTCGCATTTGGAGCTGTTCGACAATAAGCCGGAGCTGGCGAAGTGGAACGGCAAGCTGCCGCCGCCGGACCTGATCAAAAATTATCGAGCGGCGTTCATCAATCCGAACTCGACGCTGCTGGGTCCGAAGTTCAAGTTCGCTCGACACGGCGACTGCGGGGCGGAGTTGTCCGAGTTGCTGCCGCATCTGGCCGAAGTCGTGGATGACATCGCGATCGTGAAGTCGATGGTCACGGATGCGTTCAATCATGCTCCGGGCCAGATCATGATGAATACCGGAGCCCAGCAATTCGGCCGGCCGAGCCTCGGCGCCTGGACGATGTACGGCCTCGGCAGCGAGGCTCAGGACTTGCCGGGATTCATCGTCTTCTCATCCGGAAAGAAGGGGCCGAGCGGCGGGCAATCGAATTGGGGCAGCGGCTTTCTGCCGACGGTCAACAACGGCGTGCTGTTCCGGTCGTCGGGCGAGCCGGTGCTGTTTCTCGACAACCCGCGCGGCATCGACTCGCAGACGAACCGCGAATCGCTCGACACGCTGCGGCAGTTGAACGAACTACGACTCGGTGTGGTCGGCGACCCGGAAATCGCCGCGCGGATCAGCGCCTTCGAGATGGCGGCCAAGATGCAAACCAGCGCGCCGGAGTTGATGGACATCACCAACGAACCCAAGCACATACTGGAGATGTACGGCGCGGAACCAGGTCGAGCGAGCTTCGCCAATAACTGCCTTCTGGCTCGGCGATTGATCGAGCGTGGCGTCCGCTGTGTGCAACTCTTCCACGAAGCGTGGGACCATCACGGCGGCCTGGTCGGTGGACTCAGAGAGCAATGCGGCGCGACTGACAAGCCTGCCGCCGCGCTGCTGCGAGACCTCAAGCAACGGGGCCTGCTCGACGACACGCTAGTCATCTGGGGCGGCGAGTTCGGCCGCACTCCGATGGTCCAAGGTGGCAACGACGGCCGCGACCATCACCCGAATTGTTTCAGCGTGTGGCTCGCCGGCGGCGGCGTGAAGCCGGGGACAACGCTCGGCGAGTCCGACGAGTTCGGCTTCAACGCGACGACCGACAAGGTCCACGTCCACGACCTCCACGCCACGATCCTGCACCTGCTCGGCTTCGACCACACCAAACTCACCTACCGCTTCCAAGGCCGCGATTTTCGTTTGACCGACGTGCATGGAAACGTCGTGACGAAGCTGTTGGCGTGAAGGTTGGAAATTGTCGCGCGCGGCCCGAAACCGCTTTTCAGCGCCGACATCCACCTGCACCGGGCGAAGCTGTTTGGATAAGGAGTTCGGAATGAAACAGAGCAGAATCCGTCACGCAACGATCCTGCACATGCTTGGCCTCGAACACACCAATTTCGCCGATCGTGTTCGTACCCGTGGTGTTCGTTTGACGGGAGCGAGGCGATGACGATTGACATCACTTTTTCGGGATCAGGCGGACTTGTCGCAGATCCATGACCGCGGCACCGGGCTTTTTGATGGCTTTGACACGCAGCTCGTAGCGGCCAGCGGTGTCCAGCAGGATTTCGCCCAGGGTTCGAGGCACGAAGTTTTGAAAGCCGCCCGTCTCCTGCACTGTGAGCGGCAGTACCTGTGGATCGGTTGTCGAACCGGCCGAAGCGACCTCAAACCGTACCTCGCTGCCGCCGCTGCCGTTGCCGCAGCCGACGAGAGCTTCGAGCTCAAACTTGCCTGGTTGGGTTACGGTGAATTCGAATCGAGCCCAATCTTCGGATCGCACCCAGAAGCCGAGCGTGTTCTTGTGTGGCATCGGTTCGTATCGCAGCATGATGCCGCGCACGTCAGCGGTGCGAGCGGGAATCACGATCTCGCCGTTTTCGGACTGAGGGTTTGGCGTGTAATTCGGATTCGGCTCCGGCATCCGTGCGCCGACTGAATTGCGCCACGCAGCGAGCTGTTCGGATAACTCGCGCACGCGGTCGGGTTCTTGCTCGGCGAGATTGCGCGACTCGCTGAGATCTTTCGCGACGTGAAACAACTCACGGCGACCCTCTTCGTAGAATTCGATCAGTTTCCATTCGCCGGCGCGAATGACCGCCCCCGGCTTGCCCCCTTGGTTGGCGTAGTGCGGATAGTGCCAAAAGAGCGACTCGCGAGCGATCATCCCGGACTGTTTGAGCAACGGCAGCAGGCTGACACCATCGGACTTGTGTGACTCGGTTTGTTCGAGGATGCAGACCTCGCGAATGGTCGGCAGCAGGTCGATGCCGCAGACCGGCACGTCGCTGCTGCTGTTCGCTTTGATCGAACCGGGCCACTTCACCAGCAGCGGAGTTCGGATGCCTCCCTCGTACAGCCAGCCCTTTCCCTCGCGCAGCGGAGCGTTCGACGTCGCCGGCGTGTTTTGTCCTTCGGTGGTCGCGAGCCCGCCATTGTCGGAGGTGAAGAGCACGATTGTGCGATCGGAAAGTTTCAGCTCGTCCAACTTCGCGACGATGCGACCGACCGAATCATCCAGGCTTTCGAGCATCGCTGCGTAAATCGGATTGTTCTGCTGCCCTCGGAACGTGCCGGCCACGGGATACTTTTTGATGACGTCCTCTTTGGCTTTCAGCGGTGTGTGCGGTGTGAAGTGCGGCAGGTACAGAAAGAACGGCCGCTCGCGATTCTGTGTGATGAATTTCTCCGCTTCGGTCGTAAGCCGATCCGGGAGGTACTCACCGTCGGGAGCCTCGCTCAGGCCGGGCATCGCTTTGCCGTTCGGCTTGCTGAACGGAGCGAAGTAACTCTGTGGCGAACCGGCTGCGTCGCCGGCGATGTTGAAATCAAAACCTTGCTTGGCTGGCTCAAAGCCTTCGCCGCCGAGATGCCACTTGCCGATGCTCGCGCAAACGTAACCGGCCGGCTTGAGCAAGTCGGCGATCGTCGTCGCTTCCAGCGGAAGATGATTTCGCAGCGTCGGCCGCTTGAGCCGGTGCATCGGACGATCGGGCTGTCCCGGCAGCCAGTCGGTCAATTGAAACCGTTGCGGGTATTGCCCGGTCATGATCGCCGCTCGCGACGGCGAGCAAACCGGACAGGCCGAATACGACTGCGTGAATCGCATCCCGTCCGCCGCGAGCTTGTCAAGATGTGGCGTCCGATGAAACTTGCTGCCGTAACAACCGAGGTCCATCGCTCCGAGATCATCGGCGACGATCAACACGACATTCGGTGGTTCTGCGGCGGTGAGGTTCGTGGCAGCCAGCAACAGCAATGTCAGTGCAATCAATCGGCGCATGAGAGAAGTCCTACGGACGAGATCGACTCGATCCAATGGCGTCAATCTTGGTGTTCAAGCAATTGTCAGCCTTGGCGTGGCAGCGTAACGTAACGCTCACTTTTTAAGAAATCTTACCCAGGAATCCTCCATGCCTGCCGTTCATGAGCGACCGCCTGCTCGCGTGTTGAGAACCCAACAAGGTGTTGCCCGCCGACCAGCGTGGGAGATCGCGCTCTTGTTTCCCGATCAAGGCCAGTGGTCAGAGGAGGAGTACCTCGATCTTGACAGTAACCTTTTGGTCGAATTCACCGACGGAAACATTGAGGTTCTGCCAATGCCAACCTTCTCCCATCAGAGAATCACTCTTTGGTTGCTGCAGCGGCTGCTTGCTTTCGTAGAAGCTCGTGATCTGGGCGAGGTTTTGTTCGCGCCTTTGCCTGTTCGAGTCGCGCCGCGAGTTTATCGGGAACCCGACATTCTTTTCGTATCCAGGAATCATGCCGACTGGGAAGAAGACCGATGCGCCGCTGGAGCGGACTTGGTTGTCGAAGTCGTCAGTCCGTCCAACAAGAAACGTGATCTCGTGCAGAAGCGGGCCGAATACGCTCGCGCGAAGATCCCGGAATACTGGATCGTGAATCCTCAGGACGGCACGGTACGTGTCCTCAATCTCAAAGGACGAACTTACGAGGAGCGGAAATTCGTGGCTGGCGAACAAGCGACATCGCGCGTGCTTGATGGATTTCAAGTCGCCGTTACCGACCTCTTCAACTCTGCCAGCAAGCCGCGCGAACGCCGCAAGAAATCTTGATCCCCACCATGATCGACTTAGACATCCTTCCTGCCGAACCGATTGCCGCTGCTCCGCCCGTAACGGCCAAGCGCCGTTTGCCGAGTTGGCTGAAACGGCCGATGCCGCAGCCCGGCATGGTTTACACGAGCAACGTCATCGCCGACCTCCGTTTGGAGACCGTCTGCGAAAGCGCGAAGTGTCCGAATCGAACCGAATGTTGGTCGAAACAGACGGCGACGTTCATGGTTCTCGGCAATGTTTGCACGCGGCCGTGCGGGTTCTGTTCGGTCCCGAAGGGGAAAACCGAGACGTTGCAAGCGGACGAGCCGGAGCGTGTCGCCGAAGCGGCCGAGCGTTTGGGTCTGCGATACGTCGTCATCACGTCGGTGACTCGCGACGACTTACCCGACGGCGGTGCCGAGCACTTCGCTCGCTGCGTGCTGGCCGTGCGCGAACGAACCGGAGCGCAGGTCGAAGTTCTGACTCCCGATTTTCTCGGCAACCGATCGGCGATCTCGCGCGTGATCAAGTCGCAGCCCGACGTCTTCAATCACAACACGGAAACGGTCCCTCGCCTGTATCACCGCGTTCGGCGCAACGCCGCGTATCAGCGAACGCTCGATCTGCTCCAGCAAGTCAAAGACGAAGCTCCTGACATGCCGACCAAGAGCGGGCTGATGCTGGGACTTGGTGAGACGCTCGACGAGCTGCTCGATGTCTTCGCCGATCTGCGAGCGGTCGGCTGTGACATGCTGACGCTGGGGCAATACTTGCAACCGACTCCAGACCACTTGCCGGTCGAGCGTTTCGTTCCGCCCGAAGAGTTCGACGAGATCGGTGTGCTGGCGAAGCGGCTCGGCTTCGGCATGGTGGCCAGTGGCCCGTTCGTGCGATCAAGCTACCATGCCGGTGAAATGGCGGCGGAGATCACGCGATGACGCTCGACACCACCGACTGGCAACCGCTCACGCTGCCGGAACTCGGTGCCGGAGAGCAACTGGTTCGCGTCAGCACTTGGCTCGCGCAGATCGATGAAGAGGTGTCGGCGGGCGACGCGGTGGTCGAGGTGCTGCTACGCGGGATCACGTTTGACGTCGAGGCTCCCAGCAGCGGCCGGTTACGGCGGATCGGATGTTTTGAGAACGACGTCATCGCAACCGGCGACACATTGGGGTGGATCGAATTGGATGATGCGGTTTCAGAGTCGTCGCCACGTTCGCCAGAACGTGGGCGATGACGCAGGAGCTCCACGTTCTGGCGATCGTGGCGACGGAGGAGAGTCAGCGGCATGAACTGGGATTCGATTCGGGGACATGGCGAACGTGTCGAGTGGTTTCGGCGAACCTTACGCCGTGGCCGACTCTCGCACGCGTACGTTTTCGCTGGCCCGGATGGAGTCGGCAAACGGCTGTTCGCTCGAACGCTGGCTCAGTGCTTGTTCTGCCAGCGGCACTCGAACGAAGAGCTGTTGGCGTGCGGCGAGTGCTCGGGCTGCAAGCAGGTCATGGCGGGATCACACCCGGATTTGCACGAAGTCAGTCGAAAATCGGGCAAGTCGGAATTCACGATCGACCTGTTTCTTGGTCCGCCAGAGAACCGTGGCCGCGAGGGGTTGTGCTACGACTTGTCGAGACTGCCGATGTCGGGCGATCGCAAAATTGCGATCATCGACGACGTGTCGGCGATGAACGTCGAGGCGGCGAATGCGTTCCTCAAGACGCTGGAAGAGCCGCCACCGAAGGCGTTGATCGTGCTCATCGCCGACAACCTCGACGCGCTGCTACCCACGATTCGGTCGCGCTGTCAGACGGTCCGATTTGATCCGTTATCGTCCCGCGATATCGCTGAACTGCTTGTCCAGCAAGAGTTGTTGACCGAGCCGACCGAAGCCGCTGCCTTGGCGGAACTCAGCGGCGGCAGCTTGGCGGTCGCGATGCAATTGCTCGACCCTGCGTTGCGCGAGCTGCGCGATGCGCTGTACCAGCAGCTCGCCAGCGGTGGATTTCAATCGTTCACACTCGCCGAGAAGCTGACTTCGGGAATCGAAGCGATCGGCGGCGACACGGCAACGCAACGACGGAACGCGCTGTGGCTGGTTCGCTTCGGCCTCGAATTCTTTCGAGCCGCCGCACTGCATTTGTCGGATCAGCCGCAAGGAGAGATCATCCCGGCCGCCGTCACGTTCGCGCGGGGCTTCGAGGCTCGCTCTCCAGAGGACTTCGAGTTCGTGATGAGCCTGTTTGAGCGTGTCGCCGAAACCGAACAGCACATCGAATCGAACGTCTCCGTTCCGCGTTGCCTGGAAGCTCTGTGCGAAGACCTCGGCCGCAAACTGAATCCGACGCGACACTGATTGGCGAACGCTCGCGATACCGTTATCAGCCGGCACGCGATAGCGTCCGGTTCAATGACCAGGCAACCGGACACTAGTCCCCAGCCCCTCTGACACATGGCACGCCACGAATCGGACCGCGAAGACCTGATGCAGGAGGCCACCGGCTTGGCTCGCCGAGTCGAGTGGCAGGTGCCGTTCATGGCCGATCCGGTCGTGGCCGGCTTCAAAAAGAACGGAGCGTGCTCGGTCTATTTTGGGGCCGAACCGGTTCTGCAATTCGATCCGGCCGGTCGGTTGCGACGAGCGTTCTTCGAGGGATTCTTGTTTCGGACTCAGGGAGCAACGCTGGCTCGGCTGCAACGGAACCGCACCGCCAGCGAATCGCAGCTTGTGCGACACGACCTGACCGATTGCGAACTCGCGACCTTTCGAGTCCAAGCGTGTTCGTGGCTGAGACAGTTGTTGCAAGCGATCGATCTCGGCCAAGCGGTGCGAACGCGACAAGTCCCTGAAGGGGACGAGGTCGTCCTCGATCTGTGCGCGGCATTGCGAACGGCACTCGCTGATGGACTACCGCTCGCGGCGGCGCTGCCTGGGAAACGGTGATCAGTGCCAATCACTCAGTAGTTCCAAGATTTGTGTGGGCGGCAATCGCCTTTATCCCGAAGGAATTACGTCACAAAGCCCAGTGTTGCACGCGAAGCGAGCTACCCTGGGATGGGAGAAGAGGTTCGCACTACCCTGAAAGGGTTGCGTCATTCGAGAACGTCGGAAGACGCAACCCCTTCGGGGTAAATCGGCCATTCTGATTCTCAACCCAGGGTAGCTCGCTTCGCGAGCAACCCTGGGCTATGTGACACAACTCCTTCGGAGTAAAGCCACACGCCAATCCCACGAACTTGGAACTACTGTCATTCAGCAATCAGCCAACTGCGACGTCATCGTACAGCCCCTCATCTTCCGGAGAATACCCGCCGAGAAACGCTTGATGCGTGCAAGTCGCACCCGACGTCTCAGCCGGTTGTACTGTCACCAACCAACGGCCTTCGCCGACACGTTCAGTGATCTCCTCTGGCAGAGAGAGCTTCTCACCCGGACCCAGTTCAATTTCACACTCAATGAGCATCATCGCATTTCTACCGCGACAACCACTTCACGGCGTCGTTGGCTTTCGCCGAAGCTTCTCCTGCGAAGAGCGTCGGTGGAGCACCGGCTCCTGCGGCCTTCCAACTGGCGGCGGTGAGCTTCGGGAGCTCCTTCTCACCGCTCAGCCAGACTTCGCTGCCAGCGGAGAGTGCGAGTAGTCCAGCGACGTCGCCGTACTTGACCGCTCCGGGCAGGAACTGCGGATCGTCGAATTCGGTCAGCGCTGCGAAGCGGAAGCCGGCGGTGTCGATCGCGGTGCGATCAATCGCGGGGCCGGCGATGAACTTCGCGGCGGCGGCCCACAGACCTGCTCCGCCCAGGCCAACGACGTGAACTTTCGATGCTCCGTGATCGTCGCCGCGCACGAAGCTGACGAGCGTCAGGATGTCGTGAACTCGTTGAGCGAACAGCGGGTGGTTGTAGCCGTAGGTGAAGCCGGCGAATTGGCGGTTCGTGTTGACCTTGCGATTCCGCAGCGGCGTGGAGGCTCCGGCCGGCACGAGTTCACCGGTGCCGAACACGTCCGGCGAGGTGACGCTGTAGCCGGCGTCGAGCAGCGTTTTGATCTCGTACTTCGGTGAGCCGTCCGCGTTGAACAAGCCCGACTTGCCGGACTCATCAACCCACACGACCACTTGCTTGTTCCACTTCTTCGGGTGCAGGAACACGATCGGCACTTCTTCCTGATGCTTCTTCAACCGCAGCACGTCGCCGAAGAAGATGTAGTCGCCCCGGTCTTCTTTCTTGATCTTCTCGCGTTCGATGCTCTTCGAGTCCGGCAGTTCGCGGCCGATGAGCACCTTCCAGCCGGTGCCGATGACGTCGCGGAACTTCGTCAGCGAGTTCGCGTCCGTCGGCGTCAGCGCGGCGAGCTGTTTCGCATCGTCGTTGGCCAGCGTCTTCGTCAGCGAGCGCTCGAAGTCGTCGCCGCTCGGCGGCTTCGGATGCTGGTCGTCCCAGACGGTCAGCGCCGCGATCGGCAGCGGTTGGAAATCTCCCTCGACGATCGGGTCTTTGTCGCCGAGCTTCAGATGCTTGTTGAACCACGAGTACATCGCGGCTCGGCTGGGTTGGTTGTAGTTGTGCGGGAAGTGCAGCAGGGCCGTCGTCTTGACGTTGTCCTTCGCGCCAAGCATTTCGTAGAGCTTGACCAACTCCGGCATCCCTTTGGTCATGATCTCTTTGGTCCAGTCGTCCGCCGCCGCCATGCCCAGCGGCTTGGGTGCGAACAGGCCGGCGAGTTCGATGTTGCCTGTGTTGACTCGCAGCAGCGAGCAGTTCTCGCAAGTGCAGCCTCCCTGCATTCCGGTTGAGACCATCACCGCCGGAAACTGCGCGGTGACGCGCGGATCAATCGCGGACAGGATGAAAGTCTGCGTCCCGCCGCCGCTCGCTCCGGTCACTCCGATGCGGTTCGGATCAACGTCTTTCTGGCTGAGCATGAAATCGAGAGCCGCGATCGAGTCCAGCGTTTGCAGACCCATGACGCTCTGCAATCTCGCTTCCGCTTGTGCGCTGTAGAAGCCCCACGAGTCGGCCTTTTCCATCGCCGGCCGTCGGTCGGCGTAGCGATGTACGAGAGCATGGCTGAGTTGCGTGCTGTCGGCGTTGCCGATCATGTCGTAGTGAAACACGACGCAGCCCATCCGCGCGAGCTGCACGCACCGCGCCTGCAACGGATACCGCCCCGAATTCTCAAACCGCTCGGCCCCGACGACGATCTGCTGTCGCACGGCCGCCTCACCGGCGTCGTAGAACCGCCCGTTGTTCCAATGCCCGTGAGGACAGAGTACTCCCGCGAACGGACCCTTCTTCCCCTTCGGCTTGAAGAGGCTGCCGGTCACGAAGAAGCCGGGAGCACTCTCGAAGTAAACTCGCTCGACGGTGAAGTCATCACGATCGACCTTGCCATGAATGACCGGCTTGAGCGGTCCCTTCGTCGGCATCGGCCACAAGCCCTGCGAGACGAGCACTTGCTTGCGAACGTAATCCGCTCGCTTGGCCCACTCTTCTTTCGTGGCCGGCACCTCCAGCGGGAAGTAGCCGTTCAAATCCTTCGGAGCACCCAGCCGCTTGTCTGCGGGGACTCGCCCATCGGGCAGCACCTTCACATCGGCGACGGCGAGCGAACTGACACAGCACACGACGAACGCAAGCAGCAGGCGGGTCATCGGCAGGATCTCCTTCAACTCGGTGGGACACGATTCTCTTCCGCGCAGATCGCGGAGGTGGGGATTTGAAGTGACCGACCGTGGAAACTCAATTCACAACCGATTCGAGGTCAGGCCGACTTTGGACTGCGACGACCAAAGTCGTCGCTTTTCAAAACACGATGTTCCGAAGTCGAGCGACCGTTCGAGAGCGGCTACGACTCATAACGTTGTTTGAAAAGCTGCGACTCTGGTCGCAGCAGTCCAAAGAGGCTCGATCGGATTGAACCTTGGCGACAACCTCGGCATGATCGTGAGGCGATTTCACTCCGCCCCTGACTTCGGAGCCTGCCATGCGCCGCGCTTGCCCTTGGATCGTGTTGGTCGCACTGATTTCAGTCATCGTGTCTGTTGGCTCAACGAACCGAAATCTTCAATCCGACGATCCGCCCGCGAAGAACGCCGCTCCGCCGACCGCCGCGAAGACCGAGCCAAAACGGATCGAAGTCCCGCTCAACGGGCATGTCTTCTCGCTGCCCGAAGGCTTCACGATCGAACTCGTCGCTGGTCCGCCGTTGGTCGATCGGCCGATCACCGCCAGTTTTGATGAAGAGGGGCGGCTGTGCGTCTCCGATTCGTCCGGCACGAACGATCCCTCGGCCAAGCAGCTCATCGACAAGCCGCATCGAGTCGTTCGCCTGGAGGACACCGACGGCGACGGCAAGTTCGACAAGAGCAGCGTTTTCGCCGACAAGCTGATGTTTCCGGAAGGGACGTTGTGGCACGACGGCTCGCTGTATGTGGCCACTCCGCCGAGCATCTGGAAGCTGACCGACACCGACAACGACGGCGTCGTCGACAAACGCGAAGAGTGGTTCAAAGGGAACACGCTCACCGGCTGCGCGAACGATCTGCATGGGCCGTACCTCGGCCCGGACGGGTATCTCTACTGGACGAAGGGAGCGTTTGCGGAACAGACCTATGATCGGCCGGTGCGTCCAAAGGCAGGCGAGCCGGGGAGCGTCAGCCCCCGGACTGGTTCGACC
>SYJG01000145.1 GCA_005798445.1 Planctomyces sp.
CGTGCCGTAACCGAACTCGACGCCGACGGGCGAGCCGGGGCCGATGTTGATCAGCTCCGGCAGGCTGTCGATGTAGTAGCTCGGCCACTTGCCCGTGCCGCTGCGCCAACCGAACTCGCTGCCGCTGGTCGCGTGGACGACCCGCGTCGGACGATGCCACGGCGAACCAAAGTCATATTCCATATCGGCGTCGTAGGCGAACATCTCGCCGTCCGCGTTGAACGCGAAGTCGAACTGGTTGCGATAGCCCGACGAGAACACGTTCCACGTCTTCCCCTCCGGGTCGATCTGGCAAATCCACCCGCCCGGCGCGAGCACTCCTGCGGCATGACCACTGGGATCCCAATAACGGGGCAACAACACATCCTCGTCCCAGTTGGGCATCAACCGCGACGAAAATCCTTCCGGCAGAGTCGCTCGCAGTTGCTCGGTGCGCTGGCCGCCCATCAACTGCGGGTCTGACTTGCGAGTGACCTCAAACGGCAACTTCGTGTGATTGCCCGCCGCGACGAACAGCGATTTCCCATCGGGCGCGAGCCGAATCGCGTGCGGCCCGTGCTCGCCGCCGCCGGGGATGTCGCGTAGCTTCTCGACCTTGTCGAATTGATCGTCGCCGTCGGTGTCCTTGCAGCGATACAGCCCGCTCCCCGGCCCGCCGTTGCAGACGACGTACAAACTGTCGAACGCCCACAGCAATCCCTGCGCGCCGGACATCTGCTTGCCGTCGATCTGGATGTCGAGATGCTCGACTTTGGTTTCATCGCTGGCAACTTCAGACCCGCCGCTAGCGCGTTGCGGCTCACGAATCGGGGCAGGCGTGATGCGGCACAGGCCGAGGTTGCCCTGATCGCTGACGATCAATCGCCCTTTCGGATCGGTGGTCATGTTGACCCACGAGCCGAGTTTTTCCTTCGGGACCGTGAACAGCTTCTCGACCTGAAACCCCGGCAGCAGATTGAACACCTCGCGCGGCGTGCCGCCATCCCCTTCGCCTGCAAACACATCGCCCCACGGCTGAGCACCCAGCTTCGCGACCACCTTCGGCTTGCCCCACTCCTTGGCATCGCGAGCCTCCGCAATCTCCCACGAATCATCGGTGACGACGTACCGATCCTTGCTGTCTCGTCCGAGCAGCGCGATCTTCGCCACAAACGCCGCCGGACCACCGGCATTCGAGATCTCCGCCTCGATCAAATTGTCCCCCGGCTTGAGCCGCGACTTGATGTCGGAGTTGACCGGCTCATTCCAGTTGTCGCTGGTACCGACCTTCTCGCCGTTGATCCAAACCGTGCAAACGTTGTCGCAAGCCGCCTTGAGAAACGCGAACTGCGATCCCCCCTTGAACGACTTCCGCACGAAGTATTTTTTGTTTTGATCGGCACCCCAAATCCAACTCGGAGCCGGCCCCTCAGCAAACGCCCCCGCCTGCGGCTTGTCCCCTTTCGGCTCCGCGACTGCTCCGGCCGCCGGCGCGATCTCCGGCTTCTGCGTGAAGTGCTTGCCGTCGGCAGATTCCTGAGCGAACAACGAGGCAGGCAGAACCAAAGCGGCCGTCAAGAGAGTCCAGACTTTCGGAGAGGCGAATCGGGCAGGCATGTGAGGTCGATCCTTTCGCAAGGTGGGAGTCAAAAATCGGGTCGTCAGGATGATGAAACGACGGCCGATAGTCGAGCGAACGGCACGGCCGTGGCAGGGCATGCCAGTTTGTCGGATTAGGCAATCTGTAGTCCGACCCCTCGTGGGTCGGATGATTCGTGAATTCACCGACGATTCCAATGAGAGCTTGAATCGTCCGACCCACAAGGGGTCGGGCTACAGTCCGCGCAGCTTCACAAATTGGCGTGCCCTGACGGCCGTAGCGTCCTCCTGGAGAGCGGCGTCGAGCTGCCGCACTCCAGGATGTAACCTCGTCTTGTCGGCTTTGGCGGTGTTCGCCTAGTTTCCCGCCGCTCTGCGACGAGGCCGGCAATGGCTCGTCCCAGGAATCGCGGAGGAGGCAAGAATGCGATGCTATCGATGGTGCGCGATCGTCTCGGTGTTGTGCCTGATTCTCTCGGGCTGCGCCATGATGCACGATTTTCGGCCGCATCGGATGTGGCGTTTCAACCGTGGTCCGGCTCCCAGCACGAATCCGTTCTTCTCGGTGAGCGATCCGATTTTGCAATTGGGTCAGCCGGGCGAATTTCCAGAACCGGTCAACGCTGCGGTTGATCCCGCCACTGTGAATCCCGCTGTGCCGTGATTGTGGGGCAGGTTCGCAACCTGCCTGCGTGCAGGGCAGGTTGAAAACCTGCTCCAGGTCTGCGGCTTGACACTCTTGGAAATGGGCCGATAGGTTGACGTGGTCGAATCGCCGGGCCACCGAGTTTCCGGCAATGTCGTTATTCCCATCTTGACCGATTTTCGTCCCGGCAATTCTCCGACTCCTACGATCGATGCCTTGGCGGCGAGAATTCGCTGGCTCAAGCAACGCGACGTGGCAAAACCCGCGGCTTCCGACTATTTTGTTCCCCTCTTGCGAGCGGTCTTGGTTTTCCCAAGTCCATTCCGTTGGTTCAGCGTCCAGAATGTAGAAACTGAATTGCCAGTTGATGCCGTCCAACACTTGATTCTGATCGTGACGGGACACTCGACGAACCTCCTTCGAAGCCTTCGCCTCATGCCTGCTCGAACTGTTCGCTGCGGATCGCTGTCGTACACCGCCCTGCTGTGCGTGTGGTGGCTAGTGGTCGCCCCATTGGCGATCAGCCAAAACGACAAACCTTCGACCAACATTCAGCCGGGCGATGTTCGCGCGGAAGGGGAAGACAAAGATAAACCTCTGCCCGCCGGCCAAATTCAGGATCGCCAAGTCCTGCCCGAAATGGAGATCGATAACGAGCTCTACACCGACGGCGATGAGAAGGAGTTCATTAAAAAATACAAGACCGCATTTGAGAAAGCCTTGCAAAGCCCTGCACTGGCGGACGACGAAAAAAAGGCGATCGATGCGGGAGCCAAATACCACATCTATCGTTTCACGATGAAGAAATACCGCGAAGAGGAAGCTCCTCCCGCCAAGGGAGCGGCCGAACCCACCAAACCCGCGGCAGGTGCCCCCAAAGAACGCTTGCACGACCTCCGCAAACGATTGCTCGACTTGATCAAGCTCTCCGCCAAGACGCAGGTTGCTCGCGAATACTTTTTGAAGCAGATCACGGAGCGCTGTGGCGAACTGTTTGACAACAATTATGTCGTGCGGCAGAACGTCATCCTGCTGTTGGGGCAACTCTCCTCCAGCTTTCCGGCCGCCGGTAAGAACGCTGATCCGACTCCGTATGACCCCGCCTACTCCGTATTGCTGAAAGTCATCAAGGACGACAAGCAGCATGAAGCTTTGAAGATTGATGCTCTCATCGGACTGCTGCGCATGTGCCGAGTCGGGTTGCAGCAGTCAGACCCCAATAGCGACAGGAAGCGAGCGGAAATCGCGATGGCCCTCGTACCGGAACTGGCGAAGACGACGACTCACTGGTGGTATCAGGCGCGTTTGGCGGAATGCCTTGGTGCCGCGGGCGTGACCTACGATCCGGCCAACAAGACGAATCCCATTGTCCTGCAAACATTGGCGGAGGTCGTTGCCGATGACAAACGCCATTTTCAAGCCCGAGTCGAAGCGGCCAAAGCCATCGGCCGATTACCGCTCGACAATACCCTCAACATGACGCCGGTCGTCTACCACATCGTGAATCTTGGTTATCAGATCATTCAAGCCCACAACGCGAATCCCAAGAAAGAGCCGTGGGGGAATTATTTCTTCACACCTCAACCTCAACTCGGCTTCAGTTTGTACTACGCCTTCCGTGCCGAGAATGGAACTGCCCGAGTGGCTGGCGGCAAACGCAAACCCGGTTTGCTGGAAGCGCTTCCCGCGACAAAAGAAGTCAACGACGCTTACCAGCAGGTGCTACCCATGACGCTGCACTTCATTGACAACCCCGGCAAGCCGGTCCCGGCACCGCAATTAAACGGCGTCGATGTTTGGCTGAAAAGTCATGTGCCCGCAAACAATCGCATCATGAGCAGTTCTCCTCCTCTGGGTGCTAAACCCGCGCCCGCAAACGCGCCCCCAAACGCGGCACAGCCGCAGGCGGTTCCCGCGACAGGCCCGCGGTAGGGCCTCCTTCCCAAGCGGAATGCTCGTCCCAGCCGACTACGTTGGGGCGGATACGATCACTTTGCTCGGACGCACGACGCGGTCGTGCAGGACGTAGCCCTTTTCGACTTCCATCAGCACGGTCATCGGCGGATGGTCGGCGCTCGGCATCTGCGTGATCGCTTCGTGCAGGTTCGGATCAAACGGGCTGCCCGCTCCGGGGATCGGTTTTGCGTCGTGCTTTTCGAGGATCGATTCGAGCTGCTTGAGCGTCATCTCGACCCCTTTGGTCAGCTCTTCGAGCCTGCCGTTCTTGTTGGCCGCATCGAGCGACCGCCGCAGATTGTCGAGACCCGGCAGCAAGTCGCGGATGACCGGAAGCGCGACGTACTTCGCTTCCTGCTCGCGCTCGCGCTGTGAGCGGCGGCGGTAGTTTTCGAACTCCGCTTGGACGCGTTTCCAACTCTCGAAGAATTGATCACGTTCGTTTTGCAGTGCCGAGAAAACGGCATCGGCCGAGTCATTGGAAGCCACCGCCTCCGCCACAGCCGCAGCGACGTCTTCGGGATTGGAATCAGCATTCGTGGGTGTTTGTGTTTCGTCAGGCATGATTTTGGTTTTAGTTGTCCGGTCCCCTCTCCCTTTGGGAGAGGGCTAGGGTGAGGGAAACAAATTGGAGTTAGACGTTGTTGGTGAAAGTGGGTTTCGATGATTTCAAAAATTCGGCCGTTGAGCCAGTGAGCGAGGAGCGTCGAACGTTGCTCGTCCCTCACCTGGCCTTCGGCCACCCTCTTCCAGAGGGGAGAGGGGACGGGATGAGGGCAACTACGAATTCTCTCCCGTGAACCAGTCTTTGACTTTGTCGAAGAACGACGAGCGATGTTGGCTGACGTTGGCTTGTTCGAGCTCAGCCAGCTTCAGCAGCAGCTCGCGTTGCTCGTCGGACACTTTCTTGGGGACTTCAATGTGAACTTCGACGAGCAGGTCGCCCGCTCGGCCGCCGCGCGGGTCGGGCATGCCGCCGCCTCGAATCCGAAAGACTTCGCCAGAGTGTGTGCCGGCGTCGATGTGCTGGTTCTTCTTGCCGTCGAGTGTCGGGACTTCGATGTCCGCTCCGAGCACCGCTTGCGAGTAGGTGATCGGTACATGGCAGATCAGGTCTTGGCCGTCGCGCTCAAAGAGATTGTGTTCGCGGACGTTGATCTCGACGTACAGATCGCCGCGCGGCCCGCCGTTCATGCCCGGCTCACCCTCGCCGCGCAGACAGAGCGACATGCCGGTATCAACACCAGGTGGAATGCGAGCTTCCAGCCGGACCTTCTCAACCTTGCGGCCGGAGCCGGTGCAATCGGCGCACTTGTCGCGGACGATCTTGCCTTCGCCTCGACAGGCGGGGCAGGTGGTTTGGACTCGGAAGAAGCCTTGCGACTGCACGACTTGGCCGTGTCCGTTGCAGTAATCGCACTTCGAGGCCGTCGATCCCGCCTTCGCTCCGGATCCGTTGCACGTTCCGCAGAGTTCTCGACGTTTGATCTCAATCTCGCGCGAGCAGCCTTTGGCCGCTTCGGGCAGATCAATCGTCAGCGACGCCTTGAGGTGGTCTCCCTGAGTCGGCCTCGGCCCGCCGCCTCGACGACGGCCGCCGCCGAAGCCAAAACCAAAACCCTCGAACAGGTCGCCGAACATCTCGAAGATGTCGCCGACGTCCTGGAAGCCGCCCCCCGCGTGACCGGCTCCTTTGACCCCTTCGTGGCCGAAGCGGTCGTAGCGTGCCCGCTTGTCGGACTCGCTGAGCACTTCAAACGCCTCGGCCGCTTCTTTGAAGCGATCAATGGCGGCCTGATCCCCCGGATTGCGATCCGGGTGATTGGCCAAGGCCAGCTTCTTGTAAGCCTTCTTGATTTCATCCGTGCTCGCGTCCTTTTTGACGCCGAGCACTTCGTAGTAGTCACGTTTGGAAGCCATCGTGGGCATGATGATTTCTAAGGACGAATTCCGAAACCCGAAGGACGAAAGAAATCCGAGGGTCGAAATCCGAAAAGGTGTGGATGGGCAATCTCAGGAAATGCCCAAGGTGAATAACAACCGAGCTTCGACCGCCAGTAACGTATCCTCGGACAAACTTCCGAGCTTTGTCTTGAGCCGTGATTTGTCGAGCACTCGCGTCTGATGGCAGAGGATGACAGAGTCGCTTGTCAATCCCCCTTCACCCTTGGCGACCTGCACGCAAGACGGCAGCGCTGCCCTGCGCAAATTGCTGGTCAGCGGGAAGGTGAGCACCGTCGTCGTGAAGCGGTTGATCGCGTCGTTCTGCATCACGAGCACTGGCCGAATCCCTGCTTGCTCAGAACCTTGAGTGGGATCAAGGTTCGCGAACCAAATCTCTCCGCGAGTGACGTTCATCGAGCATCCTCGCTGGCGAGACTCGCGGAATAGTCGGCTATGCCGGCCTCGGCCAATTCTCGATCTTCGTTCGCGGCTTCTTGGTAAAGACGCTCCCAATCCGGCTGCTCAGAGGTCGGTTGCCGTCTCGTCCGTTCGCGGAATTTCAAGAACGACAGATACTGAGCGACATGATTCAACTCCGCTTCATCGAGAGTCGCGAGATCACGAACGATCGTTTGTTGGAGTGTCATGTCAGCGCCCCTCAGAGGAAATGGATTTGTCGCAGTGGTCAGCATAACTGGACTCGCTGACGGCGTTAATTCGATTTTGGCGAGCCGGAGGCCGTGAGGCCCCGGACGAATTGCGAGCGAACGAAAATCGTCCGGGGGCTGACGCCCATCGGCTCGCCAAGGTGTTGTGGGTTGGATCGTGATTCGGTGCCGAATCGCGATTCGTGTTTGGTCGCGGAGTCCGCCGCGGCGGATTGATGGTAGCCGTGGGTTTCAACCCACGGGCGAGGTTGTGAATCGGGATGGTCTCGTCGCGGAGCGCCGGTGGAAGGGTTCAATCGTCGCTCCGCGACGAAACGGGGTGTTGTGGTTCGGTCCGCCGAGGCGGATGGGTTGAAACCCACGGCTACCATCGGTTGCCGCTCTGCGGCAGGCGGGAGCCGAATGGATTTGCTTGTACGACTTCAATGGGATTGTCTTCTTGTCGGCTTCAGCCGACTCCCCATTTGCCACCAGCTTTAGCTGGTGGTGAGCGGGGACGAGTTTGTTGGGAGCCGGCTTCAGCCGGCTTGTGAAGTCTTCAGACATTCCCAGGGCTGAAGCCAGGCCAC
>SYJG01000146.1 GCA_005798445.1 Planctomyces sp.
ACCTGCGACACCATTCCGCGACGAACATTCTCCACCGACTTTTTGAACCATCTCCATTGCCCTTGAAAGAATCTCCTTCTACCACTGACTACCGTTGACTGACACGCGGGTGACTACCTTTGACTGACACTTGGCCCATGAGGACATGAGGACATTAAATTACAAACATCTTTACAAATGTCAATAGTTCAACTGTCAGATTCGTCGATCTTGTCCGTGTCACCAATCGTGGACTCTTCTAGAAACGATCGACCAAATCCCCCGCCAGATGCGGCTACGGAGAATCGATCGGCAAACACGTCCTCTTGTCAGCATCATGGCAGCTCTAACAGCCGACGCTCGCTTCATGCCGGAAGATGTTCAAAAGAAGAGTGGCCCGTTGCTACGACCATACCTGTTGGTTGTCTTGTCGTTCGGCAATGTGTTGCGACTGCCGCTCATCCCGTTCCGCGCAGCGTCAAACAAAAACAGCCGCAAGTCTGCCGCCTCGTCACCGGCGACCGAGTTCATCTCCGTTGAACAGATCTGCGATGCCGACAACCGCATCGCGATGGCCGCCGCCGTCCGTCAGGTCATGATGACGACTCCCGACAAGTTCGATCCGCGCGACTTCCTGAAGCCAGCTCGCGAAGCGATGAAGAAAGTCTGCATCGCCCGCATGGTCGCCTTCGGCCAAGCCGGCAACGCCAGCAAAATGCGTTCGGCTGGATTGGTGAAGTAGTCGAAACGATTTAACTCGAAATACGCACAAGAGCCCGGCTGGCCACCAGCCGGGCTTTTTTCGTAGGAACGGTCCTCGACAGGATTCAACGAGAAACCGATGACTTCCAGAAGACGTCTGTCGTGGCAACTGTAGAATCTGCGGGAACTTTCTCTAAGACGAACGCCTCTTGGCACGTCACGTTTCTGAGGCGAACTTGTCACTACGCATCACTCTCATTTCAGCGAGGTTCCCATGCGATGGTCTCATTGGTTGCGAGCGGTTGGCGTCACGGTGGCATTGGGAATGGGAATCATCGGGCAGCGGCTGGCCGAACCGACCGTCGCTGGCGAGATCAATTTCATCGAGGACTTTGCTCTCGCACCGGATCGAACGGTGCCGTTGAAACAGCTCGTGCCGGGGACGGAAGACTTCTATTACTTCCATTGCCTGCACGCGCAGCAGGCCGAGCAGTTCGACAAGGTCGAGCCGCTGGTCACGCAGTGGATTCAGAAGATCGGGCACACGCAGCGGGTCAATGAAATCCTCGCGCGGCAGGCGTTGCTGACGTATGACAAGAATCCGCAGAAGACATTGGATTTCCTGCGCAACAAGCTGGGCGTGAACTTCGGGCATCAGAAGGAAGAACTCGGCGTCGAGCCGAACCTGCCGACGAAACTCGATCCGCAGTGGATCTCGCGCGCGACGTGGATTCAGCAAGCGTTGCAGCAGCCGAATACCGAAGGCTTCACGGATACGTCGTTCGATTGGCTGGTCAACGAGAAGCTGGACGGCGATCGGCGGCGGCATTTGATTTCGCGGCTGGCTCGGCCGGATTACGCCGGACTGACGCAGCTCATTGCGGATGACATGAATCATCCGAATTCCGGCGGCTTCGGACAGTTCGCGATTCACAAGTTGCTAACGCAGGCACAGCTCGACGACATGCTCAAGCTCAAGCCGGACTTGGTTCACAATCACCATTGGGTGGTCGCGTCGCTCAGTCGATTGCAGCCGGGGCCGGATGAGGATTGGCAGCACGACACGAAAGCGATGTCGGCGTACCTCGACCGAATCCTGGTGTTCGCCAACAAACTTCCGCCGATCCAGAATCCGCTCCGAGCACAAACGCTGTATCACCGGTTGTGGCTGGATCGATCGCTCGGCAAGTTGGAAAAGGATCGGTTTCTGGCTTACCTCAAGCTGCCTCGGCCAGTCGGCTATTTGTCGAAGTCGATGCGCGAGGGGGAGGCGATCAAGCAACATCCGGCGCATCTGAATCACGACCTGCGGCCGGGGACGCTGCTGCCGCCCGTCGCGAATGACGAGCCGCTCGTTCGCAGTTACTTGCAACATTTTTTGTTGGACGCCGCGAACCCAAAAGAGTTCGAGCCGTTCATCAACGACATCTATCTCAAGCATCTCTTTGCCGAAACAAAAATCCTCAACGGGCTGGGTGAGCCGGAGCAATGGGCGGCGATGCTGCCGGCCGAACTCTTCCAGCAACTCAAGCAGCGGGTTGAGATCGAATTCGATCCGACGAACCGCACGACGTACTCGGCCGATGAACCGGTCGCGCTCGACCTGCACGTCAAGAACGTCGGCACGCTGATCGTGAAGGTGTTCGAGATCAACACGAAGAATTTCTATCGCGAGCAACTGCGCGAGGTGGACACCGACGTAAATCTCGACGGACTCGTGGCCAATCGCGAGACCACGCATTCCTACAACGACACGTCGTTTCGCCGAGTCCGTCGTCGCTTTGAGCTTCCCGAACTGAAGAAGCCGGGCGTGTACGTCGTTGATTTCATCGGCAACGGCCGCAGCAGCCGGGCGTTGATCCGCAAAGGGAAGCTGAAGTTCTTGGCAAAGACGGGAACCGCCGGGCAGGTCTTCACGGTGCTCGACGAGAAGAATCAGAAAGTCGATGACGCGAAGATCCTGCTGGGCGGGCACGAGTACGTCGCCGACAAGTCCGGCGAAATCACGGTTCCATTCACGCATCAGCCGGGACGGCAGCCGATCATCCTCGTGGGGCACGTTTCCAACGTGCCCGGCCGGAAAAATGCCAAAAATGAGCACGTTGAAAACGTGCCCCACGAGTTCGCCTGCCTCGATTACTTCCAGCACGAGGGGGAAGCGTTCGCGCTTTCGGCCGGTATCGTCGTCGATCGCGAATCGCTGCTCAGCCGCAAAAAGGCAACAGTCGTCGTTCGGCCGCAATTGACGCTCAACGGGACGCCAGTCAGCACGAAGCTGTTGGAGCAGGTCAAACTGCAAATCGTTTCGACCGATCATGACGGCGTCGCTTCCTCGACCGAGATCCCGGACTTCAAGCTGTTTGAGGATCGAGAATCGACACACGAGTTCTCCGTTCCGCCGCGCGTGCAGTCGTTGAGCTTCCAGTTGATCGGGCAAGTCAAAGTGCTCAGTACGAATCAGACGATCTCGCTGGCGGCGAATGAATCGTTCGCACTCAACGAGATCGACCGGACGGACAAGATTGAAGATTTGCATTTGGTCCGCACGAGCGCCGAGTATTTTGTCGAACTGCTCGGCAAGACGGGCGAGCCGAAGGTGTCGCGGCCGGTTCAAATCGTGATCAAGCACCGCGACTTCCGCGACCCGAAGCATTTGACGTTCAAGACGGACAAGGCCGGTCGAGTGTCGCTCGGTTTGCTGGAAGACATCGTCGCCATCACGGCGACCGGGCCGATGGGGACACAACACGCTTGGCCGATTCGGCCGGATGAGCATGTCTATTCGCAATCGCTGCACGGCCGAGTCGGCGAAGTGCTGACGCTGCCGTTCGTAGGTTGGGCACTCTTGCCCGACCAGAGCGATGAGAACGCGAAGGGTCGGGCAAGAGTGCCCAACCTACGCGCCGCGCTCTCCCTTCTCGAACTACGCGGCGATTCGTTCCTTGCCGATCGCTTCGAGAACCTCTCGATCAAGAACGGACTCATCGCGATCAGCGGGTTGAAGGAGGGGGATTACGACCTGTGGCTCAAGTCGCTGAATCGGCATGTCCGCATTCGGATTGCTCCGGGGGAGACGAAGCACGGGTATGTGCTCGGCAACGTGCGGCAGTTGGAGACGCGACCGCTGGCAGCGTTACAAATCACAAGCATCCGTGATAGCGACGATGACGAATTCCGTCCCCGCGGGAAACCTGCCGAGTTGGTGATCCAACTCGCGAACGCGAACAAGTTTGCTCGCGTGCATCTCTTCGCGACGCGGTTCGCTCCGGCGTTTCCGGCGGGGAATCATCTCGCGAAGATTACGCAGGCCGAGCCGTATGCGATCCGCACTTCGCCAGCCGAGTCGGTGTATCTGGCTGGCCGCAACATCGGCGACGAGTACCGTTACATCATCGACCGCAAGTATGCGAAGAAGTTTCCGGGCAACACGCTGGAGCGGCCGTCGTTGCTGCTCAACCCGTGGGTGCTGCGTTCAACCGAGACTGGTGAGCAGCTCGCGGCCGGCGGCGATGAGTTCGGAGCGAAAGGGGCACCGCCACCCAGCTCGATGGCACGCGGTGAGGGTCAGGGTGCCGGCGGAATCGCGCGCGGCGGCGACTTCGCGAATCTCGACTTCCTGGCGGAAGCGTCGGCGGTGTTCGTGAACCTCGTGCCGGACAAGGATGGCAAGATCGTGTTGAAGCGCGATCTGCTCGGCGCGCATCAGCATTTGCACGTCGTCGCTTGCGATCCGCTGAGCACGACTTGGCGGAGCTTGGCGCTCGACGAGCCGAAATCGACGTTCGTTGATTTGCGATTGGCGAACGGGCTGGATCCGAAGAAGCATTTCACGCAGCAGAAGCGAATCAGTCTCGTCGGGGCCGGGCAGCCGTTTACGTTGGCGGACATCGCCACGTCGAAGTTCGAGGCGTATGACAGCCTCGCGCGGGTTTATCTGCTGTTCACGACGCTGACGCACGATCCGAAGTTGGCCGAGTTCTCGTTCCTGCTCAACTGGCCGAAGCTCAAGCCGGAAGAGCAGAAGGAGAAGTACTCGAAGTATGCCTGCCATGAACTCAATGTGTTCCTCGCGAAGAAAGATCCGAAGTTCTTCAACACGGTGGTGAAGCCGTACCTCGCGAATAAGAAGGACAAGACGTTTCTCGACCGCTGGCTGCTGGACGACAAGGTTGATCCGTTCCTGCAACCGTGGTCTTACGGGCAGCTCAATGTGGCCGAGCGAGTGTTTCTCGCCCAGCACATCAACGGCGAGGGACCGAAGACCTCGCGGCACATCGACGAGCTATTCAAGTTGCAGCCGCCGAACATCGACCGGTTCCTGCATCTGTTCGACACGGCGGCGAAAGGGAGCGCGCTGGAGACTAGTGACAATCTCGGCTTGAAGTCGAATCTCGAACGGCAACTGAAGGAATCGGAAGTGATGTTCGAGCGAACGGAACTCGCCACCGAATCGGCTCCGGTCGCGGCGGGCGGCGCAGCTCCGGCGAATCGAATGCTCGGCGGATTTGGGGGCGGAATGGGTGGTGCTCCAGCCGAAGCCAAGAAGGCGGCCAAGCAGCAACTCGGACTTCGCGAGAAGGCCAAGGAAGAGGCCGGAACCGAACGCTTTCGACGTGGACTCGCACGAGATGGCAAGCCGATGGATGCGCTCGCAAAACGATCGGGAGCCGCAGCAGATAAGAAGGACTCGAACGCGAATGGCGTTGCCGATCTCGGCACCGATGGCGATATGCCGGTCAAAGACGAAGTTGCCTACTTCGGACGTTTAAGCCGCGAACAAGTCCGCCAGCTTTACCGCAAGATGGACCCGACCAAGGAATGGGCCGAGAACAACTACTACCACCTTGCCATCGCCGAGCAGAATCCTGGGCTCATCACGGTCAACTCGTTCTGGCGCGACTACGCTCAGCACGATCCGGCGAAGCCGTTCCTCTCCACGAACATCGCGGACGCGAGCCGCAACTTCTCCGAGATGATGCTCGCGCTGGCGGTGCTCGATCTGCCGTTCGAGCCGGCGAAGCATGAATCGAAATTCGATGGCCCGCAGATGACGCTCGCGGCCGGCAGCCCGATGATCGTCTTCCATGAAGAGATCAAAGCCGCTCAGCCCGCCGCCGATAAGGTGCCGATCCTCGTCAGCCAGAATTTCTTCCGGCACGGCGACCGGCATCGCCAGGAAAACGGCGAGCAGATCGACAAGTACGTCGCCGATGAGTTCGTCATTCACACCGTCTATGGCTGCCAGGTGGTCGTCACGAATCCGACGTCCGCTCGGCAGAAGCTGACCGTGCTGCTGCAAGTGCCGCAAGGTGCGATCCCCGTCGCCAACGGTCAGCCGACCAAGAGCGTGCATGTGGACTTGCAGCCGTATCACACGCAGACGCTCGATTACTTCTTCTACTTCCCGGCCGCCGGGCAGTTCCCGCACTTCCCGATTCACGTTGCGAAGAACGGCGAGCTGATCGCGTTCGCCTCGCCGAGCACCTTCAACGTCGTCGACAAGCCGACCAAGATCGACACCGAGAGTTGGGATTACGTCTCGCAATACGCCTCGGCCGACGACTGCCTGAAATTCTTGAACAACCACAACGTCCACGGCCTGAACCTCGAACGAATGGCGTGGCGGATGCACGACCCGAAGTTCTTCGATGCGGCGATCTCGCTGTTGTCCGCGCGTCACGCGTTCCACATGACGCTGTGGTCGTACGGCCTATTGCACAACCACGTCGTCGCGACTCGCGAGTACCTGCAACACGCCGACGGCCTCGTCAACGAGCTTGGCGGCCGACTGAGCAGCACGCTGCTGACGATCAACCCGGTCGCGCGTCGCACTTACGAGCACCTCGACTACAAACCGCTGGTCAACGCGCGAGCACACCGGCTCGGCCAGCAACGCCAGATCGTCAACGCGAAGTTTAACGAGCAGTATCACCGCTCGCTGCGAGAGTTCTCGTACCAACGCAGCCTGACCGACGATGATCTGATGGTCGTGACCTACGACCTGCTGTTGCAGGACCGCATCGAGGAATCGCTGACAACGTTCGCTCGCGTGAATCCGGAGCGGCTGCCGACTCGGCTGCAATACGACTACTTCCAGGCGTACCTCGACTTCTTCACCGACAACCCGAAGCTCGCGCGAGCCATCGCCGCCAAATACACCGACTACCCGGTGGACCGCTGGCGAAATGCGTTCGCCTCGATCAAGGCCCAACTCGACGAGATCGACGGAGCCGGCCCGAAGAAGATCGACACCGACGACCGCAACCAGGACCAAACGCAACTCGCCGCGACCAACCCGAACTTCGATTTCAACGTCGAGGCGAAACAGCTCACGATCAACCACCAGAATCTCGATGAGGTCAAAGTCAGCTACTACCTGATGGACGTCGAACTGCTCTTCAGCCGCAACCCATTCGTCCAACAATTCCGTGGCCAGTTCAGCCTAATTCAACCCAACCGCGTGGACACCGTCGCGCTGGCCGATCAAAAGCTCGGCGCAGCCGATGGCGCTCGGCGCGGTGACGAGAGTGCTCGGCGCGGATCTCCCGACCCCGCCGCTGGCGACGACCGCAGGTCTCCCGCAGCGAACGGCGGCGGTGATTCCAATGGTGACGAGACGAATGGAGACCTTCGGTCCAGCGAAGCGGCGGGGTCGGGAGACCCGCGCCGAGCGCAGCCTGCGGCTGGCTCGAAGAAGATCGAGCTTCCCAAAGATCTGCACAACAAGAACGTACTCGTTGAAATCACCGGCGGAGGTCAGACGAAGACGCAGGCGTATTACTCAAACTCGCTGACCGTGCAACTCATCGAAAACTACGGCCAACTGAAGGTCACGCACACGACGACCAACAAGCCGATCGCGAAGGCGTATGTGAAGGTTTACGCTCAGCGACCAGACGGTTCTTCGCGGTTCTACAAAGACGGCTACACCGACCTCCGCGGCCGTTTCGACTATTCGAGCCTCAACACCAATGACCTCGATGCTGTCACCAAGTTTTCAGTCCTCGTGATGAGCGACGAACACGGCGCGATCGTGAAGGAGGCGAATCCGCCGAAGCAGTAGCCGTAGTATCAAAGCCGTAGCCACGTTCGCCAGAACATGGGTGAGCCGGCGACAGTCCCACGTTCTGGCGAACCTCGCTACGACGCGAACGGGAAGCACAAGGGTCAATCAATCCACGAACACAGGGAGATCGCTATGAAGAATGTCATCGGATTACTCTTCATTGGGGTTCTGTGTGCAACGGTTGCGGCGCAGCCTGACGCACCAGCGGCGAATCAACCAACCACAGGGACGAATGCGGCCGCGCTGCTGCCGGGACAGGCGGAGTTCGAGCGGGACGTGAAGTCTGCGACCGAGCAGTACGAACGAGCCAAGCTGCGATTCTCAGAGGCCACCGAGCGCGCTCGGCTGAATTACGTCAAGGTTCTGGAGGACAACATGAGCGACCTCGTCACCAAAGACGCTCGTGCCGCCGAATTCGAGAAGGAACTGGCACGGGTCCGGAGCCTGAAGCTCCACTCTCCGAAATACGAATTCAAAACGTACGAGTGGGAGCACAACGCAGCGCCGGTCAAAATGATTCACCAGGGTGAAGGATTCTGCTACCTCGCAGACATCGGAGGAGCATTCCACGGCGGTGCCGAAGTCGCACGGGTCTACGTCGGAGACGACGGCTTTTGGTATCTGCACGGCAGCACGGGTCAGGGATTCCTGGTCGTTCGGGCGATCGCCGTGAAGATGACTCGTTAATCAGGGCATCACCCCCGACCGCATAGCCCGCATAGGACGGCTGCGAGCGACTGGCAAGTTCTTGCAGGGGCAGCCTGAAGAACTCAGAAAATGGAACCGCGAAAGTGGAACTCCACTCCAGAGCGGCCGGTTCTGGGACGATCAACAAATCGAACTCTGGTAGCGATCCCATGCGAATGGAAAGCCGGACGAAGCAGATCAATTCCTGTATGGCGAAAAGATCTGTGTGTGGAAATACTTCGATGCCACTGGGAAGTTCAATTGTACGAAGTCGTTAGGAATTCCCGATGCAGGATTTGTGATGGCGAGTCTTTCTGATGACGAACCTAGTCGTGGTACTGAAGGGGGAGTGCTGGTCATCGGCGCAGGAGTCAGTGGCCTCACCAGTGCGCTTTGTTTAAGGCAAAAGGGGCTCGCGGTCACGGTGGTCGCTGACCAATTCGCTCCGCGAGTCACGTCCGTCGTCGCCGGGGCTTTGTGGGAATGGCCACCGGCGGTGTGTGGCCATCATCACGACCAAGTCTCGCTGGAGCGGTCCAAAATCTGGTGCCATCAGTCGTACGAGATCTTCGCGGATCTCGCCCGTGATCCGGCGACCGGCGTTTTCCTGAGGCCAGTCACCTTTTACGTTCAGCACCCCATCAGCGCGGATGAACGACTTCAGAAGAAGGTCAATGAACTGCGGGGCAAGGTTCGTGAGTTCAAGCAGGGTTCGTCCCTGATCCAGGAAAATGGCGTCAACCCACAACTCGGCTTCCAGGACGCTTACTCCTACCTCGCTCCGATGATTGACACGGATGCGTACATGCGCTGGCTGCTTGGCGAAGCCCAGAAGGCCGGCTGCCAAATCATTCAGAGTCAGGTGACCGGCAATTTGCGACAACAGGAGTCGTCGCTGGCGAACCGGTACGGAGTCGATGCCATCGTCAATTGTACCGGGCTGGGTGCCACCGAACTGACAGGCGATTTGGTATCACCGCTCCGAGGAGCGCTCATTCGCCTGCGAAATGACGGAAAGACCATTCCCAGAATCACTCAGGCACACTGTGTCTCCCACGACGGTTCGAGTGAAGGCCAGGGCTTCATCTTCATCGTTCCGCGCGGTGAGGACACGCTGCTTCTGGGTGGGCTGGCCGAGCCTGACGAAACAGACTTGGAGATCGGTCTCCACAACTATGAGCCAATTCGCGAAATGTACCAGCGCTGTCTGGAGTTTCTGCCAGTCCTTCGGGGAGCCACGATCGATGCTGCGGAGCCCGTCCGTGTCGGACTCAGGCCGATCCGCCTGCAAAACGTCCGCTTGGAGCGCGAGTCTGGCGCGCGCATCGTTCATAACTATGGTCACGGTGGTTCGGGCGTCACTTTTTCGTGGGGTTGCTCCCTCGAAGTTGCCGAGCGGGTGACAGATCTTCTGGCCGAAGGAGATTGAATTGCGCGAACAGGTGAGGCTGCCGCCGAGCCAACACGCATTACGCCAACGTCTCGTCGATCGGACGAGTGGGGTGCGTTCTCTACTTAGGCGTCGGCTTGGTCGCGTCGCCGCCGGTCACGATGCTCTGAAGCGCATCACGTAATTGATCGGCGAGTTTTGGGCCGCCACCGACAAACAGTCGCGCGACTTTCCCTTCACGGTCGATGATGACTGTTTGAGGAATCGCGGTCGCTTGGTACTTCGTCGCGGCGACACCGTCCTGGTCGAGGGCCACTGTGACATTCATTTTGTGTCGTTCCAGAGTCGCGGTGATGGTCTTCGCAGACTCTTCCAAGTTGACAGCGATCAGTTGCACGTCCTGTCCGTCGAATTCGTGAACGACTTTGTCGACCAGCGGC
Source organism: Planctomyces sp. (assembly GCA_005798445.1). Classification (GTDB taxonomy): domain Bacteria; phylum Planctomycetota; class Planctomycetia; order Planctomycetales; family Planctomycetaceae; genus SXKJ01. The sequence continues at coordinate 10,265 of SYJG01000146.1, forward strand.
ATCGTTTGCAGACACGGGCCGCACCACGTCGCCCAAAAGTCGAGGACCACGACCTTGCCCTTCTGATCGGCCAAGCGGAATTTCTTGCCGCCGCTGCCGAGCAACTCCAATTGAAAATCGGGGGCAGTCTTGCCGACCAGCGGAGATTCAATGCCCGGCGCGCGTCCATCGGGGCTCGAACCATCCACATCCTGCGCGATCTTCGGTTCGACCGCGTGGTGCAGCTTCCAGCGATGATAAGCCAGGTCGGCCGCTGACTTTTCAATCGCGGTACCGATCAAGAATTGATCCACTTGATCCACTTCTGCTCGGCAATTGCCGAGGACTTCGCTCTTGCCAGACAGCGTCTTGTCGGCAAATTGCTCGGGGAAAAACGTCAGCCGGATACCATCGCTTCGGAACGCTTGCACGCGAGTCGGCCCCAGACTCTTAGCGAACGGGGCGGAGTCAGCCTCCCGGTCCTTCGGCGATGAATCCGCTGACGAATTCACCGGGGGGCTGACACCACCCCGCTCACCAGTGGCATTCGCAGCATCTATCAGTTCGTCAGGATGAAACCAGATGATCTGCGAGATGCGGTCGCGCGGGATCTTCTTTGTCTCGATGCGGACTTCGAGGCGGAGTTCCTGATCGTCCATGTCGATCACTCGGCCGCGCAGGAAGTCCCCGTTTTTGGAGCGAATCAATTGCGTTGGCGGCGAATCACGTTGCAGACGCGGCAGCGTCAGCAGTCGCTCGCGCTTTGTCTTGTTGAGCTTGGGCGGGCCGTCCACGACCGTCAATTCCACCGCCTTGACCTTGTCGTGCGACACGAACGTCGCGTCGGACAGTGTTGTTTTGAAGTTGATTCCTTCCTCGGAGATCTTGGTTACTTCGCACGGAATCGTATCGCCGCTTCTCAGGTGCATCGTTCGCTTGCCGGCCGTGACTGGTGCGGCGGCGTTTGGCCCGCCGGCCAGAGCTTTCAAAAAAGCGTCCGCGAAACCGACCGGCTGGGGCTGTTGTTGCGACTGCGCGAGCTTGGGCTTTGGGGGTGGAGGATCGCGATAGACGATTCGGCCGACAGCTCCCGTGCACAGGGGACTGGCGTTATTACTGAAGTCGGGATGCCACACGAGACAACTCGCGGCCGTCTGTTCGCGGCCGTCTGTTAACCGGCCGTGCAGACGCAGGCCATCCAACTCCAGTCGCCCAGTTCGGCCTTCAGCGGATGAGTTCGCTGACGTGTCCTCGTGCTTCAAAACCGCGAACGAGCGGAGTTCCGACAGCGGCAAACGGAGCGGCTCTTGGATCGCAGGATTCGTCAGCCGCAGGTGATCATCAGCGATTGTGGTCAAGTCGCCGCTCAGCCGTGTGCCGTCAAGATAAACGGCTCGAAACGCTCGCGCGACTTCGTCGTTTGGCGGCGAGAGAAAGACGCTGGAGATCTGATCGGCCGCGACTTTGATTTCTTCATTGCCGTCGCGCACAGTGAACTGTTTCAAGTTGGAATCGAATGTGGCGAGCGTGCCATAGGCAATCGAACCGTCCGTCCGATGCAACCTCGACTTGTTCGCCTGTACTTCGCGCGGCGGGATTCCGTTCCAACGGCTGATCCGCAGTCGCTCCAATCGCACGTCGCCCCGTTTGTTCGTCAGCCTCAGTCCCGAATGGACCTGCGGCTTTCGCGGCGTGACGTTGATCTGCCCCTGCGGTGTGCCGTTGGGTGAATACACCAACAAGCGGCCTTTTTCTTGATCCAGATACGCCAGGAAGTGGGCTCGTCCCGCGCGGTCACGTCCACCGGATACTTCTTGAACCGAATCGACGTCCGCTTCACGTCCGAGTTCACAGCGCACGACCAATTCGTTGTCCCAGACCTCAAAGCGAAATGCTCGTTTGAAGACGGACTCGTCGTCGGAGTCGTTGACTCCCAGCGCGAACACGAAGTCCGGTTTGCTCTTCCATGCGAGTTCAAACTCGATGATCGCTTGAGCCGGCAATCCGAAGTCACCGCGAATGTTCGCCCCTTCTTGATCCGTCAGTGGTTGTCCGCCCTCTTCTCGCCAGAGCTTTGTGGCTGAGGTTTCTTTCCATTCCGTCAATCCGTTGGGGCCGAGATAGATCAAATCCGCGCCGTTGTTCCAACGATACAGTCGGCGGATTTGGTCGCGCTTGACATGCACTCGTCCGAATCGAGCGACTTCCACTTCGGCGAAATCGTCCGTCAGGCCCAGCAGTTCGCCAAAGAGCACATCTCCGGCAGCAAGTTCCAGACAATACTCACCGGTCGGCTTTGGCAACGTGGACGGGATGACGAACTGCACGGCGGCGACGCCACTCAGTGAGAACTCGAACGGCTGTGTAAACTTCGTCGATTGCCAGCGCAGGACGGTTGGTTGCTCGGAACTCTTCAATTCACCAGGCAGGAAACCGCCATTGGTCAAATAGAGGACTGCATCGTCCGCACCGACTGCGGGAACACATGCCAGTAGAATCGCGGTCAACAGGGTGATGGATTTCATCTTGGAACTCTATCGTTCGTAAATTGGCAAAAATCGGTAATTCAGCGCGACGGCCAGCAACGAAAGTGTCGTTGAGGTTGCTGGACCGAATTGGCCTTTGAAACTGCCGTCGGGCAATTGCTGCGCTTTGAATTGTCGGATCAACAGCTTGTTCCATTTCTCCCAAGTCTCGACGTCTCCCTGGAACAACGCCTGAGCTTGGTAGTAGCGTTGGTACTCCATCCAACCGAACCCGGAGGGACCGGTGAATTCCCATTTGTTGACGAGGTAGCCGAGTGTCGATTTGAACTGCGGCAGATCCTTCCGCCGAGCAATCGCGTAGACGAGCGTTGCGATCGAAATGCGGGCCAGCGATTCGTCGAATCCGCCGATGCCTCCGGAGTACGCAACCTGACCAGATGCGGCGGTCATCTTCGTGTAGTACGAGATTGCCTTGTCGATGACCTCATCGGGCACTTCGATACCGGCATTGCGCGACGCCAGCAAGCCGACTAAGACAGCTCCGCTGACCGAGGTGTCACCATCCGTCGCATCGGGCGAGTACCGCCACGCTCCCAACGGATTCTTCTTCTGTGACGTGATTGCCGCCCGAACCGCCAACTCCAAAGCGACTCCGATCGAACGCTGATCCTTCCCTTTTCCTTCCGGCCATAGACTTCGGTCATCAACCGCGCCGTAGGCCTCGGCCAGGCCCAACATGCCGAAGCCGTGGTGATACATGCTGTTGCCGAGAATCCCGGTGCTCGCGTTCTGCTGCGTGATGATGTTGCGGCACGCCTTGCGCACGTTGTTGCTGTAGAGACCAAAGTTCGGGTCTTCGCCCGACGCGAGAAACACCATCAAACCCAAGCCTGTGACCCCCGGCCCCTGCTCGCCCCCACCGCCGGTCCAGTCTCCGTTCTCCGACTGTGTGGTCGCGAGATACTGTAATCCGCGGTCGTACATCTCACGCACATCGCGCGGAACAATCTCACCGATGCGCGCGTTGGGAGGCTGGGCTGCAGCGACCGCGGCAAATCCCAAGACCGAAGCGGCAAATCCCAAGGTCCAAATCCCAATGACCAAGGAATGCCCAAATCCCAATGACCAATGACCACTGACCAATGACCAACGACCAATCTTGCTTTGGAACTTGGACATTGGACATTCCTTGGACATTGGGTTTTGAGCCTTGGTCATTCCTCTTCTCCGTCTTTCGCCAGCGCTCCGCTCTGCTTCAACCACTGTTCCAATCCGCGCACCTGAGCGAACTGCTGATTCAAAACTTTCCATTCCGCCTCGCTAAACAGCGGCTTGAGCGTTTTCTCCGGAATCTTCGAGACGTTCCACATCACGAGGTAGTAATCCTGCTGCTGGCCAAAGCTGCGGGGCGGCTTGGTTTCATCGACGATCAGCGTGATCAGCTTCTGCCGCTGCTCATCGCGCAGCGGTATCGCGTTTTCGAGCATCGCCACGACCAGCTCCACTTTCGCCTGGTACTGAAACTTCCGCCGCTCGCCGTCGATCTGCGAGTACTTCGAGAGTTGTTCACCCTTGAGCATGTTTCGCAGCGTCTTGTGGTAGAACGAATCGTCGCCAAAGAGTCCAGCTTGAAACTGCACTTGCAGCGGTGAGATGTCCTGCCAGATCTCGTTGAATTTTTGCTGGTCCTTGCGCACGAGCAGAAACTTCTTGCGGACGACTTCGACTTTCTCAAAGAACTGCACCACGTCGCCCCGCGCGGCCAATCGCAGTCGCTTTCGCTGCGGTTCGGTGAGCTGACACGCCTGATCCACGTCGTCGATCCGCAGCATCAGCATTTCATCCAACCGCTTCCGAGCCGCCACAGCCGTCGGGAAGTTCTGAAAAATCCAAGAGTCGAATTGATTCTCCTGAATCTCAAAGTTCTGCACCTGCATACCAGCCGGCATCGGCTCGTCGTCCTCGTCCTGAGCGAACGCCGCTCCGATGAAAAGGATTGAGAACGCCGATAAGCAGGCACCGAACAAGCCGGATCGCCAGCCGTAGCCACGCTCGCCAGAGCGTGGGCGTGCGTGCCATCCGACCCACGCTCTGGCGAGCGTGGCTACCAGAACCGAAACGTGCCTCATCATCAGTCCTTCACTCCGTCAATCTTCGAGTCGGCCACGTCGTCATCCGTGGCTCGCGCCGGCCATTGGCCGGACTTCCGCAACGTCGCTTCGACCTGTCGCGCCTGAGTGATCTGTTTCTGGAGCTTTTCCCAAACCTCTTCGGACACGAGCGGTTTCAAGCGATCCTCCAGCTTGCCTGCCTCCACCAGCACGACGTAGTGGATGTAGCTGTTCCGCGTGTCCGGGATGTCGCCGTGTTCGACGAGCACGTCCACGAACTGCCCCCGGCTCTCGTTCGTCAGCATGAATCCGTTGGGCATTCGTTGCCACGTTACGATCGCGGACTCGACTGCCGTCCGCCACCGCTCGCGTTCGAGCGCCTGCCAGCGAACACGCTGTTCGTCGGTCAGACAGTGTCGCAGCGTCTTCCGAAACAACGAGGTCTCGCCGACGTGCCCCGACTGCTGAACCATCTGCAGTGGCTGCAGTTCACGCATGAGTTCGACGTACTGCGGCTGATCGAGCGGCTTTGCGGTCAGCTTCGGGCGGAGTTCGTTCGCGCGGCGGATGTGTTGCTCGATGTCGCCTCGCGCGGCCAGTTTCAGTTTCTTCTTCTGAGCGTCCGTCAGAGACACGCGGCGATCGACCACGTCGATTTCTGCGGCGGCGATAGCCCCCATTCGCTTGCGAAAGATTTGAGCCGCATTGGTCGTCGTTGCAGCCGCTTGCTTCTCAAATCCATTGGCGACCAATACGGGCTGACGAACACCGACACCGAACACAAACTGATCGAACTGCTGCTCCGTGAGCACAAATTGCCGAGCGGCCGGAGTGACGACCACGTCCTCGTCATCCTCGTCGGCACAACCTCGCGACAGTTCCGAGTTCACGACCGCGTAGCTCAGTGCCACGAGCGAAAGGACTCGCATGGAGTGCGCGGCACACTTTCGGAACACCACGGAAATCAGCCGGCCCGCACTAGCGCGGACCGGCTGAGGGGCCGATCGGCCACTCGCCGTGAGGGCGCGAGCCGAGTGCGGCAGCAAATTCGCGACGTGTCCGCAGTTCACGGCTTTTCGTCCTTCTTCTCGTCAGGCTTCTTTTCCTCAGCCTTGGCTGGCTCGTCCGACTTGGCTTCGACGGCCTCTTCCACGAGCACCGCTTCCTCGCCGAAATCGACCGCCTGCACGAAGCCGAAACCGGCCCAGCCCCAGATCATGTTCTGTTGTTTGGGGATACCGTTCCAAATCTGCTTTTGCTTTTCGGTCAGCAGCGGCAGCACTTGAGCGTCGGGCAGGGCTGGGAAATAGGTGTCGCCGTACATGAAGGTTTCCAGTTGCTGGCACCACGAGTCCTGCCAATTCGTTTCGAGTTTCTCGGATAGCCTGCCGCGCTGGTCGGCGGTCAGGACCAAATCCTTGTCGACCCTCGCGACCAGGTTCAGCAGCGCGGCGCGCTTGCGAGCGGCGGCGCGTTTCGCAAGCTCCGCTTCGTAGCGCTTCGCGGCGTCTTCCGTCATCGTTTCCTTCACCGACTTGAGCAGCACGTCGGACATCAGCTTGCGAGGATCGGGCCATTGCGGCTCCTGCCCCGCGCGGAGCCCCTGCTGCATCTTCTTTTGAATCTCGGCGAATTTCTTCACAGCCGTTTTCATGGCCGCGTCGCTGGCCGCCTGGAGCTTCTTGGATTGCTCGGCATTGGGCTGACAGATGGCGAGGACGAAGTTCAATTCGGTCTTCGCCAAAGGACGCAACTGCTGGACGAATTGTTGTTCCAGCGGATCACCCGCCACTGCGTCTCTCGCCGCAACCGCAACATCGAGTAACACGTCTGCGACGCCCGCCTCTTCGACGCCCACCGCCTCGTCGGCGGGAGCTTCGAGGTCAATGGCCCGGCCACCAAGTGCTGCTCCAAAAACCTCGAATACTTTGCCCAGCGCCTCGATTGTTTGCGCCGCCTGTTTGGTCTTCGCTTCGGGATCGGCTTCCGCTTTGGCTTCAGCCTTCTTTTCAGCGACCGGCTTCTCGTCGTCCGCTAAGACAACGACCGGCACAAGCAAGATCCCCAACAACAGTGACTTCATGGGAGCATCTCATTCTTGTTCTGATTTTTCGCCCTCCATTTTTCGCCAGCCGTCTTAGATCGAGCGGAGCTGGCAAAAAATGAAGGGCGAAAAATGGAAGGCGGTGTGCGACCCTATTTCTTGCCGCTCTTTTCCAGCCGATTGAAGTACTCATCCAAACCGGTACGGAACTCTTCTGGGAGCTTCGGACCCGAATCGCCCGTTGTTTGCGAGACGCCGTGTTCTTCGCGGTTTTCCTTTTCGTTGACGCCGCTGCCGATCAGCGTCAGTGCCGAGTCGTTCGTTGTGCCGCTGCCTCCGCCGCCGGGGTCCGCGCCACCACCGCCGCCACCTTTCGGGTTGATCCGTTTCGACTTCAAGAGCAGTTCGATTGCCTCGGTCTCGGCCGCAATCGCCGGCTTGCCAGTGTCGCCGGACGACAAGATGCTCTTGGCGTCGAGCATCACTGTCCCCACTTGTCGGAGCAGATTGATCTCCTTCGCGAACTCTTCTTCGCCGTTTTCGAGAGATCGGATGCGATCGACGACGTTGTCGATCCGCTCGCCCAGCTTGTGTTGAGTTTCGGAAAGTTGCGTGGATTGCTTCGCATGTTCTTCGGCTTTGATCGCCGGCTTGGCTTGTTCGGCGACGCGGGTTTCTTCTCGCAGATTCACTTCGCCTTCGAGGATTTGCAGAACTTCCAGAACGATGGATGGCGGCAAACTGCCGCGCGATTTGCCGCCGGGTCAGGTGCCCCCCTTGGTCGGATCGACCAAATCCTCCGCCCAGCGGTCCATCGCGTCGGACCAGAACTCCGCTTGAGCCATCGACAGGCCGTTCTCCTTCTTCAAGTCATCACCGAGTGCTCGCAGGCCGCCGATGACGTCTTGCGTTCGCATGTCGTCGAGCACCGCTTTGAACGACATCATCCGACGCCGCTCGAAGTACGCCTGTAAGTCATCCATGATGTTCGAGATCGTTTGGCTGCTCTTGGCCTCCTGGCCGGCCAGTTCGGTGAAGAGTTTCGTGGACTCTTCCTTGGCGGCGTTCGGAGGCAAGCCGAAGGCGTCACCGACTTGATCGCCGATGCGGCCGCCGATTTTGTACTGCAGTCGCGATTCGGCCTTGAGCCGCTTGACCAGCGTGCTCCCTTCGAGATTCGCCAGAACTTTGTTGAGCTCGTCGGTGAGCTTCTCGAACTCGGCGAGCAAGTCCTGTTGCTCTTTGACCGCCTCTTCGACCTTCTGATCGGCGGGGCACGAGTCATCCCCCTTCTTGGGCGGACCGATGAGCGACGTGCTTGGCAGACCCAAACTCGGTGAACCGGATTTCGGAGGCGATGCTCCTCCGTTCTTGTCATCCTTCTTCGCGAAGCCGTGAGTCGATTCGACATCGCTGACCGACGGCACTTTGGTCGGCGGCTTCTTGTCCTTGTCCTTCGGATCGGGATCGCTGGGCGAAGCGGCAGCGGTCGCTCGGTTTTGTCCCGCCTTCGGAGCGTTGTTGCTCGGCGACTCGGAATTCGAAGCAGTCTTCGGAGCCTGTGAGGCTTGCTTGAGCAAGTCGGCGACCGAAGGCATCCGGTTCCCGGAGATGTCCTTCAGGATGCCGAGCATCTCTGCCCACTTCTCCAGATGGCCGACGCCGATCTCTGGGTTGCGCATCGCCTGCTTCACCAAGTCCTCGCCGTTGAGCGTGAGGTTCGACAGGCGCCGTCCGTTCGCTCGTTCGGCGGCCGCTTGGCCTTCAATCCGTTTGCGATTCTCCGGTTGATCCAATTCGCTCGGCGACATCTCTCGCAAAGCTTTGTTCGTCTCGTGCAGTGCCATTTCTTTGTCACGGACTTCGAGCGACTGCCGATGCCATTTGCTGAGCATCTCGGTCACCCAGATCGCGTGCTGCTCCGGGTTGAGGACGTAGAACGTGTAGACCGGCGAATACACTCGCTCGCGACCAGGGAAGTAATCCTCGACGAACAGCCGCACCTGAATCGGCTGCGGTTCGATCCCCAGCGACGAAGCGGAGAACGTACCGGCCAACTCGAACATCTCTTTGTCGGTCCCTCCCGCCGCGAGGATGCGTTCCCCCTTCGCCGGGTCTTTGAAGTTCGTCGTGTCGATCCCCTGCCAGTCGATGCCGACCTGTTTGACTCCGAAATCATCCTGAGCGCGGACCTTGAAGTTCAGAGCTTCCGAATCGAGCACGACGCGCTGTCTCGGCAAATCTTCGCACGAGATCGACGGAGCCTCGTCCTCGCGGCTGCTGATCGAGAGGGTGAATGGCTCTTTGCCGGCGAGGTCGTGTTGATCCCGCCAAGTGAACTCGACTTTGCGAGATTCTTCGACGCTGATCGACGGACTCGTGATCTTGTCGCCGTCAGTCGCTTGCGGCTTTCCATCCAATTGAGCGGAAGCCAGCGGGCGATTCGCGGTCGCGGTGAATTTCGCGCTGCTCCCTTTGACCAGCGAGATGGTTCCACCACGTACGTCTTTCTTCTGCGGTTGCGAACGGCCGAGGTACTCCGGCAGATTCACGGCGGCTCCGATCGACGTCAGCTCCGGCCGCAACATCGGCTGCACGCGGACTCGTTGCGACAGATCGCCGATGCGGACGCTCAACCAGCCCTCGTCGATTTGGCCGGGGAGTTCAAATTCGTAGTGGCGGTCTTGGAGCCTCGCCGAAACCGGACGTTGACCACCCAGTTGCACTTCACCTTTGAGCGGCTGCCAAGCCGAGTCCTTCGCCAACGCCACCGAAACGGTGAACGGCTCGCCGTGCGCGACGACCAGATGGTTCGACACCGGCTCAATCGACGTGAACGTGTAGCGGGGCGTGTCACCCCACGGCATCAGGAACCGTGCCCAGGCGTTCGTCGCGGCAGCCGGGACAATCGCCAGCAGCGCAACCGCAATCGTCAACGCGACGCCAGCCATGACGCCTCGGCGGCGATGCTTCGGGTTCGGCACCGAGTCGCTGAAGTCCCGCTTCGTCGCGACCTCGGCGACTTGCTTCACAGCCGCCTCGCACAGAGTCAACGACCGAGCCTGCTCGCTCTCGCTGTGAACCAGTTCGATGATGCCGAGCAACTGATCGCCCACGCTCGGATGTTTCCGAGCCAGCAGCCGCGCGAGTTGCTCCAGCTTTCGCTGCCGCCAGATCCAACGATGCAGCGCGAGTGGGATCAACCCGCAACCGACCATCGCCGCCACAAAGATGCCGAGCCGAACCTCCCACGGCGTGTCGAACACTCGGTCCAACAAGAACGTCGCCAGGAACGCGATCAAGACGCCGATGACCGCTCCGCAGACGGCCTCGACCAACTTGACCGTCCACACACGCCGCCGAAACTCGAGCAATTGCGTCTGCAACGACTCCGGCAACGTCAACCGATGATGAGCAAGACTCATGGTTCCGATCTCCATTTCTTGGACACGGGTACCCGTCCGACGGGCGAGGATCATATCAGTCCAATCACCTTGCGACCCACCCAAAATACGCCCAGCAGGAAGACCAGCAGGCCGGCGTAGGCGGGGTGGCTCCAGAGTTGGACGCGGCGGATGGACGGTAATGGTTCCGGAAGATTGGCCAACGATTGCACGATTTGATCGAGTTTCGACGGGTCAAGCTGTTTGCCGCGAGTCACGCGGGCGATCTCTTCGAGGACTTCGGGGCGAGCCGGGCGACCGACTCGTTCAGCGGCGACTCCTTGTACGAAGAACGAGGTTTCCAGCGTCGCGTTCGTCTGCTTGCAGAGCAGCGTGACGTCGTGCTTGCCCGGTTCCTCGGCGGTGAAGCGGCTGTGGAAGACGCCCCACTCGTCGCCGGCCGAGGTGAATCGCACGGTCTCGGCCTTGCCCGACGGAGCCACGATGCGCGCGGTCACGTCGCCGTTCGCGAGCGGCTCGCCGCTCCGTTCCATGACGTTCGCGTGCAGTGCGAGCGTCTGCCGCATCTGCGGTTGATCGGGCGAGTAATACAGTCGCATGGTTTCGCCCTTCGCCATGTTTCGCTGATACGCCATCCAGCGGACGACCTGGCCCCAGAAGCGATAGTGGTATTTGTCTTCGACTCCCTTTCGCCAACGCCACGCACCGTCGGTCCCCATGAACAAGACCTTGCCCGCTCCGAACGTGCGAGTCACCAGCAGCGGCAAGCGGCCGTGCTCGTTGGTGATGTCCTTGTGAACGGCGAGCACTTCGCTTCCGGCTTTCGCCTTCACAACTGGCGCGTACCACTGGAAGCCGGGGAGGTCTTCCCAAACCTCCATATTGTCGTCCGTCGTGTCGGCCAGCTTCGTCAGCAAGCTGCGGCGACCGAGTTCCGTCAGCTCAAAGTGCCCCTGAGTCCGCGAACCCCAACCGCTCGGCTGACCCTCATCGAGCAACACTGGGTTGAGGTCCTCCAACTCCGTGTCGAGCAAACTGAACTGCCGCCCTTGCATACCCGGCATGAAGACGAGTCCGCTCGCTTGATGCTCGACTAACCCTTTGAGCAACCGGCATTGTTCCTCAGTGAGTTGTCCCCCTTCGATGCCGACGTCCCCCAAGAAGACAACATCGAATTTCGACAGCTCATCAAGGCCGCTGGGAAACTGCTTGATGTAGTCCTTGTTGCCGCCACCGACTTTGCTCAGTCCCGGATGAAACAGCAAACAAGAAACCTCGACACCCGGATCGCGCGACAGCGCGTTGCGGAGAAATCGGTACTCCCAACGCGGGTACGACTCGACGACCAGCACTTTCAGTTTCTCTTCGCGGATCACGATCGGAGCCGTCAGTTTGTTGTTGTCGATCAGCGTCTCGTCGCTGTGCTTGGGCACATCGAGCGTCAGCGTGAAGTCGCCCGTTGTCTTCGGTTTCCAGAGAACCCAATCGCTGGTCCGTCCCATCGCGGCGATGCGAACTTCCTTCGTGACCTCGTCGCCGTCCGACGTCTTGAGCGTCACGGTGGTCGTCGTCTCTCGCGGCAGAGAACTTTCGATCGCGAACGGAATCCGCACCGACTTCCCCGCGATGCCGAACGTCGGCGCGTCGAGGCTCAGCAATTCCAAATCCGGAAGCCGAGTCGGACTCCCGACCGGCACCGTGAAAACCGGCACCCCCTTCAGCCGCAACCGTGAGGCCGCCTGCACCGGCGGCGGACCTTCGTTCCAATCGCCGTCCGAGATCAGCACGACGCCGAGCAAGTTCTTGAACTTCTCCGGAGCCTGCGCGAGCGGCTCATGCAGATCGGTCCCGTGTCCCGGCTGCGGCGAGGCGAACGGCTGAATGACGACGTTCATCCGTTCGTTCAACTTCGCCCAAGCCGAGGCGTTGATCATCCCGGCAATCGCCTCTTTACGAGCCATCAGCGTCGAGTTCGGCGTCCCCGGCGAACTGCTCGGCGAGACGTCCTTCGTCCCCATGCTGGTCGAGTCATCCCACAGCACGGCGATTGACGGTTTCTCGTCGGGCCGAAATTCCTCGACCCACTCCGGCTGATTGAACATCACCGCCGCCAGCGCGACGATCACCAACCGCAAAACTTCGAGCATCCCAAACGATGGGCGATAACCCGAACGTCGCCACGCCGCCCAGCAGAAGCCGGCCGCGACCAACACCGCGATCACCGACACAGCCAGCGAGCCGGGAGTCCACAAGAACGTGAGTGAGCGGGTGGAATTCATGAGTTTGGGGAACACTAATCTTCACTGATCGGCACTAATTCGGATTAGCGAAGATCAGCGGTCATTAGTGTTCTGTCTTTTGTTTTCAATTCGTTTTGGGACGATTCCGTGAATGCCGGCTGGGACGCTGCCACCGTTGATGCAACGCGAGGCAGGCACAACGCCGCCTCGACGATCAACGCGATGATCATGGCGACGAGGAACAGACGCCATATCTCTTGAATCAGCGCGGCGAGGTTGCCGGCTTTGTCATCGACGCGAGCGAAGTCGAGTCCTTGAAACAGGTCGGCGACGCGCCCATCGGGCAACACCGCCGATTGATCTTCGGCCGTCGTACGGTTGAGCGCCAGAAGTCGCTCACCCCCCGAATAAACCCCGCCGTGAAACGCGAACTCGGTCGAGAGCGCCTCCGGCGGTCCGGCGAGTTGTTGCCATGCGGTCGGTTGCTCGCCGGAGACATCCCCAGCCACCAGTTGCCGAGTATTGCCGAGCACCGCCGCGCCGCTCGCGAGTGCGCGTTGCACGAGCACATACAACACGACTCCGTTCTCCGCGAGCGACGAGTCTGCCGCCGCCGGAGTCGTCGTGCAGAAATAAACGCCGCCGCGATTCGTCGTCACGCGAGCCAACAACGGTGTTCCCCCTTTGAGCGTCGCCAGCGCGATGTGCTCGCCCGACAGAACGCAGTGCTTGCGGACCTGCAACGATCCGACGGGCAGCGCCGCGCCGCTTTGCGTGTGCGACAACAAGTCCTGATCGCCACGCCACGTCTCGATCGCGATGCCGTCCGGCGATTCGACCCACGACTGCCAAGACGCTCCGGCGAACGAGGTACTCGTGATGCCTTGAGTCGGAAAGAAAACGACTTGTCCGCCGCGATCCACAAACGCCTGCACGGCGTCGGCGGCGGCTCCCTCTGGCAACGGAGCCTGCCACAACACGAGCGAGACTTGATCCCAGGCGACCGTCGGCAGTTGATCGGTTGTCAGCACTTCCGCCGCCAGTTTCACCGCCGGATCGGGCGAGATCGACGCCGACAGTTGCAGCGGCCGAGCGGCATTCGTGTCGTCGGCCACGATGATCGTCTGCCGCACGGCGGGTTGATCGAACACGAAATAAAAATCGTTGTCCGCCGAGTTCGCATCCGCCGGGATCGAGACTTTCCCCCAACCGCGATCCTTCGAGCGTTCGATCGGGATGCGATGATCTTTCAACTCGAACTGTGAACCGGTCATCTCGACGGTGGTTTCTGAGCGTGCCCCCTCGATCTCGAACGAGACCGGCACGGCGATCTTCTCGGCGTCGTCCGCCACCCCTTCGCGAATCAACTTCAGTGACACGAGCAACTCCGCGCTGTCGCTCCCTTGCTGCCGTCGCACGTTGGTTACGCGCACGGCTGAGTTGCCGACCGCCGCTTGCGGGTACGCCAGCAGGTGAAATCGGACACCTTGAGTCAGTTCGAGAAACGCATCTCGCAGCGTGGTCCAGCGACCGCTCTCGGCGTTCCAGTCGTTGGCGCGAATGTCCGAGCACATCCAAACTTCGGTGCGTCCCGACTTGTTCGCCTGGATGTAATCGCGAGCCGCTTGCAGCATCGCCGGCAAATCGGCCGACGCGCTCGCCGGTTCGGTCGCGGGCAAATTCAGCAGCGCGTCGGGCGATTCGATTTCGCGAGGCAGATTCGTCGTGCTCTCGATCAGCACCCACTTGGCCGAGCCGAGCATGTTCAACGACCGAGCCAACTGCTGCCGTCCAGTGTCGAGCTTCGTGCCAACCTGTCCCTCACCTTGCTGCCTCATGCTGGGCGAGCGGTCCAACAAAATGATCGTCGTGTCCGGTCGGCCTCCGGCGGTCAGCCCCAGCCAGCCACTCGCCAATGGCCGAGCGACTCCGACGATCAAGCCAGCGATCGCCAGCGTGCGGAACAGCAGGATCAGCCATTGCCGCAGCTTCGCGTACCCGCGCGACATTCGATTCGCGGCGAGCAAAAACATCATCGCCCCCCAGCGGATCGTCTGAAACCGCCGCTGGTTGATGAGGTGAATCAGAATCGGCAGCGCGATCAGCGGCAGTGCGGCGAGCAACATCGGTTGAAGAAAACTCATAGCAGTCAACTGGCTCTCATGGGAGAAGTCGCATTCTCTGTCCCGGAGGGACGAAGGAATGAAGCCGTGGGCGTGAGCCCACGGTTTCGAAAATCAAATGTTGTCAAAGCCCCGGAGGGGCGATGGAGGTATTAATCGTGTTTGACGTCGCATGAATCTGTCGCCCCTTCGGGGCTTCAATGATTTGTTGCCGAGCCACCGGGGGCTTTCGCCCCCGGCTTTATTACGTCGTCCCTTCGGGACTTTCACCGCACTCCTTTCGTTCGTGTCCGTCCGACCAAAAATCGCATCAGTACTTGCTCGAAACTTTCGTCGATCGTCACCGGGTGAAAATCGACGGCCGACTCCAGCACGACGGCGAGCAGTTCGTCGGCGAAATCCTGCAACGCTTTCTGGTAGCGGTCGGCGATTTCGTTCGGCTCGGCGAAGATCGCGGGGCCACCTTCCATGTCGATGAACCGCATCGGGCGGCGGAAGTTGAAGTTCAATTCCAGCGGGTCGAGCAACTGGAACATCGTGACGTCGTGCTTGCGGAATCGCAGATGTTGAAGGCAGCCGCGCAGCAAATCCGGTTCGACGAAGAAGTCGGACAGGATCACGATCAACGCTCGTTGCCGGATCGTCTCGGCCAGTTCGTGCAGCACGGACACAAGCTGCGTCTCGCCGCTTGGCTGAGCCTGTTCGAGGATGTCGAAGACATTCATCAGGTGAGCCGGCCCGCGCTTCGGCGGAATGTTGCGGACGATCTTGTTCGCGACGCACGACAGACCGACGGCGTCTCCCTGTTGGCTCGCCAAGTAGGCCAGCGATCCGGTGATCTTCCTCGCGTACTCGATCTTCGTGATGCCAGTCGAACCGAAGTCCATCGAGCCGCTCGTATCGAGCACCACGCACAGCCGCAGGTTCGTGTCCGCCTCGAACTCTTTGACGTAGAAGCGATCGGAGCGTCCGTACGCTCGCCAATCGAGCCGCCGCAGGTCATCGCCGGGGACGTATTTTCGGTACTCGGCGAACTCGACGCTGGCTCCGCGATGCGGACTGGTGTGCCGTCCCGACACGTTCCCCTGCATCGCTCGCCGAGCATTCAACGGCACCGCCGCCAGTCGCGACAACGCGCCGGTGTCCAAGAAACTGCGAGGCTGACGATCGGCGAACATGAAATGAGTCCGTTCAAGTTCCCGGTTGAGTCGTCAGCGGAAACGGTCGGCGCGGCCCAGCGAATGACTTCCGCGCCATGTCGCGAAACTCCGCATTGTTCTCCAGGAGTTGGTCGATCAAGTCATCGTCGGCGTCCCAATTTTGGATGCTGACCCGCCGTTGATTCGGCAACTCGACGACGACTGACTGTCCCGGCTCAGTGCATGATTCGAGAACACCGCGCCAGCCGTGCTCGAATTCATTCAGGCTGATCACTTTTGTGGTCATGGTATTCACGTCCTTCGACAAACAACTTGTTGCCCCGTTTCTCACCCACGACACCGATGATGACCTCTTGATTTGCCGAGTCAACGGCGTACATGACCCGCAAATCACCGATGCGAAGCTCAAACTCCGCAATCGAATTGGGCCGCAGTCGTTTGATGGATCGAGATTCCTTGGTGGGTTCATGAAACAATCGGCTGCCAATCGCACCTTGAAGAATTCGCTGATCGCGAACAGCCAATGCCAAGAACTGGCGTTCCGCGTCTTCGGTCATTGTCACCAAAAACGGCATCGATCAGCCCTCCGCGTTCGTCTCTTCGACAAGTCGTCTCACGATCTTCTTGGCGTCGATTCCCTCGGCCTGAGCGGCGAAGGTGGTGATGATGCGGTGTGTCAGGACGGGGACGGCGACCGCTTGGATGTCTTCCAGGCGGACCATGTAGCTCCCCATCAGTGCCGCGCGGGCTTTCGCGCCGAGGATCAAGTTTTGGACGGCTCGCGGGCCGGCTCCCCAGGCGACGAGCGGCTTGAGCCAACCGGGAGCGGTCTCGCCGTTCGGGCGAGTCTTCCGCACCAGCCGCGCGGCGAATTGGTAAATGTGGTCCGGCACCGGCACGCGACGGACGAGCTGTTGATGCCGCAGGATCTCCTCGGCATGGAGCAGGTGGTTGAGTTCGGGCAGAGCGTCTCCCGTCGTCGTGCGAGCGATCGCGATCTCTTCCGATTCCGACGGGTAGTCCAGCTCGATCAGGAACATGAACCGGTCGAGCTGTGCTTCGGGGAGCGGGTACGTCCCTTCCTGCTCGACCGGATTCTGCGTCGCCAGGACGAGGAATGGAGCGTCGAGCGTGAACGCTTTGCCGACGACCGTGACCTTGTGCTCCTGCATCGCTTCGAGCATCGCCGCCTGAGTCTTCGGCGGAGCACGGTTGATCTCATCAGCGAGGACGATGTTGGCGAAGATCGGGCCATGCACGAAATGAAACTCGCGTTTGCCGCTGTCGGTGTCTTGCAGGATGTCGGTGCCAGTGATGTCCATCGGCATCAAGTCGGGAGTGAACTGGATGCGGCTGAATTTCAGCGACATGGTCTCGGCGAGCTTGCTGACCAGCAGCGTCTTGGCCAACCCCGGCACCCCCATCAGCAGGCCGTGTCCGCGAGCGAACAGGCAAATCGCCAGCCGCTCGATCGTGTCCGTCTGGCCGACGATCACACGGCCCAGCTCTTTCTTCAGCCGAGCGTAAACCTCACGCAGGTGATCAATCGCCTGGACATCATTTTCTGACAGCTTTTCCGAAACAGTCGTCGCCACGGGCTGAGACATGGATGCATTCCCCAGTTGTTGAATCAGAGATGTCTATCGAACCGGCTGAAGAATCGCCTGAGAATTCGGCGACCGGTTCGCGGCGGATTATTCCGAGTCGTTCGACGAATATCCACGCAGTCAGGTTCCCGCAGAATGTTCAACGAACTGCCAGCGCTCGTCTTAGAGGGCGTGCGGGAAGTTAGAGATTTGGGGTCAGGTTGCGAGTTGTCGGCGAGCGGCTTCGGTGAGTGGGTGACCGGTGAGTCGCTTGAGCATGACTTCGATCCTACCGACGTGGATCAATGCTTCGCTGGTTTCCGACCAGTATTCATAGTCCTTCCCGAGCCAGCGGCCGTTGTTGACCCACGAGATCGTTCGTTCCACCACCCAGCGACGTGGCAAGAGCTTGAAGCCCTCGGCCTGGTCGGAGCGTTTCACGATCTCCAGTTTCCAGTGACAGGTCTGTTCCGTCCAAGCGATGAGCTTCCC
>SYJG01000147.1 GCA_005798445.1 Planctomyces sp.
TCCCCTCTTGGATCAGGTCCAGGAACGACAGGCCACGGTTGCGGTACTTCTTGGCGATGCTGACGACCAGCCGCAGGTTGCCGCCGGACAGGTCGCGCATGGCTTGTTCGTATTCGCCGTATCGTTTGGCGATGAGCTTCAATTTCGTCCGCAGCGTCGTGGGTGTCTCGAGCGTCACCTGCATCAGGTCGTTCAGCTCCTTCTGCAAGTTGGCACGATCGTCTTTCAAGTTCTTCATGCGCGGGTCACGCAGATACTTTTCGAGCTGATTCATTCGCGACGAGATCTGCTCCAGCTTTTTCAGAGCCGGCTGCAATCGTTGCGTGCGCACCGAAAGTTCTTCGACGAGCGTGACGATCTTGCGACGCCGAGCAGTCATTACTCGTTCCGCCTCTTTCCGTTTGTCGGAAGTTGCGTCGAGGGCGAGCCATTTCCGAGCGTCCACCAGGTATTGCTTGCGGAGCACTTCGATCGTTCGCAGATTGAACGGCATGCGGCCGAGGATTTGGTTCTTTTCCAAGCCTTCGGTCATCGACACTTTGATCGTGCGATCGAACGGCATCTCGTTCTTGCTGACCTTGGTGAGAATCTCGATCGCTGTCAGCAGCGCGAATTCCGTGTCCAGCAGCGTCCGGCGGAAGCGGCGGCGCGTGATCTCGATCTGTTTGGCCAGCGAGATTTCCTGATGCCGAGTCAGCAGCGGAATCTCGCCCATCTGCGACAGGTACATGCGGACGGGGTCATCGACTTTGCGATCCCGCATCTCTTCTTTGATTTTCGGCTTGAGCTTCTTGGCCTCGGCCGGAGTCAGTAGCGGGACGTAGTCGTCCTGCACGATGTCCAGGCCGTGCTCTTCCAGCAGCATCAACAGGTCGTCCAACTTTTCTGGGTTGACCGCTTCGTCTGGGAGATAGGCATTGATTTGAGTGTAGGTCAGGCAGCCGCGTTTGCGACCTTCGGCGACCAACTTTGTCAGGGCTTCGTCGAGCTTATGCACAGTCAGTTCCTTCGCGTTCAGTGAGATTCGGCAAGGGTGGGGGAACTGTGCTGGAGTCCCGTTTTCAGGCGGATTGTTCCGTCTGAAGGCGGGATTCCAACGTCTATTGCCAAGTGGCCTTGGCGGCACGTTTCTGATGAAACGCTGTGGCCTGCTCGAGCAGGGCTTTCGCGTTGGGATTTAGACCGGCACGCGCATCCGGTTGTTGGGCGAGTCGCCCGGTGTTTCGCTGATGCTGTTGCTCGGCACGGCGTCGCCAGATGGGTTGCAGTGCTTGAGTCAGGTAATGCGGCACGGTCGCGCCGCTGGGGGCCATCGAATTGTCTTTGAGCTTGACCGCGATCTCCTTTTTTCGAGCTTGTTCGTCGATCCACACCAACAGTCGCATGAGGGCCGCGTCTTCGATCGCCGCGCTGATCCGTTCAAACGTCGGCGTCTCGTCGTGGTCCATCAGGTCAAAGCAGACTTGCAGCAACGTGCGAGCCTGTTCGTTGTCAAAGTCCTCGTCGCCGATCTCCCGCCGGATCACGTCCAGCGTGGAGGGGTCGGTGAAGATGATCTCCAACAATTCGCATTCCATTCGGTCCCCCTTGGAGAGGGGCCGGTCGAAGAAACATAGACCGCGATTGCCCGGAGTACCGTCCACTCGCAGTGATTTGGTGCCAAGTGGCGCGCCCGGCGCACTGTTGGTTCGAGTCGTTGTCTCTGAGCCACTTTGAGGCATTCCTGCAGCAGTCCTGTTGCTGTTTGGCAACGAACTGCTTTGAGCGGTACGCGATGACTGCGCTGCCGCGGTCGATCTCGCCTCGTTCAATCGTTGCCGTACGACCTGCTCCGACAGCAACGTGCGACTCGCCAGTCGATTGAGAATCACGTCCTCTTTCACCGACCCTCGCAGCTTCGGCACCTTGGCCAGCAACTCCAACATGCTTGTCAGCACGCGATGCCGAGCGTCGATCGAGACCAGCCCGTGCCGATTGATTTCCGTTTGCAGTTTGAAGTCCCAAGCCTCGGCCGCGATGTCAATCTGCCGGCAAAACTCGTCCGCTCCGTGAGCGAACAAGAACTCGTCCGGGTCTTGATCGTTCGGCAGCACGAGCACTCGCAGGTCGATGTTCTCCCCCAGGAAGTTGGCGAGAGCCTTCTCGGCGGCGTTTCGTCCCGCTTCGTCGCCGTCGAACATCAGCACGATCCGCTGAGCGAATCGTTTGAGCCGGTCAACGTGGGCTTGAGTCAAAGCCGTTCCGCAGACGCCGACGACGTTGGTCACGCCGAACTGATGCGGGATCAACACGTCGGTGTAACCTTCGACGATGACAGCCGTCTGAGCTTTGCGAATCCCCTCGCGGGCGGCGTCGAAGCCGAACAGCAAGTTGCTCTTCGAATAGACGTCGCTTTCGAGGCCGTTGATGTACTTGCCGACTCCCGGCTGAGCGAACTGCGGCAGCACTCGGCCGCCGAACGACACGCAGCGGCCTTTGTCGTTCCGAATCGGAAACAGCACTCGGTTGCGGAAGAACTGGTAGTAGCCGTCTCCCTCGTCGCTCTTCTTGATGAGCCGAGCCGTCTCCATTGGTTCGAGCGGCACCTTGCCTCGTCCGCGAGCGATGATCCATTGGCCGTCGTTCGGCGCGAAACCGAGTTTGAACTTGGCGATCGTCTCGGCCGTGAATCCGCGTTCCTTCAAATAGTCGCGAGCCGGCGCTGCCATCTGTGAGTCGAGCAGGCAGCGATGAAACTCGTTCTCCGCCCAAGACAGCACGTCGAGCACGTCGGTCTTCGCGACGGCGTTCTCTTGCCGACGTCCGGCGAAAGTGGGCATTTCCAAGCCGGCTCGTTTCGACAGCGATTCGAGGGCTTCGCGGAATTCAACCTTGTCGAATTCCATGACCCAGGTGAAGCAGTCGCCGCCGGTGCTGCAGGCCCAGCAGCGGAACGTCTGCCGGTCGGGATACACGACCAGCGACGGTGAGTGATCGTCGTGAAATGGGCAGAGGCATTTGAACTCGGCCCCGCCTCGCGAGGGGGTCAGTGCCACCGACTCACCGACGAGCGCGACAAGGTCGGTTCGGGAGCGAACCAATTCCTTGAAGTCGTTGTTGGCGAGGTCTGTGGACACGATCTCTCCCTGGTGGGTGCGTTGGTAACGAAGCAACCGAGCAAAGCGACCTTGGGGGGAACAACGGCTGGGGCGATCATTCGGCTGTGAGGCAACGGCCTTTGAAAAGCAGTTTGCTGAACTCGACAAGTCCTCAAGCGTTCAGACTTGGAGGCACTTCCCTGCGTCTCCCTCGAACGGGCGAAGCATACCCGACGCCCCCCTTCGGTCAAGGAGTTGCCGACTGCGCAGACTTGATCGAAGTAGCGCGCAACTTCAAAATCGGCAAATCGTTGGCTCTTTGCCGAACCGGCGAAGTCACCGATTCACAACCCCATTCCCGCGATCCGAGCGGCCCTTGCGATCGGTGCGGCTGGAAAAATCGGAGGAGTCCCTGATGGCGAAGCCAGCCACTTGGGCTGCAAGAAACTCACTCCTCGGTAGTGATGGACTTTGAATAGTTGCCAAACGCCATCACCCGGAAGGAATTGGCAGTCAGTTACGAACCACCAACCGTCAGGTCGCATCAAAGTCGGCTCAACCGGCAAATCCCGCTCAATCATGGCTGGCTATTGTTGCTTGTTGTTTCAGGTGAGTGCCGGTCACTCACTTCACGATTGCAAATGGGCGATTTGGTAGGTATCTAGTGCCGCCATCGAAAGTTGATCTACCACCAGACGCCATTTTTGACTCAACTCTGCGGACTTGGTCAAGGAGGTGTGTCATGCCAGGGAAGGCGGCGAAGGTGGTGGTGTCGGAGCGGCAATTCGCGATTTTGAAGGA
>SYJG01000148.1 GCA_005798445.1 Planctomyces sp.
AGACCGTCCTCCCCGACGAACACCTCCTCGAACAACGCCTCGCCCGCCTGCCCATGCCTCAGGAGTCCGAACCATGAAGCTCTCGGTTGTGGCCGGTCTCCCGACCGAGCCACTTCATTCCGACCGAAGGTCTCCCCGCAAACTGCGAGACCTTCGATCAATCCGCCGCGGCGGATGGCTCGGTCAGGAGACCAGCTACAACAGCCATTCAGAAAATGTGACATCAGAGAACATCGTCCGCCGCCGCTTGCTGTTTGGAAAATTCAGCGTTGAGATGCTGCACCACGGTTTGTGTGTCTGACAGGAATCAACATGTTCGACAACTTTTTCAAGCAGGCAACGGGACGTGATAGTTACCCCTATCAGCGTGCGTTTGCAGAAGACGGTGAGTTGCCCGATTTGCTCAACGTGCCCACCGGAGTTGGCAAGACGGCGACCGCAATCCTCGGCTGGTTGTATCGTCGCCGACATGCGGATCAGGCCATCCGTGAAAAGACTCCACGACGTCTCGTCTATTGTCTGCCGATGCGGACCTTGGTGGAGCAGACGCGGGACTGTGCGATTCAATGGTTGGATCGGCTCGGCGAGTTTGCGGGGACAGTTGCCTACGAGACAACCGGCGGCGGACTGATCGACTCGTATTCGTTGGATGTGACGAGAGCCGATGCTGTCGCGGTGCATGTGCTGATGGGCGGGTCGAAGTCGGACAACTGGGCGGAGCATCCGGAACGAGATGCGATTCTCATCGGCACACAGGACATGTTGCTGTCGCGAGCGCTGAATCGAGGCTATGCGGCGAGGCGTGGGCGTTGGCCCACCGAGTTTGGGTTGCTGCTGAGTGATTCGCTGTGGGTCTTCGACGAAGTGCAACTCATGGGGAACGCGTTGGCCACGTCGGTGCAGCTTGACGCATTCGCGAAGAAGTTGTGGCCACCACTGAGACCGACTCAATTTGTTTGGATGTCGGCCACGTTGGGTTCCGACATGTTCCGAACTCGGGACCGAGTGGACTGGGAATTGACGGAGGCACCATCACTCGAACTGGGTGAACGCGATCTGGCGACGCCGGAGATTCAACGTCGGTTGCTGGCTGAGAAGCGAATACAGATTGTCTCGAAGAAGCCGAAAGCCGCCGACATCATTGCTCAACATGCCGTCGGTCGTGTTTCACTTGTTGTGTTGAATACGGTGCCCGGCGCGAAGGAGGCGTATCGCGAACTGGCGGAGGAACTGCGTCCCGTCAAAGGGAAGAAGAAGGCGGCGACCAGCACTACGGAAACGCCAAAGCCGGAATTGCTTCTACTGCATGGCCGATTCCGACCGATGGACCGTGCCGATCGGATGAAACAGTTGAAACAGTTCTTGGCGCAGGTGGATCGCGAAACCGGAGCGGTGGCGAATCATCCGGGGCTGATAGTGGTCTCGACGCAGGTCATTGAAGCCGGGTTTGACGTGTCGGCAGCCCGGCTCTGGAGTGAGATCGCGCCGTGGCCGTCCGCCATTCAGAGACTTGGACGGCTCAATCGCGAAGGTGCTCAACCGAACGCAGCGGCGATGTTCTGGATGCCGAAAGCAGACGACCAGAACAAGGGCGAAAACGTTCCGAACGCAAAGCGCATCGGCCCATACGAAAAACCTGCGATTGATGTCGCTCGCAAATTGATCGAAGCCGTTGTGACGCGACAAACGAACGGCGAACGATATCGCGATGCGCTCGACTCTGTGCTGGCGACGCCGGAGAGCGTCAGCGCGTTGCAGACCTCAAGCGATGTCGTGATTCGCCCATCAGATTTCTGCGGGCTGTTCTCGACAGAGCCGGACTTGGCTGGGGGCTTCACCAACGTCGCTCCGTTCGTGCGGAGTCAAGATCGGGATGTTGATGTGCATGTCTTCTGGCGCGATTTCGATCCGTCGAAGAGCCGTGATTGGACTCAGTCCGAACCCGAACGTGATGAGCTTTGCCCCGTTCCGTTCTTCGAGTTTCGGACGTTCCTCGGCAAGACCACGGTGGTGTGGGAATGGAACTTTGAAACAGCGCGCTGGGAGTCGCGACGCGCGGGTGACATCCAGCCGGGCATGACATTGCTCCTGCCGAAGTCGGCGGGCGGATATCGCGGCGATTCGGGATGGAGCGGCGCGACCAACGACCGCGACTTCATAGTGCTGCCGGATCGTGCCGAGCAGGGCGATGGATTTGATGCTGATCGCTGGAGTGGGTGCCAAAGCTGGCTGGAGTTGGATCAGCATCTGCTCGATGTCGAAGCCGAAGTGACCGAATTGAGCGACTGCGTCGGATTGAAGGGTTCGGTCCACGCCGACGCCTTGCGAATAGCGGGGCGCTGGCACGATTGGGGCAAGGGTGTCGCCAGTTGGCAAGCAGCGGTGGCGCGGTACGTCGAGAGTATTCGTGAAAAGCTAAAGCAAGTCATCAGCGATTCAGACTTCGCCGAGTTTCACGAAGTTGCCGAACATTGGTTGGGAATCATCGACTCAAGGATCGGTCAGAAGACGTTGTGGGCAAAGTTCCCGGACCCGCGCGCGGCTTCGATTGATGAGCGTGTGACTCATCTGTCGCCGGCTCGACTCGCGGAGTTTCGCAAGCGACTCACTGCCGCGTTTCGTCCCGGACTGCGGCACGAAGCCGCCAGCGCGCTGGCCGCGTGGCAAGCGTGGCGAGATGGCGATTCAGAATTGTCGGCCTTGGCCGTGTACTTGATTGCCAGTCATCACGGCAAAGTTCGCACGGTCTTGAGCAGTCGTACTGACAAGGATGAAGTCTTCGGATTGAACGCAGGGGACAAGCTGCCGAAGGTGGATGGGATCTTCCCGAATGAGGTCAAACTTCAGACGGACTGCCGCCGTGTCGGAGCAAGCGGTGAATGGGACGAAGCCGGTGGGACGTTTTCGCTGAACTGTCCAAGTTGGTTGCAGATGGTGGCCGAGTTACTCGGTCCAACTCCCGGTGGAGCAGCGGTCGCGCGAGAAGTCATCCCTAAAAACGAACCGCAAGCATTGGGACCGCTGGCACTGGCTTACCTCGAAGCCTTGCTGGTTGCTGCGGACATCCGAGCGAGTCGGACGCCTGGGAAAGGAGCACGGTCATGACTCGAAAGCTGCGCGCATTCACGCTCGACGGCATCAACGTCGATAGCCTTGGACACTACCTCGCAGGATTGGGAGTCCTCAGTGCAGCGGCTCAACGCTGGCCGACGATTCGAGCCTGCTGGCATCAGGGTCGCTTCAAACTCCTGTCTGACGAAGCTGCTGACCTCAATGAGATCACGAAGTTTCTGCTGACTGAGTGGACGCCCACGCCTTACGAGCGTTGGTGGAGCACGGCGCAGAAGGCGGACACAAAAGCGAAAACGTCCTTCAACCTTTGGGACGAACGCAACGCACGGTCGATTGAGGAAGTTCGATTGGTCGATGCGCATGTCGTCGGACTCGGCCGCAATTGCTTCAACCCCGTGTTGGGCACCGGCGGCAATGTGGGCAAACGCGATCTAGCCAAAGCGTGGAACGATGCCGCCAAGTTGTTGAAGAAGCCTGAACGCGGTGAGTGGTTGGAAGCTACGCTGACCGGGCGAGCCGATTGCTCGATGCCCGATTTGGCGAGTGGCGGGACTTGGTTCGTTTTCGCAAACAAGACGTTCAACAGCGGGCAGGGTTGGTATCGCGAGGGACAGCTTTCGCCGTGGTCGGTGCTGCTCTCGATGGAAGGGGCGTTTCTGCTGACTGGCGGCGTGAATCGTCGCATGGGATCGCGGTCACGTCCGTATGCCGTGTTCCCATTCGTATCCGATCCGGCTCAGCCGGAGACTGATGGCGAGATCGGCATGGCTCGCGCCGAGTTCTGGGCTCCATTGTGGGAGTATCCTGCGACGGTCGGCGAGGTCTCCACGCTGCTGCAACGCGGTCTGGCTCGCATCGGCGGGCGGGCGGCGTCGGCACCGGCCGAGTTCGCAGTCGCTGCGCTCTCCACGGGAGTCGACGCGGGCGTCACCGAGTTCGCTCGCTTTGAATTAAGACAGACAACTTCGTCGCAGGTCTTCGAGGCGATCCCGCGAGAACGCATCGCGGTCGGTCACGGCGATGATGTTCGCGCGAAAGCGGCGCGGCAATTGGGTGCGCTGATTGAATCCGGCTGGATGAATCGCTTCCCGTTCGAGCCGCGCGACTCGAAGCAAAAAGGCAAGTTCGTCGGCTTGAGCGGCCCCATCGAAGCGGCCATCTTGCGAATTGGCGAGCGTCCCGATGAGGCCACACGCTGGCAGTCGCTGTTGTTGGCGATGACCAAGGCTCAAACTCGAATCGACCGCAACAAGGGGCTGCGAGATCGCTGCATTCCTTTGCGGACTCTCGCCCCGGAGTGGTTCGACCTTGCTTGGCATCCCGACGACCCACTGCCGCTGGAGATCGAAGTCGCGCGAGCCATCGCGTCCATCGGCTGGCAATCCAATTCCAGCGACCTGCCGTTGTTGGCGAATGTCTTTGGTCTGGAAACCCAGCACGACAAGCAAGGCAACATCCGAACGACTCGCTTTCCGAAAGCTCGTCCGCCAGCCGCTGTCTGGGGGAGCGGATCGCCGCTGTCAGTGATGCTCGATGTGGCTCATCGCCGACTGGTGGACGCGACGAAAGAGGATTCGCGACCGTTTTTGAACGCGACAAATTGTGCATGCCGAGCCGCCACGATCCAACACCTGCTGCGCAACGATGGGACACTCGATCTTGAGGAGATCATTCGCTGGGTTCCCGTTCTCGCGCTCATCGACTGGTCGAAACCGAGCCGATCGCAGGAAGTTCGACGAGAAGATGGCGAACTCGATGGCACGTCGCTGTTGCATGCTCTGGTGCGTCCGTTGTTCCACGGTCGTAACCTCGAACTAAGTTCAACCCGGAACGAAAAAAACTTGCCGCTGTTCCCGGAGAACCCACTAACCGGCAAGGCCAAGCTCCCGCCTCCCGGTCTGTTGCGACGGCTCTTCAATCTGCTGCGATTCAACTCGCTCGACGAAGTCTTGCAGGTTCTGCAAGACCGCTATCGCGCCGCAGGGCATGAGATCGTCATGCCTCCGCTTGGTTTTGAAGCTGATGGCGAAGTCGTCGCGGCAGCTTTGTTGATCCCGATGTCCAACGCGGATGTTGAACATGGGTTGCGCCGCTGGTTGCAGCCCCGCAAAGAGTCGTCTTCACGTTCCAACTAACCACCAACGTTTCACGTCACCACACTTTTCAGGAGTCCATTCATGTCCGAAGCCAAAACCCCGCAGACTTCTGCCACCCTTCTCAATTCCGAAGCCGTGTGCCTCGTTATCAAGGCCACATTGAAGCCAGTTGGCGATACCGATCGCTTTCAGCCAGCCGGTTTTCCCGAAGTCGGCCATGTGATCTACGACGCTCCGCGTTCAAACAGAACAAAGGAAAAAGTCTGCATCGTTGATAGCCCGGCCAGCATGGCGAATCACCTCGAAACGGTCTGCGCGGCTGCGACTGGATCATTGGATTTGCACGGCGACTTGACGAATCTTCCATTCGTGCTGTGTGAGACCGATGACCGCGACAGTCACACGGCTTCATCCGACAAGGCGGAGAGCAAAAAGAAGGACACCACTCCGCCACGCATAGGAGTCTGTAGCACTTTCACCGAAGGCCACCGCTTGGCCTCCGACTACTTCCTCGACTCGACAACGACGGCAGGCAAGGGCTTTCGCCAAGCGTTGCGGGATGACTTCAAGATCGTCGAGGTCAAGAAGGATAAAACGTATTTCATTCCGCCGGAGAAGTGGTGGGACATCTTCAAGACGGTCTTCAAGTACGATCCGAACTCACTGGTCCACGGCGTCATGTTCGCGAAGGAACAGATCAAGATCAGTCGCTTGCTGACGGCTCATTTGGAGGCGTTCGGGGCCGGTCGCGTTGGCCGCTCCGGCGTGAAGTTCGACCGACTGCAAAAGACGACTTCGGGGCAACCGATCTTCTCAGTGGATGAGGAGACGGCTCAGGAGATTCGCGCCACCTTCATCATCGACCTTGGGCTGTTGCGTTCCTACGGAAGAGACGACAAAGGGTTGAACGACGCGCAGAAAAAATTGCTTCTCGATCTCGCACTCTGGAAGATCAAGCAACTGGTCGCCCGCCCGTTCCGCTATCGAACGCAATGCTTCCTCGGCTGCTGCGGCATCACCATCGAGACCGAGATGGGGGAACTCGACCGCGCTCCAGCCAAGCCTGCGTCAAAACCGGAGGGAGAAACATCCGGAGCAACAAATGACGAACAGGAATCTTCGGTCGTTTTGTTGAAGGAACTTCCGTCGTTGTTGAAGTCGCTGGGCATCACCCAGTCCATCAAAGACTGCGGCTTCAAGAGCGACAATACAACTCGCGTGTATTACCCCGCCGCCGAACTTTTCAAAGCCGGGAAGGATGAAAAAGACGGAGACGATGACAAGTCCGACGAAGAGACGACTGAAGACGAGGCGTAACGGTCATCAAGGCAATCGACAATTCGTCACCGCACCCAGTCGTTTCCGCAAAAGGAATCCGTCATGTCGCTCATCATCGAGCAGTCGTTTCCGTTGGGACGATTTCACGCCACGCGCTGGAATCAGAACCCGTTTGAAGATCGTCACGGCGAGTGGCCCCCGTCGCCGTGGCGATTACTGCGAGCACTCGCCGCCCGCTGGTTTCAATACACCCGCGAAACCGGCGATGAAGACGAAGTGAAACGGGATCAACTGCTGACACGGCTCGCGTCGGAAGTCCCGGCGTTCGATCTTCCGAGCATGACTTGGCGCGGCGAGCCAGCACCGCACCAATATCACAAGACCGAGGTGGCTTGGACCGATGCCAGCGCCAAGGCCGCAGCAGTTCGGAAGCCGAAGACAACACTGACTGTCGATCATTTTCGTGCCGTGGCACCATCCGAATTTGGATCATCACCGGAACGAGTTGCGCGAGTCCTCTGGATTTGGGACAAGCTCGATCTGACGTCGGAACAAACGACGTTGTTGGAGCAACTCCTGCGACGAACGCTGTATTTCGGTCGTGCCGAGTCGTGGTGCCAGTTGCGGGTTTCGACTGGTCCTCTGCCGTCGTCGCGATGCGAATTGTCTTCGCTCAACAAGACTGGCGCTCCGGTGCTGGCCGTCGATCCGACAAAAGAGTTCGACATCCGCCGACTGCTGGCTCCGACAGACGACGCTTTGTTCAAAGGCCGCCAGATACCGCCGGGAACGCAATGGTTCTACGCCGAAGTTCCAAAGCCGTCCGCCACGACGAGACGTCCCGCCAAGAAGCCGTCATATCCCACAGACATCCAGCTTGTGCAGTTCGCCGTTGGCGGGCGGGTCTATCCCGATTTGACAAACTGGGTCCGCGTCACCGAACGGTTTCGCGGCTGCGTTCTCAAACATGCGGCTCGCATCGTGACTGGCGGCAAGTCGCGGACGTATGGCGATCTCTGGTGTGATGACGGGGAGCAGTCGCGTGAAGACCGCGAGAAACTCAAACTTTTGAGCGGTAAGGATGGAGACGGTCGGCCGTTGAAAGATCATCAACACGCCTACTTCATCCTGTGCTCCGACGAAAACGGCCAACCGACTCGCCTCATCGCCTGGAGACGCACTCCCTTTGCACCGTTCGAGATCGAAGCCCTGCTCGCCGCCAGCAATGAAGAAATCTCATGGCGCTTCACTCGCGGCGAATCCAGCCTCAAAGATGAATGGCGACTCCGCCTCGTCCCGTTACCGTTTCAGGTCTCGCCGCCATCCGGGTTCGCTGGACCGCACGAAGCGTCTCGCATTTGGGTGAGCGCCACCCCGTTCGTTCCACCAAATCGAAAACGCTTCCGCCGCACCGGACGACTTCGAGCCACCGAATCAGCAAGTCAACTCCTTGAACGCGGTCTCAAAGAACTCCTGTCGCTGCTGAAGCTCGATGCGATCGTCTCCCGAATCGAAATGCTCTGCGACGGCGAATGGAATTCAGCATCAACCACTGGTGATCCCGAACCATCAGACTGGGTGGCCATCCATGAGACCGCAGCCGAGCGACGAGACCGACGTTTACAAGGACAACGCCGCATCCGCCCCGGTTTCCGTTTTCGCGTCACCTTCTCAAAGCCGATCTGCGATCCGATCTGTGTGGGACATTCCTCTCACTTCGGACTCGGCCAGTTCGTCCCAGAAAACAGCAGTCGTGTGGACTGATTCATCTCGTTGGTCGTGGTGGCGATTTCTGTCAGCCGAAGTTTCTCGTCGAGTGTTGAGCAAGTCAGCCCGAAAGTGTTTGCAGTTTCGCAGAGAGCACGGTTCTAATCGTCCCGAACGAAATGGCGACGGAATGTCTCACACGTTGAGCGGCAGGCGGCCGACATGGCTCGGTCCTCTTGGCTCCGGCGAGATCCGTCATGCGGAATACCTTTCTGGTCTGCTACGAC
>SYJG01000149.1 GCA_005798445.1 Planctomyces sp.
CGACCTCCACGTCGCAAGAAAATACAACACCAACCAAATCACCAAGCCCCTGAGCAAAAAATCCGCCAGGGAAATCGAACACCAAGCGCTTACGGTGAAAAACTCACAACCTCGAAGCGTCAGCGAGGGCGAACGCTTCACAACGCGCCGATCATCGCCTCTTGGAGCGCCCGCCCTTGCTGACACTGCGGGTTACTACGCGGGCTGCAACGAGATCGTGAACCGTGTGCCGCGTCCCAGTTCGCTCTCGCAGGTGATTGAACCGCGGTGAGCGTCGACGATCTTGCGAACGGTCGGCAGACCCAGGCCATTGCCACCCGGTTTCGTCGAGAAGAACACTTCGAAGAGTCGCGAGCGAGTTTTCTCGTCCATGCCTAGGCCGCTGTCGATCACCGCCAGATGGACTTGCCCGTCGCGAGCGAACGTCTGCAACTCCAGCAACCCGCCGTTGGGCATCGCCTGCTGAGCATTGAGCGCGAGGTTCATCAGCACTTGCCTCATTAGCGAGACGTCCAGCGCGACGCGCGGCAGATCACTCCCCAGGTGCGGGCTAATCTCGACCCGGTGTTCTTTGGCTTCGGGGGCAAAGAAGTCGATGAACTCCGAGACGACAAAATTCAGATCGGTCGGTGTCAGCGTAAGCTCGCCGACGCGAGCGAACTTGAGGAACGCATTCAAAATGTCTTCGAGATGCCGGCACTCTTTCTGGATCGTCTGCACTTTGGTCAGCATCCGCCGCTCGCGCTGAGCTTCGGCTCCCTCCAAGTCCTCGGCGATCAGTTCCAGCAACATGCTCATCGTCGAGAGCGGATTCTTGATCTCGTGCGCGAGGCCGCCGGCGAGCGTCGCAATCTCGGCGTACTGCCGCTGCAAGCGTTGGCGTTCGTTGTCTTCGAGATTGTCGGCTGGCATGGCTCGTCCCTTTGGACTGCGACGACCAAAGTCGTCGCTTTTCAAAACGTCTCGTTGCGTGGTCGATTTCCGGCGAATCATAGCGTTTTGAAAAGCGGTGGCTCAGGCCACCGCACTCCAGATTTCCGTCACCGCACGAGCGTCCCCAGCATTCTCACGACTGCGACGATCACAATCGTCCCCGCGATGTCGAGCAGGATTCCGTAGCGGATCATCCGACCCAGCGGCACCAAGCCGGAGCCGTAGACGATCGCGTTGCACGGGGTGCTCACGGGCAGCATGAAGCCGAGGCTGCATCCGAAGGTTGCGCCGAGTGCCGGTTCGATCGGATCGACTCCGGCCGCGGTTGCCATCGTGATGACCACGGGGACGACAATGTTCGCTGAGGCGGTGTTCGACGTCGCTTCGGAAACCAGTGTCGCCACGAAGGTCGCTGCGACGAGGAATCCGAAGCTCCCGGCGTTTGGCAGCAACGTGATCAGGTTTTGGCCGATGACCTGCGCGAGTCCCGTCTCCTGAGCGAGCATCCCGAAGGCGAAGCCGCCGCCGTACAGCAGCACAACGCCCCAATCAATTTGCTCCGCTTCCGACCACGTCAGCACGGCACGGCCACGCTCGCCGGGCCACAGAAACAGCAGGCCTGCACCGAGCAACGCGGGGACCGATTCCGGCAAGCTCGACTTGCACCACTTGTAGAGTTCGCTCCCCTCGCCCCAGCCGAGCGCGATCACTCCCGGAGCGATCCACAGCACGACCATCACGACAAACGCGACCAGTGTGCCGACTTGCCCACGCGTCCACGGACCAAGCTGTCGCCGTTGCTCGATGAGGTACTCGCGGCCGCCGGCCAGCTCGCGAACGCCTGCGGGGCAGAACCAGTTCAAGTACGCGAACAGAAAGAGGTATAGCACGACGACGACGGGCACTCCGATCAAGCACCACTCGAAGAACGTGATGTCGATTGCGCCGCCATCGACGCTGGCCAGCTTCTCGATGAAGCCTTTCCCGATGACGTTCGGCGGAGTCCCAATCGGCGTCGCCAGCCCACCGATCGATGCGGAGAACGACGTCATCAACATCAGGCCGGTCGCGTAACGCGGATCGAGAGTCCGTCGCCCGGTCCCCTCTCCCTCTAGGAGAGGGCTAGGGTGAGGGCCACGAACGTTGAACGACTCTGATGACGAACGAACGTCGAACGACTCAGGTCCCTCACCCGG
The DNA here is from genome assembly GCA_005798445.1 of Planctomyces sp. GTDB lineage: Bacteria > Planctomycetota > Planctomycetia > Planctomycetales > Planctomycetaceae > SXKJ01. The sequence continues at coordinate 2,130 of SYJG01000149.1, forward strand.
CCTTCGGCCACCCTCTCCCAAGGGGAGAGGGGATGATGGGGAGTCTTCTCTCAGCACCTTCAGGATCGACAGCCCGATCGCGAACATCATCGCGGTCGTCGCCGTGTTGCTGATCCAGGCGGAAATGAACGCCGTCGTCGCGCCGAACGCGAAGAGGACTCGCGATGGACTGCCTCCGACCGCTTTCAGCGTCAGCACACTCAGAGCCAACCGCCGGTCGAGGCCGTGCAACTCGATCGCTCGCGCGAGCATGAACGAGCCGATGAAGAGGAACATCAACTGGTCAGCAAACGGAGCGAAGACGTTCTTCGCCGGAGCCACCTGCATCACGACGCACGCGGTCGCTCCGAGCAGCGCGGTCAGCGCCATCGGGATCGCCTCCGTCACCCACAGCACAACGACCGCCGCCATCACCGCCGCCAACCGCTGCGCCGTCGGCTTGCCAGCCAGGCTCGCGAAGTCCGCCGAGAGCACGAACGCAAACAACAACGGCGCGAGCACCAACCCGGTGCGGCGTCGCAACAGATCCATTCTCGCTTCCAAACTCATGTCTTCATTTTCCGCCCTTCATTTTCCGCCGCCTTGTCCCAATTTCCGAAAAGAGCAGGCGGAAAATGGAGGGCAAAAGATGAAGACCAAGTTCGAGTTCATTTGGTACGCAGTCGCTCGGTCATGGCACGGACCGTCCCGACAATCCGCTCTTCAATACCTGGTCGCCACGGGGACGGCAGGTTTGTGTAGCGCATCGCTCCGGCACCCTCGTAGCCACCTTCTTTGAGAACTCGCTCGGACGGGATGTAGGCCATCACGTCGTTGCTGTAGCCCGCGACCCAAATCGGGTTGCCGCCGAGTTCCCGTTTCAATCGCAGCGAGTAGTCGATGACGATCTCGCCGCCGAGCGTCACCAGCGTCAGGTCGCTGCCGAATTGCAGCACTTGCACCGGGTACGGGTAGCTCTCGCGGACCTTGCCGTTCTTTTCGAGTTCCGCCAACAGCGATTCCGTGCGGCGTTGTTCGTAGCCATCTTTGTGCTTGCGACGCTCAAGCAGTTCGTCACGCGTCACTGGCTCGAACGGCAGATCGATTTCTTGCAGGTCAAACATCAGCGGGCCGCGAATAGGTTTCGGAACGGGCAGCAACGCGGCTTCGACCGCCGTCGCGAGCGTCTTGCCGTGAGTCATCGCCCATTCGATCTGTCCGCGCGGGTACGGGTTCTGATCGCCGCCGCAGCCCATCACGAACAGCGCGGTCGTGCCCGGATGAGCTTTCTCGATTTCGGTCTGAGCGAAACCCGCGTAGTCGGCATTGATCTGCATGATGCCGGTCGAGGTGTTGTGGCAGGCGTAGCCGAACGCGACCGCCCGCAACGTCTTGCCGTCGAGTGATTCGATGCGCAGTACCGGCACTGAGTGATCGACCGGGCCGTCGGGATACGGACTGTTCTGGACTCCGTCTTTCGTCGGCAGTCGGCGATTCATCGCGACGCTGCATCGAGCGTGACTGAAACTCACCTTCGCCGGTTGCAGGTCGTCGATCGCCGAACCGATGACGGCGATCAGCTTGTCTCGCAGTTCGATGAAGTACGACTCGACCCGCTGCCGCTGCTCCGGTTCGAGCTGGTACATGACCGACATCTCAAGGTCGTCTTTCACAACCGGCCCGCAGTGCGTGTGCGAGCAATTCAGCAGCAGCCCCTTCGGATCGAGCTTGTGCTTCTCGGCCACCGCCTTCGCGACTTGCTGCCGCAACGGCCGAGGGATGCTGATGAGGTCCGTCGTGACGATGACCGCTCGCGACCCGGCGGAATCTTCGACGACCAGCGCCTTCGCGTGCAGCTCGGACAGCGTCCCCTCGGATGGTTTGGTCCGCCCGGCATAGCCCGCCATCCACATCGGCTGGCTGGGAGTGATCGTGACCGTCGCGACTCCGGCTTTCCAATCCGCGTCGTCGGCCAGGCTCGTTGTCGACACAACCAGCACGCTTAAAACCAGCAACCAGCGCATGAAAATTTCTCCTCTGTCCGGACGATGGCTGTGAGCCGTTGGCCGATGGCCGTGATCCCAATTCCTGACGCCAACCGACGCCGGAACAGGATAACGGCCATCGGCTTTCGGCTCACGGCTCTCGGCCGGACAAATCGCACAATGGCAGAGGCGCGCAGTGAATTGCGGCGAGCAGTGCTCTCCCTATAATCCCGCCCGCTTTGCTCGGACGAACGATGACTTTTGAGACTCTGCGAAAAAGGAGACGACCTTGCGTTGGCTGTTGAACGCCTTGTCCACATCGGTGGGCAGGAAGGTGGTCCTGGCGATCACCGGGTTGTTGCTCTGCGGCTTTCTGGTCGCGCACCTCGCTGGCAATCTGCTGCTGCACGTCCCGGACGGCGGCCACAGCTACAACGAGTACGCTCACGCACTTCACAAGCAGGCCGCGCTGCTGGCAGTTGCCGAGGTCGGGCTGTTCGGCCTCTTCATCGCTCACATCGTCATCGCGCTGCAGGTCTCGAAAGAGAACCGAGTGGCTCGCAGTGTCGGCTACGCGATGCGGCAGTCGAAGCAGGAAGGACGCCTCGCGGCCGATGGCTATCGGCCCGACACCTGGATGTTGGTTACGGGCATTGTGATTTTGGGATTCCTGATCCTGCACCTCAGCGACTTCAAGATGGAGCTGCGTGACAAGCCATTTTATCAGTCGGTGGATGGACAAACCTTGGAGCCAGCCGCGAAGGCGAATGCGCTCCTCGCGTCGTCTATCACGATCGTCGGCTACATGCTCGGCAGCCTCGCCCTGATCGCTCACTTGGCTCACGGTTTTCAGAGTGCGTTTCAGACACTCGGCATCAATCACCCGAAGTACACGCCGATCATCAAAACGACCGGGCTGCTGTTCGCCTTCGTGATCGGCGTCGGCTTCGCCACGTTCCCGATCTTCGGATTCCTCAAAGGGACGGCCACCGCCCCAGCGAAAGTCTCGGCTCAGGTGCCTGCGAACCAAACGATCCAGCCGGTGCCGACACCACCGCCGGGGACGATCGAGGGCGTTGACGATCCGAACGGTGAGGCGCGTTAGCGACCCAAGAATTCAGACATCCCGCCTGACGGCGGAACTACGAACTGGTAGGAGTCGGCCTCATGGCTGAAGGTCACGCGACAACAACAACGCAAAATTCCTCCCGCCTGCAATCGAACGCCCCTGGCGGCGACATCACGACGCGGTGGGATCGGCACAAGTTTGATCTCAAGCTGGTCAATCCGGCGAACAAGCGGAAGTTCAACATCATCGTCGTTGGCACCGGGTTGGCCGGAGCCAGTGCGGCCGCTTCGCTGGGTGAGCTGGGTTACAACGTCAAAGCGTTCTGCTTTCAGGATTCGCCGCGCCGAGCACACAGCATTGCGGCTCAAGGCGGGATCAACGCGGCGAAGAATTACTGCAACGACGGCGACTCGGTCTGGCGGCTGTTTTACGACACCGTGAAGGGTGGCGACTTCCGCGCTCGTGAGTCGAACGTCTATCGGTTGGCGTCGGTCAGCACGAACATCATCGACCAGTGCGTGGCTCAGGGAGTTCCGTTCCAACGCGATTACGGCGGGATGATGGCCAACCGCTCGTTCGGTGGGGCGCAGGTTTCGCGAACGTTTTACGCTCGCGGGCAGACGGGGCAGCAGTTGTTGCTCGGCGCGTACTCGGCGTTGATGCGGCAGGTCGATCTCGGCAAGGTGAAGATGTTCGCTCGCCGCGAGATGCTGGACCTCATCCAGGTGGACGGCGTCGCTCGCGGGATCGTCGTGCGGAACCTCGTCACCGGCGAGTTCGAATCGCACACAGCCGACGCGGTGCTGCTCTGCACCGGCGGTTACGGCAACGTGTTTTATCTCTCGACGAACGCGAAGGGCTGCAACGTCACCGCCGCGTGGCGATGTCACAAGCGCGGAGCCTTCTTCGCCAACCCGTGCTACACGCAGATTCATCCGACCTGTATTCCGGTCAGCGGCGATCACCAGTCGAAGCTGACGCTGATGAGCGAAAGCCTCCGCAACGACGGCCGTGTCTGGGTGCCGAAGACGCCGGGCGACTCGCGACCCGTGAATGACATCCCTGATGACGATCGCGACTACTATTTGGAGCGTCGTTACGCCGCGTTCGGCAACCTCGTCCCGCGCGACGTCGCCTCGCGAGCGGCCAAGAAGGCGTGCGACGAGGGCTTCGGAGTCGGCGACACGAAGCTCGCCGTGTACCTCGACTTCCGCGACACGATCAAGCGCGACGGAGCGGCGGTCGTCAAAGGGAAGTACGGCAACCTCTTCCAGATGTACGCGAAGATCACCGGCGAAGACCCGTACTCGACGCCGATGCGAATTTACCCCGCCGTCCACTACACGATGGGCGGCCTGTGGGTGGACTACAATCTGCAAACGACGATCCCCGGCCTGTACTGCCTGGGCGAGGCGAACTTCTCCGATCACGGAGCCAACCGGCTCGGCGCGTCGGCGCTGATGCAGGGCTTAGCGGACGGCTACTTCGTCATCCCGTACACGATCGGCCATCACCTCGCGACCTCGAAGCTGCCGAAGATCGCCGACGATCATCCCGACGTTCGCGGAGCGGTCGAAGCAGCGAAGGCTCGCGTCAACAAGCTGCTCAGCATCAACGGCACACGCACGGTCGAGTCGTTCCATCGAGCACTCGGCAAGATCATGTGGGGCCAATGCGGCATGGCTCGCAACGACGCCGGACTCGAGCAGGCCCAGCGCGACATCGCCGGACTCCGCGACGAGTTCTGGAAGAATGTCCGAGTCACCGGCACCGGCGAAGCCTTCAACCAAGACCTCGAACACGCCGGCCGAGTCGCCGACTTCCTCGAATTCGGTGAGCTGCTGGCTCACGACGCACAGACTCGCGAAGAATCCTGCGGCGGCCACTTCCGCGAAGAACACCAAACCGAAGACAACGAAGCCAAACGCAACGACGCCGACTTCTGCCACGCCGCCGCCTGGGAATACACCGGCAGCCACGACACCTTCGTCGGCAACAAAGAACAACTCCACAAAGAACCGCTGACGTTCGACAACGTCCACCTGACGACCAGAAGCTACCGCGAATAGATCGAAACAAGACAAAGGCGGGGAACGCTAATCGGCGCTAATCTCCGCTAATAAAGGCATTCAGAATTAGCGGAGATTAGCGAGGATTAGTGTTCCTGCTCTTTTTTCAATTCCTCCTTTCTTCACACCTTCAAATCGTTTTTTGTTCGTACCGGAGCGATCGAGAATGAGCAGCAGCCGCGGCTTGAACCTGACCCTGAAAATCTGGCGGCAATCCGGCCCGAACGCTCGTGGCGAGTTCCGAACCTACGAGATGCAGAACGTCTCGACCGACATGTCGTTCCTGGAAATGCTCGACGTGCTCAACGAGCAGTTGATCGCCAAGAACGAAGAGCCGGTCGCGTTCGACCACGACTGCCGCGAAGGCATCTGCGGCATGTGCAGCCTGATGATCAACGGCCAGGCTCACGGCCCCGACCGAGCCACCACCACCTGCCAACTCCACATGCGCCGCTTCAGCGACGGTGACACAATCGTCATAGAACCTTGGCGAGCCAACGCCTTCCCGGTGATCCGCGACCTCGCGACCGACCGCTCGGCTTTCGACCGGATCATCACGTCCGGCGGCTACGTCAGCGTCAACACGGGCAACGCTCAAGACGCCAACTGCCTGCCGATCGGCCGCGACCGCCAAGAAAAGTCGATGGCCGCCGCCGCCTGCATCGGCTGCGGAGCCTGCGTCGCCGCCTGCAAAAACGCCAGCGCGATGCTCTTCGTTAGTGCGAAGGTCTCGCAACTCGCGCTGCTGCCGCAGGGGACTCCCGAACGCGCTCGCCGAGTCACCCGCATGGTGGCTCAAATGGACAAAGAGGGTTTCGGCGGCTGCACCAACACCTACGAATGCGAAGCCGCCTGCCCCGCCGAAGTCTCCGTGACCAACATCGCCCGCCTCAACCGCGAATACCTGCGAGCGGTCGTTGTGTCGGAAGAAGGCGTGTAGGTTGGGACTCCGTCCCGACCGGTCGGGACAGAGTCCCAACCTACTTCGCCATCACGGCTCGCCGTACATCTCCGTCAGCAAGCTGCGAAGAGCCGCGATTTCTTTGACGGAAAGTGACCCCAGCTTTCTGGTCAACCGAGTCTTGCTCAGCACGCGGATTTGATCGGCACAGACATCGGCGGGCTTTCCGGCAGAGTTCACACGCAGCCGCGAGCGCCACTGTGGACGCAGTTTCGTGGTGAGCGGGCAGACGACCAACGTTGGCAGTGCGGCATTCAACGCATCGAGGCTGACGATCACACAGGGTCGAGTCTTGCCAATCTCGCTCCCTTCGACCGGATCCAGCCGAGCGTAGTAAACGTCGTACCGTTTCATTCGCCGTCCCATCCGTCAGGCAACGCTTCCCAGTCGGACCAATCCTCGGTCGCCGCCGCCATCTGCTGAGCCGTCTCTTCCCAGGTCAACTTCTTCGGAGCCTTCTTGGGCTTGAGAACAATCTCGCCTTCGCGTTCCTCGACCAGTACTCCGTGTTCGAGCCGATGCTTCCGAATCAACGCGGCTGGCAATCGGACGCCACGCGAATTGCCGATGCGTGTCAGTTTGGTTTCGAGTGTTTTCATGGTGTGAGCACGGTAAGTACGTCCGCCAGAGTCGTCAACTCGAATCATCACAGGCGCTTTTGCGGGTGCGCACGTCGCACTGCGTTGATCAGCTCGTCGAGCTTCGAGAGGAACTTGGACCGGTCCTTGGCGGTCATCGGTGCTGGTCCGCCTGCAACGACTCCATCTTGGCGGAGGCCGTCGAGCAGGTCGCGCATGGCGAGTGTTTCGCCGATGTCGTGTTCGGTGAGGACTCGGCCTTTCGGGTCGAGCACGCGGGATTGGTTGGCGATGCAGCGGGCGGCCAGTGGGATGTCGGAGGTGATGACGATGTCGTTGGGGCCGGATTGCTCGGCGATCCAGTCATCGACGATGTTGAGTCCCGGCTCGTGACGGACGACGAGTTCGATGAGCGGATCGTTGGGGATTCGCAGCGCGGTGTTGGCGACAACGAGGACTCGCAGCGAGTAGCGTTTGGCGACGCGATAGATCTCGTCTTTGACCG
>SYJG01000150.1 GCA_005798445.1 Planctomyces sp.
ACCCCGGCCCTCTCCCCCGATGCGGGGGAGAGGGAGGTTATGTCACGTTTGGTCTTTCAAGTACGCACGGATCGTGTTGGTGGCGTCCCACGGATCGGAAATTTCGAGAAATGCCCAGCGGCCGAAACTCCCTTCGTTGTTGACGGCGGGAATCCAGAGCGTGCGGGCCGTCGAGACTTTCGCAGCCTTGTCCTTCTTCCGTTCGCCGGTCACTTCGAGGATCAGGTTCAGCAGATCGTCGGGGCCGTGGCCATCGTCGATGCACGCGATGAAGTCCGGGATGTACCGCTTTTCGTCGCCGTTGAGGTTGTACGGGATGAAGAAGCCAAGGTTGTGGTTCTTCACGTAGCGGATGACTTCGGACAGATCGTCTTCGAGTGTCTGGGCGAGCTTTTGTTCCCACGAGTCGGTGTCGCAGACGACGTGCGAAATCTGGCACTTGGTTGCGTTCGTGGCATAGACGGATCGAGTCGTGTCGAAATCCACCCAGCGGGTCGAGCCGAGCGTGTCATACGGTTGCAGGATCGGCCGCAGGATGCGGGTCTGTCCGTCACAACCATCGGATCGAACGATGGCTTGATAGATGCGATCCGACGCATCGTGCGCGAACTCCGTCAGTAGCAGCAGTTGCGGGAATGTGTTGCCCTTGCAGGTGACGCACTCGGTGAGCCAGTGCTTGGCGATGTCGAGCAGTTGTGGGAACCGCCAGGCCTGAACTTCATGGTCCCACTTGTGTATGCCGCCACGAGTCGGCAAGCCCTGCTCCCTCTCCCCCGCATCGGGGGAGAGGGCTGGGGTGAGGGGGCCAATCGCAAGAGAGACATCCGAAGCAGCCCCCTCACCCTGACCCTCTCCCCCACCGCGGGGGAGAGGGAATTGGCGACCATCACCGCGGAAATACTTCTCCAACGTCAGCTTGGCCAGTTTGAAGGCGACTTCCTGCGGTCGGTGATCGCGCAGTTCGTCGAGCTTGTGGATGCTCGACTGCCCGACGATTGGCGCGTTCTCCGTCTTGAGCGGCAAGTCTCGCGTCGAAAGGGCCAGCCGTGAATCGGCCGTGAACTCGTACTGCAACTCGGCCTCTTCGATGTCGTACCGATAGCCGAGCAGTCGCGGGAACGTGATCTCGCAGTTGATGCGGTTTTCGAGCGAGCGGACGCGCGTCGGCATCGGTCCCGGTTTCACGTCCGGCCCCGCTCCCGAGCAGGGGATGAACGAGAACGGCACGCCGTAGACCTCGGCGTATTCGGGATCGAACTTCCCTTCGTCGTTGACCGAGTAGCTCATCCGCCGCAATCCGCGACCGACGACCTGTTCGCACAGGAGCTGCGTTCCGAAGGCCCTCACGCCAAGAATGTGTGTCACGGTGTTGGCGTCCCAGCCTTCCGTCAGCATCGACACGCTGACAACGCACTTCACGTTCTCGCCGAGCTTTCCCGGCTTGCCGACCGTGTTCATCACTTCGCGCAGCAGGTCTTCGTCGGTCAAACCATCCGCATCGCGGCCGGGAAAGCGGGCGCGGTAGTCGGCCTTGAACTCTTCGATCTCGGCGGCGGCGATCTTTTTGAAGTCGTCGCTCATCGCCTCACCCGATTCGAGCTGCTCGCTATCGACGAGGATCGTGTTCGGTCGCGACGTCCACCGATCTCGATCCACGTTGCTGAAGACCGGTAGCTGACCGGGAACGAGCACCTTTTCGCCGCTGGGCAGTTCCTTTTCCCAACCCGCGATGAATTCGAAGACGAGCTTCGAGACACTGGTGTTGTTGCAGACCACGATGAACACAGGCGGCGTCAGTCCCTTCGTGCGGGCATCGGCGTTCTTCTCCCATCGCTGATAGTCCTTCTCGTAGTGCTGGTAGAGACTGCGGATCGCCCCTTCGAGTTTCACGGGCAGACTCGGCACGGCATTGAGTTTGTCGGCGTTCCGCCCCTTTTTCGGCAGACCGTCGCGGATGTTGGCCCACAGGTCGCGATACGTCGGCTGATCGCCGGTCATTGAATCGTCGGCCACGGGCACGCGAGGCACTTTGACGATGCCCGATTCAATCGCGTCGATCAATGAGAAGTCGGAGACCACCCACGGGAACAGCGTCCCCTCGGAGTAGCCCGATCCCTTCAGAAAGAACGGCGTGGCCGACAGATCGTAGACCCCCTTCACTCCGATCTTCTGTTTGATCGCTTCGAGTCCGGTGATCCAGACTCGGGCCTCCTCATTCCGCTTCTCGGCCTCTTTCCGATCATCACCGACGAGCGGCTCGTCCTCTTCCAGATCGGCCGGTTTGCGGCGGTAGCAGTGATGCGCCTCGTCATTCAAGACGACGATCCCGCGCTTGTTGCCGAGTTCGCGGCAGACTCGCCGCACCATCTGGTCGGGAGTTTCCGTGAAGGGACTCGGACCGTCCTTGATCAGAATCTGCTTCGTGAGCTTTCCGGCGGCGACACGTTCGCGAAGCTGGAAGGCGTGGTAGTTGGTCAGCACGATCTTCGCCTGTTGAAGCTGGTCCAACTGATGCGCAGGAACGATGTCGAGAGCGCGGTAGTAGTCGTTCGGATCGTTCGGCAGCAGCACGCGCAGCCGGTCGCGAATCGTGATCCCCGGTGTGACGATCAGGAACGAATCCGAATACCGTGCGTCCTGCGGATTGGCCAGCTTGTTGAGTGCCTGCCACGCGATCAGCATCGCCATCACGACCGTCTTGCCGCTGCCCGTGGCCATCTTCAGAGCAACGCGATCCAGCAGCGGATTCGCGGCTTGGTTGAACTTCTGAAGGTCGTTCTCAATCCAAGCATCGCCCGCCTTCTTCGCGACTTCCAGAACGTAGATCGCCGTTTCGAGGGCCTCGATCTGGCAGAAGAACAGGCGACGGCTCCGGTCGGTCGAGTTCCAGTGTTCCAGCAGGCGGGCCGTCGTCTTCGTGACGTGTTTGTATCCCCCCTTCCCGCCACAGCTTCACCCGGTCGCGGACTTGGTTGATGAAGACGTTCTCTTCCACCCGATCCGCAACCCAGTCCTCATCGAGAACGAGCTGCTTGCCCTTCCCCTTGGCGGTCTTCTTCGGTTTGGCAATCGGGATGAAATACGAACTGACTCGCCGTCCGCGGATGACTTCGTCGGTGATCCCGTGATCGCCAAATTTGAAGTGCCGAGACGGCTCCGCGAACGGGCCGTTGAGGATTGGATTTTCAATGACGACCGATGCCATCAAGGAGTTCACTCCGGGAGATTTTGTGCACATGTGTGGCTAAGGCAAACGATAACACGGACCGTGCGAAACCGCTGCCGACATGCCACCGATTACGTCCACTTTGATCTCATCCCCGGATCGAGAGATCTCCTTCGCCGCGTTGTTCTTCGCGGTCGCCTAATCGTCGTTGAGAATTGTTCCTTGCGCGGAGAGAGGCGATCGACTGCGAGACGACGCGCTGTAGTCGATCCACTCAATTCCATTTTGGCCGTACCCTTGTTGGCTTCGACGACACGATTGCTCAAGGCAATTGCAAGGCTCCACGATGTGGCCAGAGTGCGGCGGCGTGAACCCCGGCATCCACTACGGCGAGACCGACGACTACGGCGACTACCCCGTCAAAGACAAAGTCCACCCGCACGACCTGCGCGCCACCATGCTGAACCTGCTCGGCTTCGACCTCACCAAACTGACCTATCGCTACGCCGACCACGATTTCCGCCTGATCAGCGCGCATGGCGAAGTGGTCAGCAGGCGATTGGCTTAAACGTCGTTGATGATGGTTCCCTGTGCTGAACGAGCGGCATTCGTCGCGTCTGTCTTGGCCCTCACCAGGCGGCAAGCAGCATCATCCGCCTCCACAAATGATTCGGGGCAGAGCCAGAATCACTGCAGATCATTGAGGAGGTCGTCATCAATGATCAATCCCGTCGCGGTGGGATTGGCGATCGTGGCACCGGAGTTGGGCGTGTTGAGCGTGACCACGAAGTCCTCATCGGATTCGACCGTCGTGTCCCCCTTCACATGGATCGTGATCGTCTTCTGTGTTTCGTTGGCCGCGAAGTTCACGGTGTTGGCCGGGATGTGAGTGCCGAAGTCGGCAGCGTTGGCGGGATTCGCTCCGGTGCCGGTGACGGCGAATTTGACACTGCCGGCAGCGGAGGTCGCCCCGGCGCGCGTGACGATGAAGCTGAACGCGGTGAGGCCCGCATTGCCTTCGTCGATGCTGGAGAGTTCCCCCGAGGCGATGGAGAACGAGGTGTCGTCGTTGAGAATCGTGCCGTTGGCGGCTGCGTTCGCGAGCGTTGCATTCGTCGGGTTGGCGAGCGTGACCGTGAAGAGTTCATCGGCTTCGACGCTGGTGTCACCGCGCACGTTGACGGTGACGGTCTGCGTGGTTTGTGAGGCCGTAAAATTCAATGTGCCGCCGGCGGGAAGGGTTCCGCCCGCGAAGTCGGCTGCATCGGCCGGATTGTCGCCGCTGCCGGCGACGGAGAAGAGTACGCTGCCGGCAACCGGCAAGCCGATCCGCGTCACAGCGAACGTGAACGCCGTGTTGGTGGTGGCGGAGTTGCCTTCCTTCTTGACCGCGCTGGTCGCGTTCGTAGCCATGATCGAAAAACTGGTGTCGTCGTTGGTGATCGTTCCGTTGGCGGACACCGTGCCGATGACTGCATTCATTAGATTCGACAGCGTGACAATGAAGCCTTCATTGGCTTCGGCGGTCAGATCGCCGACGACGTCGATGGTGATGACCTTCGAGGACTCGCCAGCATCAAACTCGACCACACCCGTCGGCAAGGCACCTCCGAAGTCGGCAGCATTCGCTCCGTTCGTCGCGGCACCCGTGACGGCAAAAGTCGCGCTCGATTCTCCGGTGGTGTCGCCGGTACGAGTGACCGTGAAGGTGAACGTAGTCAAGCTAGCATTGCCTTCGCCTTTGACAGCACTGGTCGCGGCGATCGACAGCAAAGCATCGTCGTTGTTGATCGTGCCAATGGCGACAATGTTCGCGGCCGCGCCTAGGATGGCTCCCGTTGGAGCTGACAGTGTGACCTTGAAGCTTTCGTTCGCTTCTACAACGGTGTCCCCATTGACGTTGATGGTGAGCGTCGCAGTGGCTTGGTCCGCGGCGAAGTTGACGATACCCGTCGGAAACTTTCCGCCGACGAAATCGGTCGCCGACGCGGGGGTTCCTCCGCTGCCATTTGCCGCCACGGTGTATTTCACGGTCGCTGCCGCGATGACGCTGCCGGTACGCGTCACCGTGAAGGTGAACGGCGTCATGCCTCCGGTTCCTTCCGATTTCGTTGCCGAATCAGCGGCGATGGTCAGCGTGGCATCGTCATTGAGAATCGTGCCGTTCGCGGTCGCCTCGTCACCCAGAATTCCACCAACCGGGGTCGAGAGCGTGACCGCAAACGCTTCATTCTCCTCGAGGACGGTGTCCCCTTTGACATTCACGGTGATCGTCTTGGTCGATTCGCCCGCTTTGAAGTTGACCGTACCCGTCGGAAGCGCGGACCCAAAATCCGCCGCGGCGGCCGGCGTGTTGCCCTGACCGCTGACCGCGAACTTCACGCTCCCAGTGCCCAACGCACCGCCGTTGCGAGTCACCGTGAACGTGAATGGTGTGTTGCCGGTATTCCCTTCTGCTCGCTCCGCATTCGCCGCCGCGATCGTGTAAGACGAATCGTCGCTGACGATCGTGCCTATCGCGGTGGACGTGCCCAGCGTAGCACCTTCTGTATCCGACAGCGTCACTTCAAACGTCTCGGTCGGTTCCACCGACGGATCACCGCTGACGTTCACCGTGATGACCTTGGTGGTCTCATTCGCCGCAAACTCGACGGTGCCCGTCGGGAAAGCTCCGTTGAAGTCTTCGTTGTTCGCCGGATTCTCGCCGCTGCCGCTGACCGCGAAGTCCGCGCTGGATGTGCCGCTCGTCAAACCCGTCCGTGTGACCGTGAACGTGTAAGCCGTCAAGCCGATGTTTCCCTCCGGCTTGCTGGCCGAGGTCGCCGCGATCGACAGATTCGTGTCATCGTTGTTGATCGTACCGGAGGCGGTATTCGTTCCTAGCAACGCCCCGACGGGATTGGAGAGAGTGACGGTGAAGGTCTCGTTCGCCTCGACCGTTGTGTCGCCGCTGACATCGACTGTGATGATCTGCGTGGTCTCCCCATTCGCGAATTCGACCAGCCCGCTGGGGAACGTGCCCCCGAAGTCCGCGGCATTCGCTGCCGTCGCGCCAGTCGCCGTGACAGCAAAGTTCACGGTTGCCGCACCCGTGGCCGGTCCAATGCGTGTGACCGTAAACGTGAACGGTGTGTCGTCGGTATTCCCTTCCGCAAGCACCGCGTCTGTCGCCGCGATCGACAGCCCCGCATCATCCGCGAGGATCGTCCCTGTTGCGGTCGCCGTGTCAATTGTGCCCCCCGTCGGCGTGTTGAGCGTGACCGTGAACCCCTCGTCGCTCTCGATGGTTGTGTCCCCCTTCACGTTGATCGTCACGGTCTTCACCGTCTCGTTCGCCGCGAAACTGACCGTGCCTGTCGGCAACGAAGTCCCAAAGTCCGCCGCAATCGCTGGGCTCGCTCCGCTTCCCGTCACTGCGAACTTCACGCTGGCGGTGCCGCTCGTGGCTCCGATACGTGTGACCGTAAACGTGAACGGTGTGCTGCCGGTGTTTCCTTCCGCTTTGTTGGCGTTAATCGCGGCGATCGCGAACGAAGCATCATCGTCGGTGATCATGCCAGTCGCATGATGATTGGTTCCGACGAAGTAGCCAGCGCCTTCGACGACGATCAGCTCGACGGTCTCGTTGCCTTCGATGCTGGTATCGCCTGTCGGATCGATAGTCACGGTCTTGGTCGCCGCGCCGGCGGCAAACGTGACCGTGCCGTCCGTTGCGGTGAAGGTCGCCGCACCGGTCGCTGTGTAGTCGGTGTTGAACGTCGCGGTGCCGGACACGTCGAAGCTCACCGTCAGCGTGCCGGTGGTTGTTGTCCGCGTCAACGTGTAGACGAGATTCGCCGTACCGTTCTCCAACGCCGAGACAGGTGAAACCGCGATCGTGACAAACACGGGGGGCGGAGCAAATTCGATCGCTCCGATATCGACCGGCACTGGCGATCCCGTTCCAAACCGACGCACGAATCCATTTCCGCGCTGGTCGAAAGGCATTTCCTCGTCAACGTCCAAATCGCCGTCAACGTCGCCGATGTCCGACGGCACGGAGATGTTCCCACCGGCGCCGATGGCCTTGCTGCCGGTGACGAGATTATGGGTTAACGTCGGTCCCCCATTATTGGCGAGTGTCGTATTCAGAATGGAGGCGAGCGACAACACCGACGTGCCGTTGTTGCCGACGATGTTGTTGTTGGCTCCGTTCGTCAGCCCCCCCGCCGTGTTCGGATCGCCAATCAAGTTGTGACGGGATTCGGGATCAAGTTCCTCCCCTTCGCTGATGATATCGCGGGGTATGCTACCGAATGTGTTTCCGGCGACGATCGTGTTGATCAATGTGGTGCTGCCGCTGAAGGCCAAGCCACCACCGCCTTGAGCGGCAGTGGTCGTATTTTTGACGATCGTGGATTGCGTGATCGTGGCTGATCCGCCGTTGCCAATACCAGCACCGCGACCGCTCGCTTTATTGCCGCTGATCGTGCTTTGAATCACGTCGAGCGTGCCGATGTTGCCGATGCCTCCGCCATCACCGGCCGCGTTGTTGTCCTTGATCGTGCTGTCAACCACTCTCATGAAGCCTTCGTTGCCGATTCCAGCGCCATGGCCTCCATAGGATTCATATTCGCCGGCAAATGAAGTCGTCGTATTGCCGCTGATGGTACAGGCAAGGATCAAGACCGGTGTTGAAGAATCAGGGCCATCCTCGAATCCCCCGGCGCTGTCGATGCCGCCGCCATATTGCGCGGTGTTACCGCTGATGGTGCTCTGGCTAACGGTGACAAAGCTGTCACCCTCAATCGCCAGTCCGCCGCCATTCACGGAAGTGTTTCCACTAATGGTGCTCGAAATGATTGATCCGGCAGAGCCGTATGCAAACGCAATCCCTCCCCCGGACCCAAAGAAGCCGTATTGGCTGTCGCCGGACCGAGCGGTATTGCCGCTGATCGTGCTTTGACTCACGCTGAGATGACTTGAAGGGCCGCTCGCGATACCGCCGCCGGCTGACGAGGCGGAGTTGCCACTAATCGTGCAGTTGGCGATGGCCAGACTTTCGAGATTCAGAATTGCCCCGCCAAACCCGATGCCCTCCGGAACTTCTTCTTCCGGTTCTTCTTCATCCGGATTTTGCGGTTCCAGAGATCGTCCATTGATGAGTTTCAGTCCGCTGATCGTCACTGAGTTCAACGTGCCTTCGTTGCCGTCGTTCACGTTAAAGATGCGGGAGGCGTTGTTGCCGCTGATGGTCAGAAGGTTGGCTCCCGGGCCGATGATTTCCATGCTCGTGGCGATGTCCAAGTCACCAAGGTTACTGAGCGTGATCGTCTTCGCGCTTCCGAACAACGAGGTGGCGAACGTGATCTTGTCGAGGCCAGGACCCTCATTCGCGAGGCCGATGGCTTCGCGCAGACTGAGATTGCCGGCGGTGAAGTTGCCGTTGACAACGTCGGTGAGCGTATCGACGACAATGAAATCGTCGGTCTCGATGGTGCCTGAAGCGACGAAAAGGTCACCCGCGACATACCCGCTCCCGTCTCCCACGCTCAGAATCACGGATTCGTTACCTTCTCGCGTTGTGTCTCCCGTGGGATCCACGGTCACTGTTTTCGTGGCTTGACCATCTGCGAACGTGACCGTCCCTGCCGTTTCCGAGAACGTGGCGGCACCGGTCTGCGTGTAATCGCTGCTGAATTCGGCCTCGCCGGAGACAACGAAATTCACTGTCAAAGAGCCAGTCGTCACCGAACGAGTGAACGTGAAAACGAGGTTGGTCGTGCCGTTTTCCAAAACGGACAGGGGTAAAGCTTCAACATTGACGAAGACGGATGGAACATTGAATTCGACGGCACCGATATCAACTGGCGGAGTCCCACCGTCACCGACTCGGCGAAAGAAGCCGACGCCACGTTGATCGAACGGCAGATCTTCTTCGAAGTCAGCGTCGTTGTCCTGGTCGAAGATGTCGTCGTGAACGGAAAAATTTCCGCCAGCGTTGATGGCCGGGCTGCCGGTCAAAAGCGCATGCGTGCGCGTGAGACCACCTGCGTTGGACAAAGTTGAGCTGAGGACGGTCGAGGTGATCAGCAGCATTCGTCCGCTGGCTCCGTCGCTCGCACCGACGATGTTGTTGTTCGGACCGTGCGTCAGCCCGCCTGCCGAGTTCGGATCGCCGATCAAATTGTGTCGCGAGGGGCCTTCAAGACTCTGATCGCCAGCCAAGTCATCGGGACTGCCGGCAGCGGTGTTTCCAGCAACGATGGTATTGATCAACGTGGTTGCCCCAGTGAATCCAATGCCTCCGCCGTTGTCGGCCAAGATCGCGTTATTACCCGTGATCGTTGATTGGTTGATACTGGCGACGCCTTCGTTGCCGATGCCGCCACCACTTTCTCCAGCCGTATTGCCGCTGATCGTGCTTTGAATCACCGACAACGTGCCACTGTCACTGTTGCCGATACCACCTCCGCTCCCCGAGGCCGAATTGCCACTGATCGTGCTGTTGAACACGATCAAGTTCCCGTCATTGCCGACGCCGCCAGCGTCACTGTTGAGAGAGAAGTTTCCGCTGATCGTGCTCTGAAGGACGGTGGCTGTCCCCGAACTGTTAATGCCGCCGCCGAGAGAATCGGCGGAGTTGCCGCTGATCGTGCTATTGGTGACCGTCAAACTGCCGGTGCTGTAGATCGCGCCTCCAAAGGTCGCGGTGTTGCCGGTAAGGCTGCTTTGATGGACCGTCAGCGTCCCCGTGCTGTAGATAGCTCCTCCTTCAAAAGAACTGCTGCTGTCGGTGATGACGCATTCCGAGACCGTGAGCGTGTGACTATTGAGGATCGCTCCGCCGGATTGGGCACTCCCCTTGGTCAACGTCAAGCCGCTGATTTCGACCGTGAGATTGATTCCGCTCAAGCTGAAGATGCGTGAAAGATCATCGCCGCTGATCGTCAGCATGCCAGACCCCGGACCAGTGATCGTCACGTCAGACGAGATCGTCAGTTCCGTTCCGTCCAACGTGATCGTGCCTGTGAGCGCCGGAGTAATGACGATTTCGTCGGTTCCACTTCCAGTCGTTGAGCCAGTGATCGTTACGTCAGACGAGATCGCCAGTTCCGACCCGGCCGACGTGATCGTGCCTGTGAGCTCCGGAGCAAAGACGATTTCGTCGGCTCCACTTCCGACCGTTGAGCCATCAACGGAGGTATCAGAATTCGCCGCATCGAGCGCTTCGCGTAACGTGACTTCCCCATTGACCGTCGAGTTGTCCGCTAGGCTCGTCACGGTGATCGTGGCCAGCAACGCACGATCTTCGAGCAGTTCCGCCCGCTCGAATGAGATGCGCTTGGCGACCACCACCATTTGATCGGCCCGGCGACCTCGATGACCACGGCGACGATTCGCATTCCAGAGGGACATGCACGACTTCAGCCAAGAATTCAACAACATGAACACACCTCCCATTCGGGGGCAAAGATTTACCTTCTCGGCACTTATCATCGCACAATCTAAGTCGGCAACGATTGAGCACAAGGGAGGAAGAGCCTGAAAGCACGGCTGACCAATTCGTCGTGTTGGGCAAACTGTAGCCCAACCCCTTGTGGGTCGGAGGATTCAGAATCGGCTGAGCTTTTCAAGGCTTCGTGAATCGACCGACCCACAAGGAGTCGGGGTACAGATTCCGCAATTTCACAAATTGGCCCGCCGTAAGCCTGTGAAGCTCCCCCTTAAGTCCGAGTGCTGCCACAGGTAAATCGCTTTTGACGGTCGGAAAGTGACAAACAATTTTCAAAATCCGCGATCTTTCGAGCGGAGATCAGCGGCCTCGGCGGGGCGATGAGCCAACATGCGGTAAAGCTTCATCCGGCAACGAATAGGTGGAAGCCACCAGCGGATCGGTTGCTTCTAGCAAATCGGGATACCGATGCGGTACCGCTTCGACCGCGAAAACTTCCTGCACTGCGTCTTGAAAATGGACCCAGCCGACTTGCCGGCCTGATGGCAGATGCACGACCGCGACTCCGCAGATGCGTTCCTTGTCTTGCAAGCGTTGAGCGATCGGGATGCCACTGAAGATCGCCGACTCGCGGACTTGTGACAGACCGACGAACGCAAACGGGCCGCTATAACTGACACCGCGAGTGAATCCATCAAACTTGGCGATCGCTTCATAGCGTCCGGTTTTCAGATCCACTGTCCCGAGGCTGCCATCTCCCGATTCCAGCAGCCACAATCGTCCGTCATGCCATCGCGGCGAATGCGGCATCGCCAATCCAGAGAGCACGATTTCGCCGCTGGCGACGTCCATCAGGATGCCACCCTCTTTTTTGTGCTCGCGCCAAGCTTGATGTGAATCGCCGATCGAATGGCAAGTGACGAACGCCGGCCGGCCGTCGCGCATGGCCACGCCGTTGAGATGACAGCGATCATCCGGCCCCAACGACGTCACAAACTTCGGCCACCAGCGCGGCACGAAACTGTGCTCCGCATCCAACGTGCAAAGGCACGAGAACAACGTATTGACGAACCAGAGCCCCTCGTCGCCCCACGCCAGCTCGTGAATGTCGATGTGTCCGGTAAAGTGACTTTTTCGAGGAACGAAGCACGCATCGCTGATTCCCTTCGGCTCCAACCGTTCGCAGACGGCCGGCATGTTCCAGAATTCAACGACTTCGCGATCCGTGCCGATGGCCAGCCGTCCCCCGCGTTGCGCGAGCCCCATCGGTCGCGGAAACGCCTTGAAGTGCGTGTTGAGCTGCGCGGACGCGTCAGCTCGCACGACCACGACATATCCGGCTTGATACGTCGAGACAAACAAGGACACACCCAACTCGGACAGAATCCGCGGGACGGAATCTGTCGTCTGGCTGCGCAGCCGCGACTTGTGAGGATCGAAAACATCTCCAGGCTCTGGCGAGTCACCGGCAACGAACGTGGTCCACTTGGTCGTGCCCATTGATCTGATCTGCGAGGTGACAAGGTGCGGGAGTGGCACAGTGACAAGATGTGGGGGGCGCAGTCACCTTGAAACCCCCGCACCTTGTCACGACTTCACAAATCCGTCACTACGCGAATTCGTACTTCTTGCGTTGTTCGCGGCCTGGCCGAGCGTTGGCTTCGTCGCATCGACCATTTACTCAGTTTCATTTACTCAGTTTCGGGGCTTCACTTCAAGATTCGGCCGAACTTCTGAGCGATGTTCGACAAATGGCACGTCATCGGGTTGTCGTGATGGCGAATGTCGCTACTCCGTCTCGTAGCGAGAATTCACGCAAGCGAAGAAGTTGCCCATGTCATCATCGAATTGTCGCGGATCTTGTCAGTTGGGGCCGCGAATTCGACCGCACTCCGGTCGCTCAAGGGGACAACTGCCGAGACCATAACCCGCAAGACGACACGATGTGGTTGGCCGGCGGCGGCATGAAGCCCGGCATCCGCAACGACGACACCGACGACTACGGCTACTGCCGCCGTCAAAGACAAAGTCCACCTGCACGACCTGCATGGACAAGTCGTGAAGGAGATTCTGTCGTGACCCATTCATCCGGAAAAGAGCGAATTGATCCGTCGCATGACCTCGACCGACGCCGACGTCGTGATGCCGCCGCCCTACAAGTAGGCGTTGTCCGTAAATCAAATCGACCTGTTGACGCGATGGATCAAAGAGGGAGCCAACTACGAATCGCATTAGTCGTTCACCGAGCCGCTCAAGGCAAAGTTGCCAGACGTCGGCGCGGCTCACCCCGTCGATGCCTTCGTCATGTCTCGATTGAAAGAACGGAATCTTTTTCTGTCGCCAGCCGCTTCGCCGGCCGCGATTTCCTTTTGACCGACGTACATGGCGAAGTGGTCTGCGGGCTGCTGGCGTAGAAGTGGGCGCACCTGGCGATTTTGAACCGTTGCTACATGCCTCGATTTGATTCCTGGCACCGTTCCGCTTCTCATCCCAACGGGCTCATTCACCGCAGTTGCAAGCTGCAAACAACGGTTTGTGGCACCATTGACTTTGCCTTTTCTCTCTAAGCGTCCTTAGGGTGGCGTCACCTCATATTTCTTCAGAAGCGAGCCATTGACCGAGCCCGGTTTATCAATGATCCAATAGAATTGCCGCCCGTCATGACTCCAGCAATATGACTCAGATAGTGGCCTCGCGTGTTCCTCTACAACTAAAAGCGGACCGTTAATTGAATGCAAAATAATCTGCCCAGCATCCTGGATGCCATCGCTGCCCTTGCGACGCATTCGATAAGCGATCAGATGATCCTTGGTCGGTGAAAATAATGGCTCAGTGCAGCGAACGTCGTCCGGAGATAATTTTCTCGTGACACCAGTCCGAACATCGTAGAGCACCAAGGTTTGCCCAAATTCCTCGCCCGACATCGACACACCAGCGATCAACCTGCCATCACCAGACACTGTCGGTTGGACAAATGGCGGGGCGAATTCTTTGACAATCCGAGAGGTAGCGAGCAGAGAATCCGCCTGATAAAGAAGCGACTTGCGAGATCCGTTGGCTGAATCCGTCCGAATGAAAAACAAAGTCTTTCCGTCCTGTGTGATCGTTGGTTGCGTCCCTTCGATTGGTCCGATTACATGTAACTTGTCTAGGTCTATAACTGAAAGTTGTCCGTTACTCTCACGACGTTTATTTCTGTCGATACTGTTCACGACGACCAAGTTCTCCTGCCCGTTGGATTTTACGGATGTTACAAATCCAAGTTCCCAACGGAATTCCTTGACGACTTGGCCATCGGCATCCAATAGTCTAAATGCGTCGGCACTTTGGAAGTAAACAAGAGATTGCTTTCGCTTCGAAAGCGCGATCCCAAAAGTTCCACCGTCTATCGTCGCGTTGAGATCGTGCTTTCGGTAATTGGTATCAACGTTTAGCCAACTCCATTTGTGTGGACCGCCTCTTCCACCATCCCGAAATCCTAATATCCTCACATTACCTGCAGTCAGCGCCTGCAGACTACTCTCTCGTTGAACTACGATCGTTGCTCGTTTATCAATTTCATCAGCTAAAGTCCGCAGCGGGAGACAAGCCACTGAAAATGGCACAACAACTAATAAGATATACCAAGTGCGAAAACGACTTATTCCCATGGTAGTGCAAACCCCCATCGAATCATGTAGTCGCGAATCGGCTCTGCAGGATATTGACCTTGCGGCCAATTACGTGGTGACCACGGGCAGTTGCCGTTTTCGTAACAACCAAGCCCGGGATTGTGCGGACAGTTCTGCCGATCAAATTCGTGCCACGGTACTGCTCCGTTGGGCCAAAATTGAGGAACACCCCGAGGTTGAGGAGGTAATGGCGTGAAGGGAGTTCTAATCAAGATTTTTCCGAAGATAAAAGCAGGATGCCGGAAAAAGTAAGGTTCGCCTCCTATAACATTCCAAGGATTAAGACTCTGAGGAAACCAGATGGGCTTGCCCATGAGTAAGAATGGTGGACTGCCTCCCTTTAACGCGGGATGATAGTACATACCTGGCGTGTCATTCATGTCATAAATCCAATAGTCGATTCCAGATAGTGGCGGGCTATTCGAGCATTGCCATCCGTTGGTTGCTGTCCAATACACTAATGGCCACGAGCCATTCGCATTGGATAAAATTGGTGCCGAAATCGCACTACCGAGTGGGGCGCTGCGTCATCTCAAATGCAATTTGAGGTTGCAGATTATTTGAGGAAGACTTCGTTGGGGGTTCTGTAGCCGAGGCAGCGGCGCGGGCGGTTATTCAGAAGATTTGCGACGCGTTCTAGCTCGGCCCAGGTGACGG
>SYJG01000151.1 GCA_005798445.1 Planctomyces sp.
CTGACGACCGCCCATGCTCTGGCCGTTCAATCCTCTCGCAGGTAAGACCATCAACCGGAGAGCCGGATGCGGGAAACCCGCCCGTCCGGTTCGGAGGGAGGGGCGACTGAACTCAATCAGTCGTTCCTACCCCTATCGTTCACGCGATCGTTGCCATGTACGGTCGATGTCGCCAGCATTTTCGTGGCACCGAATATCAGCTTCGCACGCGACAAATTACAGTGGCGGGCGCACGGTGGGGAGCGTGCTCGTGATGCGGAAGATTACTCGGCTGGAAACATTTGTCATTGGCGATGGTCCGGAGATCGATCCCGACAAGGGGGGCATTGAGCCGCTTGCGTGTTTGCGAGTGCGAACCGACGACGGGCTGACTGGCTTTTCAGAAGTCTTTCGCGTTCCTCCCGGAGTTGTGCAGGCGACCGTTGGCGGGCCGGACACACATTTCGGACGGCTGCTGATTGGGCAGGAGATCACGCACCCGGAGCGACTGTGGCAGCATGTCTGGGACTCGTTGATCCACACGAATCGGCGCGGTTGGGAGATCATCATTCTCGGCGCGCTGGACGTTGCGATTTGGGACATCTACGGGCAGTCGCTCGGCCAACCAGTGTGGCAATTACTCGGCGGATCGCAGCGCGGGCCGTTTCAGACACATGACGAAACACGTACAACGAGCGTCGTGCCGTATTGCACGTTGGTCTCCGATACCTGGGGCGGCGAGGCGATGATCGCTCAGCAGATTGAGCGAGCCGCGAAGCTCCGCGACCTCGGCTACCGAGCGTTCAAGGTCGAACCGATGATGTCCTCGCCGAAGGACGTCGTCGAGATGGCTCGTCGAGCAAGACGAGTGCTTGGCCCCGAGCCGACGCTGATGGTCGATGTCGGCTACTTGTTCAATGACGTCCCAACGGTGGCCCGCATCTGCCGCGAGCTGGAAGAGTTCGACATCTTCTTTTTCGAGACGCCGTTCCCGGTGGACTCGCCAGAGCCGTATGCCCGGCTCGCCGAGTTGACTTCGATCCCGCTGGCGATGGGAGAGCACGGCGTCACCCGCTGGGAGTTCCTCGACATGATGGATCGCGGCAAAGTCTCCGTCATGCAGCCGTACATGACGACCTGCGGCGGCCTGACCGAAGCCAAGCGGATCGTCGATCTCGCCGTGCCTCGCGGAGCGTTGGTCTGCCCCGGCAATTGGTCCACGCAAATTCTCGGTGCGGCGTCGGTTCACTTGGCAGCGTACTCGCCAGTCACGCCGTTCGTGGAGTTTGCTCCGGCCGAAGTCTTCGAATCACCGCTGCGCCGAGAACTTCAAGAAGCCGGCTTCCCTGTGAAGAACGGTGCGATCGAGTTTTCGAATGCTCCGGGCATCGGTTTTCAGTTCCCCGAACACCTTGCAACGAAGTACCGAATCCATTGAAACCAATTGCAGGCGAGCCGGAGGGCGTCAGCCCCCGGACGACAACGAATTGTCCGGGGGCTAACGCCCTCCGGCTCGCCTGCGGCAGGACAAGAGAAACTCACCTCCCATGACCAACATCTCCGCTGAGAGCTCCCCATCCGCGTTCGATCGTTGGCGGATCGTGGTCCTACTCATGGGCTACACGGCGCTGGCGCACTTCAACCGCGAAGGTTTGGCGGTCGCGGGAGGTGAAGTCTTCATCAAGAAGCTCGGCCTCTCGGAAGTGCAGATGGGCTGGGTCTACACCTCCTTTGGGATCGTGTACACGACCGGCATGTTGCCCGGAGGTTGGCTGGTTGATCGCTTTGGTTCCGCGCGGGTGTTGACGTGGCTCGGCCTGACGATGGGGACGGTCGTCGCGCTGACCGGATCGCTGGCTTGGATCAGCGGCACTCCAGCGACACTTTGGATTGGACTGTTGCTGCTGCGTGGCCTCACCGGAGCTTGCAGCGCGCCGCTGCATCCGGGAGCCGCACATGTCGCGTCCGATTTAATGCCTGATCGGCATCGAGCCACCGCGAACGGGATGCGAACGGCTGGAGCCTTGATCGGCATCGCGTTCAGTTATCCGATCTTCGGCTGGCTGATGGATACGTTCGGGTGGCCGTGGGCATTTGTCGTGAGCGGCGGCACGCTGATCGCGTTCGGCGTGTTGTGGAAAAGCGTCGCATCACCGTCACTGCCGGCCCCGCAACCGTCGGCCTTGTCCGCGACGACCGACACCGAAATCCGTGCGGAGTGGTCGTTGCTGAGAGACAGCGGTCTCTGGCTGTTGGCGCTCAGCTACGCCGCCTACAGCTACCTCCAATACCTCTTCTTTTATTGGCTGGACTACTACTTCAAGACCGAGTTGAAGGTGTCGGACGCCGACTCGCGGCGGGCCTCGTTCTACATCTTCTTGGCGATGGGAGCAGGCATGTCCATTGGCGGTCTGAGCACCGGCATCATGTCCAAGCTGTTCGGGACGAATCACGGACGGCGGTGCATCGTCATCACCGGCCTGATGCTGGGCGCGCTGTTCGCTCGGCTGGGCGTGACCATGAATGACTACTTGAGCGTTTCGATTTGCCTAGCGATCTCGATGGGCATGTTGGGCATGTGCGAAGGAGTCTTCTGGACAACGGCAACCGATATCGGCGGCAAGGCCCGTGGCTTCGCCGGAGCATTCCTCAACACCATCGGAAACATCGGCGGGTTTATCGCACCGGTGCTCACGCCGTTCCTGGCCAGTTCGATGGGTTGGCCCAATGCGATCACCGTGGCCTGCGTCATCGCCGGACTCGGTGGTCTGATGTGGTTCTGGATCAAGCCGCCGGAGCGGTTGTCGATTGACTAACCCGAAGCGTCAGCGAGGGCGAGCGCTTCATTGAACGATGAGTTCCAAGGTTTTCGAATCGCTCGCCCTCGCTGATGCTTCGGGTTAGTGTTGTCTCACATGTCCAAACACGATTTCACCGCTGAAGAATTCGCCTCCCGCCGTGCCCGTGCTCGCGAGGCGATCGGTGCGGCTGGTCTCGATTGGATTCTGCTGTTTCATCCGGTGTCGATCCGCTGGTTGACC
>SYJG01000152.1 GCA_005798445.1 Planctomyces sp.
CGGGGCGGCGTCAGCCCCCTGGTTTTGCAGCGACCGACAAGACCACCGGAGGGCTGACGCCGCCCCGCTCGCCAATTGGATTTCCTGCACTACGGTGACGGCAATGCGACTTGATCGGGCGACATCAAGTAACCGATCAAATCACGGACTTGGTCTTCGCTCAGGTTTTGGAACAGGCCATCGGGCATCAGGGACAGCGTTGAGACTTTTTGCTCTTCGATCTCCGCACGTGGAATCGTGACGCGATCCGTTTGGGTTTGGACGGTCAACGTCTTCTCAGAATTCTCCACGACCACGCCGTTGATGACTCGACCGTCCTTCATCTCGAAGACCGACATCCGGAAGTCGGCGGCGACCGTCGCGCTGGGATCGAGGATGTTTTCCAGCAAATAGTCGAGGTTTCGGCGGTTGCCGCCGGTCAGATCCGGGCCGGCGGACTTTCCGCTGCCGAACAGGACGTGGCAGTTCGCGCAGCTTTTGGCGAACAACGCTCGGCCTTCACTGAGCTTTGCGGTCTTCAGGTGTTCCGGCGCGAGCGATCTCTTCCACTTTGCCGCGAGCTGCTGCTTCTCGGCACTGCTCGTTCGGACTTCGCCCCAAACTTTCGCCAGATGCTTCGTAAGTTCATCGTCGCCAAAGCTCAGAATCTGCCGAGCATGAAATGCGGACACTTCTCGCCGCGAGATCTGTTCGGCGGCCACCGCGTTCAACAGCTCCTTCGAGTAACTGGGGCGTGAAACGAGCGTGCTGATCGCGATCATCTTTCCTTCCGGCGTGAGCCGTGCGAAACGGTCGAGCACCCGCTTGGGAGTCTCCGCATGATCGACCGTCGCCAGTCCGCGAATCGCTTCGACGATCAATTCGCGATCGTCGAGCAGCTTGTGCAGCAGCGGAATCAGTCCTTCCGGCTTCGCGGTCACGAGCGTCCGCAGTGCCTGTTGCCGAGCCGACACGTCCGCTCCACCGTTCGTGACCAATGCCTTGAGTTCATCCATTGCTCGGCCGTCGCCGAACACGACAGACAGTTCGCGGGCCAACGTTTTGAGTTCGACCGATTCGCTCTTCGCTGTCAATTCAGAGACTGCCGCCCATCCCTTCGGTGGCGAGACCTTCGTCCAACCGCTCATCGCCTGTGACATGCCCAACAGGATGTCGTGACGAATCTCTTCGTTCTGACTGGCCGCCGCCAACGCCAGCAGCGACTCGAGTCCGGCCGGTTGACGTTCCAATTCCAAAGTGATGCGTCGCGCGGTGAATTGCCGCACACGATCCATCTTGCAGGACTCAATCAGCTTCACCGCCCGAACGGGATCACGTCCCACGGACGGTTCGATGCCGTACCAAATCAGCAGCGGCAGCATGTTGTCGTGCTCGAACTCATCGCGACTGGCGAGTGACTCCGCCAACTTCCAGCGTTGAGCCACCGGGATGCGCGGCAAGGCCGACGCCAGATAGAGCTGCACCAATCCCGAGGTCTCACGACCCGCCAAGAATTCCAATTGGGAGACGCTCGATTCCGAGAGATCCCCCAAATCACTGAGCAGTCGCACGCTCCAGGCGCGCACTCGGTCAAACTTGTGACTCAAATGAGTTTGCAGGAAATGCTCACTGGCCATTCCGCAGGCGTTGAGCGTCCAAAACGTGCGGAGAGTCGTCGTCTGATCGATCTCCCTTCCAAAATCCACCTGCAACGTCACCAGAGTCTTCTCGTTCAGACGCTTCTCCGCCGCTCGTTCTTGCAACACTCGCCGAGACTGGCGCACCCACCAATCATTCGCATGTGACTGCATGCGAATCAGCTCATTGTCCGTGTTTCGGGACAGGTCGAAATTCGCGGCACGCTTCGGAGTGCCGTAAGTGATCTTGAAGATGCGTCCCGATGTCCGATGCACACCGTCGTTCTCGTGGCACTCGCCGATGTCCGACCAGTCCGCGAGATAGACGCCGCCATCCGGACCGCTGATTAGGTCGATCGCGCGGAACCACGGATCGCCAGTGCTCAAGAGATCGGGTTCATGCTTGGCAGTGAAGCCCGCTTCGTGACGCTCCAAACGATCGCAGTTCAGCCGGCGACCATGCAGATTCACCGTGAAGGCCTTTCCGTGATACTGCTTCGGCCAGTTGTTCCCTTGGTAGATCATCAATCCGGAATGCGCGTGCCCGCCGCCGGCTGCCGAGGTTGTGTCAGTCACGCCGAGCTTGCGGATGTCGCTCCAGGCTTCTTTGGTATCCCAGTGAAAATGATCGGCGGTTTGTTCCATGACGCCGAACAGGTACGGATTGAAGTGTGTGCCGTACATCCGCCGCCAATGCGAGTTCGGAACGACGTGCCACAGATGGCCGATGACCGTGTTGATCAGGAACATCTCGCCGTGCTGATCGAAGTCGAAGCCCCACGGGTTGGTCGTGCCGTGAGCCACCGCCTCGAACACTTTGCGAGTCGGGTGATACCGCCACACGCCGCAGTTGATCTTCGTCCGTTGCGATTCGCTTGCGCCGGGCGCTCCGACGACCGACGTCGCGAGGATGCCGTGCCGGCCATACAGCCAGCCATCCGGCCCCCACTTCAGTCCGTTGACGATGTTGTGCCGGACAGCACTCTCGTCCCAACCGTCGAGTACCACGACTGGCGGCCCATCCGGCTTGTCGTCGCGGTCCTTGTCGGGGAAGAACAACAGATGCGGAGCGGCCAACGCCCACACGCCGCCGAAGCCGACTTCGACGCTCGTCAGCTTGTTGATGCCGCTCGCGAACACTTTTCGCTTGTCGCTCTTCCCGTCGCCGTCCGTATCTTCCAAGACAACGATCCGATCTCGCTGCTCCGGATCGAAATTCACTTTGCTCTCGGCGTAGGTGTAATTCTCCGCAATCCACAGCCGGCCGCGCTCGTCGGTCGTGATCGAAATCGGCTGCTGCACGTCGGGTTCATGAGCAAACAGCTCGACGCGAAAGCCCTCCGGCACTTTCATCTGCGCGAGAGCCTCTTGTGGAGTCAGCAGCGGCGTCGTGATCTCCTGCGTGTTCTTGGGAGCGGGGATTTCGTCACCACGACCGACCGAGCACATCCCCAAAAACACAATCGCTGCACATGCCACGCCTCTGATGACCGTCATCCTCAAACTCCTTCGCCAGGTGATCTCAGAAAATCAAGCTCTGAAGCGGCGGATTGAATCGTCTCGCTCATTCCGAGGAAAGTCCGCAGCGGTTGCAAGCTGACCCGCGGCGATAGCGAAAACTTCCGTCGCCGCGAATGGGGAAAGTCGCCAGACTGTCACCGACGAACTTCGACAGGCCACGAGGTGTTCGATGTCCGCGCCTGAACTTTCGCTCTGGCACCATTCGCATGAGTTCGACTCCGGCAATCCGCTGGCGGAGCGAAACACCTGGCGCGTCGTAGGGCTGGCGGCGGCGATGATGGTCGTCGAGATCGCGGCCGGCTGGTGGTACGGTTCAATGGCGCTGCTGGCGGACGGCTGGCACATGAGCACACACGTCGCGGCGTTGGGGATCACGGCGGCGGCCTATTGGTCGGCTCGGCGATACGCTCGCGATTCGCGGTTCGCGTTTGGCACATTCAAGATCGAAGTGCTGGGAGGCTTTGCAAGTGCGATCATCCTCGGCATGGTCGCGCTGCTGATGGTGGCAGAGTCGCTCGAACGAATGTTCGCACCTCACGCGATTCAATTCGATCAGGCGTTGATCGTCGCCGTGATCGGACTGCTGGTGAACCTGACGAGCGTCTGGTTGCTCGGCGACAACCACTCAGCAGCGCATGCTCACGACCATGATCACGATTCACCGAACGATCAGCATCACGACCTCAATCTGCGAGCCGCGTATGTGCACGTGCTCGCGGATGCGGCGACGTCGGTCCTGGCGATCGTCGCATTGCTGGGAGGCAAGTATTGGAATTGGGCGTGGCTCGACCCGCTGATGGGAGTCGTCGGAGCCGTGCTGGTCGGCGTTTGGTCGAGCGGCCTGATCCGAGCGACCAGCCGCGTGCTGCTCGACCGTGAGATGGATCACGCGCTGGTGGCCGCAATTCGTGAAGCAATCGAATCCGACGGCCACTCGCGCGTCAGTGACCTGCACCTCTGGCGCGTCGGCCGCGCGCACTTCGCTTGCATTGTCGGAGTGGTGACTCCGGAACCGCGCACACCCAACGATTACCGACAGCAACTCCGCCAGCACGAGGAATTGGTTCACGTCACGGTTGAGGTGCAGAGCGTAGGTCAGGCTTTCCAGCCTGACCCAAACGCTTGAATCGTCGTCATTGAGTTGCTCGGTCAGCCTGGAAAGGCGGACCTACTTTTTCGCCGGCTTGAGGTATTGATCGTTGAGCTTGTCACACGACCACAGCAAACCTCGCGTGACCAGATCGAGATACCGCGGATCGCCGACGGTGTCGTTGTTGTGGCCCAGCGTCGTGCTGAAGACGCGCGTCTTCTCGTACTGGTTGGTCCAGGCGACGACGTAATCATCGACCTTTTTCCCGACATCTTGTTTACCGCGCGCCAGCGGCTTCGCCGTTTCAAACAGCCGGATGTTGTTGTACAGCTCCTCGTTGACCGTGGTCCAATTCTCGAAACCCTTCGTGATGGGGTGCTCGCGTTCGACATAAGTGACGTCGATCGGTTTTTGCGGTCCATGGCCAGTTGAGTGAATGCCCACAAACTTGAACCAGTCGTCCGTGCCAACTCGATAGCAGTGCATTGCACAGTGCAAATTGACCGCTGGAATGCCGCTCTTGTGAGCGTTCAGAATGTTCTCGACATACGGCATCTCTTTGACGTCAGAGGTGCATTCGTCGTGAATGATGACGTCGTACCCTTTCGCCCAATTCGGATTGCTGTAGATGACGTCGAACCGCGCTTTGGTACTCGTGTCCGGCGAGTGAAACTGATCGACCATGACATGCGCCCGCGATTCGATGCCAGCCCGGAGCAGTTCCTTCTGTTTGGCGTAGTCGTGACAGCAGCCGCCTGTGATGAGCAGCGCCTTCAGCGGCTTCGGAGCGTTGTCCTGAGCGCGGACGAAGCCGCAAAGGGCAATCAACGTAATGCAACAAACGGAGAAGATGATTCGCATTTTGGTCCTCGGAAGTAACAAAACAGGTGGTGATGGAAATGAATTATCGCAGGCTTGTCCCGCTGGGTTCGAGCACTTGTGAGTTCGACACATCGTTGCCGAATGTCGCGTGACGTTCAAACTTCCAGACGACTTCTTTTGTCTTGGGCTCTAGCTCAATCAGTTGCGGTTGGTGCGGCCCGGCGTGGCAGTTGCCAATGAGATAGTTTCCGTTCGGCAGAACCTCCAAGGTCGTGACCCAGGCCAGCGTGATTCCGGGAAGATCGGTTTGCTCAATCTTCCAGACGATCTGTTTGTCGGCTGCGACCTCGATGACGCTGTGCCCGTTTCCGGTCGTGATGAGCGTGTGGCCGTTCGGCAGCCGCACGGCCGCGAAGCACTTGTTGCCGAAGGCTTCGGGACCGTGGCCCCCTTTCGGTTCCTTGCCGAACAGCGGAACCTCGTATTCCCAAACGATCTCGCCCGACTTGTTGTCGTACTCGCGCACAAAGCCGTCTCCTTCGTGGCAGACGAGGTAGTTGCCGTTCGTCAGCTTGCGCGCCAGCCGCGTGTCGGTGTGCGGGTGCGGGTGATTGACCTTCAGCTTCACTTCTTTCAGCAGCTTGCCGTCGCGATCGACTTCGATGATCCGCGCCGGCCCCGATTCGGCAATCATCAGCCGGCCATCATCGAGCGGCTGAAAGGCGTGAACTTCGACTTTCTTTCCGGCGTTTCCATTCTGTGTTTCCGAGTCGTACGACCAGACGACTTGCTTGGTTTGGGGGTCGATCTCGGCAACTCTCGCGGCTCCTTGCTGCACAAAAATATGACCATTCTTGATCACATGAATGTCGTGAATCCCGCCCCAGTTCATGTCCCACTCGGTGGAACCGTCCGCTTTGACGACCGTCAGTTTGCCGTTTCCTTGCAGGATCACTCGCTGAGCAGCCATTGCCGGCGAACTCGCGAACACAAGACACAATAGGCAGCAACAGAACGAACGAACCATGAGCAGCTTTCCGCAGAGAAAATTCCGTTCATCTCGAACCGACCATATCCAAAGCGGCTGACGAAGTGGCTTTCTATCGCTCGACGTACGTCTTGGGGAGGGCCGCGACCCACCAACTCAAGGTGGGCCAATTTGTGAAGTTGGCAGACTCAATGCAGATCAAGTTTCTGGCCAGCCGCGTTTTTCTTGTGCTCGGACTGGAAAATCGAGCGTCGAAGTCGTTCAAGTGTTGGACGGATCGCAGAATTCGAAGTTGGCAGGTGATATGTCATCTCTCCCGCATCACTGGTTTGTGCAGACGGACTTCGGAGCGTTGCTCGGTCCGATGCCGCATGACGCGCTCGCCGAGATGGCTCGGACGGGTGCCTTGTTGGTCCACGATCAAGTGCGTGAGGGAATCGACGGTGAGTGGCGACACGCCAGCGAAGTCCCCGGCTTGTTTGATGAGCAGACAGAGTCGCTCGGCCTATTGTCCTCGACGTTGGAAGATCTCTTCGTGCCGGAAACCTGCGCGCCACAGAAATCGGCGGTGTCCAGAAATACCAATCGACGCTCCTCGGCGAAACTCGAAGAGAATCCACCAGCTTCCGAATTGTATGAGCGTGAGTTTGAAACGGACATTCCGTTGATCGTTCCGACCGCTATCGCCACTTCGTCACCTGTTGTGGAGAGCGTTCGAGTTCAGGAACCAAATTCGTCACCGACTACGAAAATCCCAACGCGATTCGAATCTGAACTCGTCAATGATCTGGTTCCTCTGGCAGACCCGCCGAACATTCGTGAGCCGGAACCCGTCCTTCCGACGCCATCGGGGTGGAAGGTTCGCGTCACACCGGACCCGCCGAACATTCGCGAGCCGGAACCCGTCCTTCCGGCTCCATCGGGGTGGAAGGCTCGTGTCACAAAGGCCCCGCGCTGGCAATCGATGGCAACACGGTTGCTTCGCCGTTGGCAATCCGACAAGCAAGCGAGGCTCAAGGGAGCGATTGCGGTTGTCGTACTCGTTGTCCTCGTGGGTGCGTGGTCGTTCTGGCCGCGACGGCGACCCGACATCTACAAGAGTTACGTCGCGATCTACCAAGAATTGCAGCAGCGGCGAGACACCACCGAGAACTACGCCGCTTGGACCGAGTTTGTGACGCGTGCCAAAACTCAACTCGCTGAGACTGTTCCGTGGCTGGAACAAAAGGCCAAGCCGGGAGACCGCGAGAAATCTCTGCTGCTGTACGCCGGACGAGATTTGCAGGAATTGCTGGAGCTTCCTCGCACGTCCACCAGTCCGCATCAGAAGCGGCTGAACGCTTTTTTCGAGCAGCTTCAAGAAATGTACGGCTCGAATTAACGGCGAAAATCACGTCTTGACCTGTTTGGCGACGAGTCCTAATGTCCCGCCCCGCTTGGCGAACCTCGGTGGAATTCTCGCGCCGGATCGTCAGCGTCCCTTCGCCCCCTTCTGAAGTCTCTTCCCCTCCCTTCGAGCCGATTCGCTGGCGAAACAGCGAGTGGCGTCCGCTTTTTGACTCCCCTCGGAAAGGAATCCCTCCATCATGAAACGTCTCACAACAATGCTGGCATTGGCCGCGATGATGTCGAGCCTGACCGGTTGCTGCTGCTGGTGGCCGTGGAACGGTTGCGGCGCCGGCGGATACGGTGGCGCGTGCGGTCCCGCAGGCTGTGCGCCGGGCTATGGTGCTCCGGCTTATGCTCCGGCCGGCACCACCAGCTACCAGACCTACGACTCGGTGACGGGCCTGCCGTTGTCGACGACGACGGCCTATCAGCCGGTGATCGTTGCGCCGGCGGTCTCGCTCGGCCCGCTCGAAGCGCTGCCGACGTACCGGTAATCCCGCGAGCGACCTTTCCGAGAAATTGAGGGCGACGCCCTCGCTGTGTCCCGAACAATCGGTCACACGGCGAGAGCGCCGCCCTCGTTTTGATTGGAACGCAGTTCACCACAGAGACACAGAGGGCACGGAGAAGTGATTTTTTCCTCCGTGCCCTCTGTGTCTCTGTGGTAAAATTGCATTCTCCTCTACTTCTTTCGCTTTTTTCCGGCAGCGCCTGCGAACTTCTTGTGGTCGCCAACCTGCGGCAACACCGAATCCGGAAACGCATCCGGGCCGAAGTAACGCAGACCGACCAGCGGTTCGGTGCCAGTGTTCTCCACTTCAACACCGTCACACGCCGCGCGGTGCGAGATGAAGACTTCATCCTCCGTCATCGCTCCGAAGCGAATCATCACCGGCGTCTGCAATGCCATCTTGCCGATCCGGCCTCGACCTTGAGTCGTGATCCAGCCGCTCGCTGCCCCGTCCTTGATCGTGCATTTCGCACCCGGCATCACCGTTAGCTCGCGAGCCGAAAACAACTGCTTGCCATCGACGCGACCGTACACAATCCAGCGGTCTTGATAACCGGCCGCAGCCGTGTCGCCGATGTTGATCGGTTCGAGATAGTTGTTGTCTTTGAAATTCGGGTCGACGTTCTTCTCCCAATCGAGCGCGTCGACGAGGTGCTCCAAATCGTCGTGCTTGTTCTTCGGAAAATCTTTCGTCAGCAACGCTCGCGGGACGGCTCGGCCTTCGACCATCGACTGGTACATTCCAAACACGTCGCTGCCCCATTGCGGCTCGTAAGTCACGAGGCTGCCGGGAGCGTGCAGCACGCACGGCGGGATCAGCCAGCCTGTGCCGGGCTTCAGGCGGTACGCCTTGGACAGATCGAGAATGCCGTTATCGCCGTCGTTCCAACGCGCGAGGCAGTCGATCACGTTCTGCTTCGTCGTGCCCGGCTCCAGCCCCATGAACGTGTACGGGAAATTGTTTCCGATCTGATTCATCTGCGGCGGGAAATAGTACGACTCCGGTTTTCCTTCCTGGCCGACCAGTTTCGCCTGCTTTTCGTTCTGGTGCATGTGGTGTGGGATCGGCCCCATGTTGTCGAAGAACTTGGAATAGACCGGCCAGCGCTTGTACTTCTTCCAAATCGACGAGCCGACAGCGTCGGCCCCCATCTCTTCGATCGCGTCGCGCAGCGTGAATTTCTCTTTGCCGAACACGACGTAGCTCAGCCCTTCATCGGCTGCGCGGTTGTCGTTCATCGCGAACGTCGTTGAAGAGAACCAGCGCTCATCAATGCCGCCGCGATGCGTGCCGAGTGCGTAGTAGTCCGCCGGATGCAGCTTCAATCGCAGACCCGGCTGTAAGAACGAACGAGGCACCCAGGTGGGGGCCAAACGAAAGAGTCCATTGCTTGCGTTGAGCGCATCGGTTGCCAGCTTTGCCACATTGGCCATGTTGAAAACTCCGGGTTGCAAATTCGTGGCCGCACGCGGCGCGTGAGGCGAACAGTGGATTTTACGATTCACCAACAAAAAAAGCCGCGAACGCGGCCTGAACCGGGTGAGCATTCTGGCTCCGAAGGGGTTGATTTTCAACGAAGTCCGCAGCTTCCAGCCGTGGTTGAAGGGCATTTGATCCGGCTGTATCTTGCGGCCCGTTTCGAGCACATTCGCACACCGACGCGACGGGCGAGCCGCCAGTCGCCACGTCTTTCGCACAAGGTTCATTCGCAATGGGAATGTTTAGCGGCAAAAAAGGCCTGGTCTTTGGAATCGCCAACGATCATTCGATCGCCTGGGCGATCACTCAGTGTCTGAAAAATGAAGGGGCGGAGATGGGGTTCACTCACCTGCCCGACAAAGACCCCACGATGCCCAAAATGGAACGCCGCGTCAAAAAGCTGGTCGAGCCGATCGGAGCCAAGTTTCTCGTGCCGTGCAACGTGCAGGACGATGCGAATCTCGACCACGTCTTTGCTGTCGCGAAGGAACAATTCGGGACCATCGACTTCGTGCTGCATTCGGTGGCGTACGCTCCGATCGACGATCTCAAGGGACTGACGGTTGCGTGCAGTCGCGACGGCTTCAAGGTGTCGATGGAGATCAGCGTCTACAGCCTGCTGGCGATCGTGAACCGGGCTCGCGGAATTCTCGCGCCGGGAGGCAGCATCCTGACGCTGACGTATCTGGGGGGCGAGAAAGTCATCCCCGGCTACAACATCATGGGTGTCTGCAAAGCCGCGCTCGAAAGTTCGGTGACGTATGCCGCTCACGAACTCGGCCCGCTGGGTTTCCGAGTCAACGCGCTGAGTGCCGGCCCGCTCAAGACGCTCAGTTCATCCGCCGTGGGCGACTTCGATCAGATGATGAAGCTGTACCCGGCGATGTCGCCGATGCGCCGCAACATCTCGATGGAGGAAGTCGGCAAGACCGGAGCCTTCCTGTTGAGCGATCATTCCAGCGGCATCACCGGCGAGACGGTTCACGTCGATGCCGGCTTCCATGTGATGGGTGCCCCGCCAACCGAGATGAAAGCCGGCGCGTCGTGAGCAACGCTGTTGTGGCCGGTCTCCTGACCGAGCCATCTGAGTGACGACCGAAGGTCTTCGAGTCTTCGGTGAGACCTTCGGTCCAGACGAGTGGCTCGATCAGGAGACCGGCCACAACGAATGGGAGCGGACGATGGCGGAGTTCCGTCGCAAGACCATTGGCATCGCGGTGGTCGAACATCAGGGAAGCTACTTGATCGGCATCCGCCCACCGGGAGCATCGCTGGCTGGCTTCGCCGAATTTCCGGGCGGCAAGTGTGAAGCGGGCGAAGATCCGTCTGCCGCCGCCGTCCGCGAATGCCTGGAAGAAACTGGTCTGCGCGTCGAGGTGCTCGAACTGCTGACTCGACGGCTCTACGAATATGCCTACGGCTCCGTGGACCTGCACTTCTACCTGTGTCATCCGCTCGATGCGCCCGATGCGAGCCACGATCTGCGCGGCTTTCGCTGGGAACAGGTCTCGGCTCTGAGGTCGCTGAAATTCCCAGACGCCAACGTGCCGGTCGTCGAACTGCTGGAGCAACGTGCTCGCAAAGTGTAGTTCGGACGCCTACGTCCGAACGGACAGCCCGGACGTAGGCGTCCGGGCTACGTTCGCTTGATCGCAGACTATCACGACCGCAGATATCATCACAAACCGAACTGTGCAGAGGTTTGCTGATGACAGTTTCTACCAGCGATGACGTGCTCCCATCTGTCGTCCGCCACCGCGCTCCTGCGGTGCCGGTCGTCCTGGCGTTCGTCTTGGGAATCGTCGTGGATGCGAACGTCTCGGCGGTCGGCTGGTGGAATTGGACCTTCACGTTGACGTCGCTGTTGTTGGCCGTGCTGATGCGGTCGTTGTGTTGCTCGCGGGCTTGGATCGTTTGCCTGTTGGCCGCCGTCGCGGGAATGGGAGCCATGCGGCATCACGGCGTTTGGTCCGTCAGCCGGACAAACAACATTGGCTTGTTTGCCCGCGAAGAACCGTTGCCGGCGCGGCTGATCGGAACGATCACCGAGCGACCGCAACTGATTCAGGAGTCGGACGAGCACTCGTCGCTTCCGTGGGGTTCACGCGAGCGAACCGTGTTGATCATCGACTGCCTGCAACTGCGCGACGGCGAGCAATGGCTCGACGTGACTGGCGGCGTGCGCGTCGATGTCTCCGGCTTGGCGAGCGAACTACAAATCGGTGACGAGGTCGAACTGCTGGGCCGGCTCTCGTTGCCGGATGGTCCGCGTAACGTCGGTGAGTTCAATTTCGCCGAGTTCTTGCGCAAGCAAGGTGTTCATGCCGTTCTGCGTTGCCGTTCGCTGGAAACTGTACGGCTTCGGAAGCGGCCAGACGATCGGGTCACGCAAGCGATACGGCAACTGGTCGTCGCTCGCGAGCATTGCGAACAACTGCTGCGTGACAAATTGTCGCCGGCCACGTCATCGGTCGCGTTGGCGTTGCTACTGGGGAGTCGCGGTCGCATGACCTCGCATCAGCGTGAAGCGTTCGTCGAAAGCGGCACGATGCACGTCCTGGCAATCTCTGGCTTGAACGTGGCAATCTTGGCGATGTTCGTCGGCGGAGTGTGCCGGCTGCTCAATCTGCCGCGCGGGTTGACGGCGATTTCGATTTTGGCGTTCGTGGGTGGGTACGCTGCCATCACAGAGGCCGGTCCACCCGTGGTGCGTGCGGCCTTGCTGGTGTTTCTCTCGACACTCGGCTGGCCGTGGGATCGACCGACTCACGCGAACAATCTGCTGGCGGTCACGGCTCTCGGCGTACTGTGGTGGAATCCGACGGACGCCTTCAACACGGGAGCACAACTCTCGTTCCTGGCAGTTGCGGTCATCTTGTGGCTCTCCGCGCGGCGCGGTTGGTTGTTGGAAGAAACCCGTCTGCAAACCGAGCAAGAAGCGGAAACACCAACAACGAAGACTGAGGCAGAACTTGCGAGCGAACTGGCGGAGAGACTCCCCAAGACCGCGATTCGCAAAGTCCTGACCGGCGGTTGGTCCATGTTGCGTGACGGAACGGCGGTGTCGTTCTTCTGCTGGCTGTTCTCGTCGGTGTTGATCGCGAGGCAATTTCATCTGGTCTCTCCGGTGGGTCTGCTGGCAAACATTCCGATGATTCCTGTCGCGACCGTAACGCTGTGTTTGGGCTATTCGATGTTGCTGGTCGGCTTCGTGAGTTCGGCCGTGGCCAGTTGGATTGCGGTCCCCTTCGAGTGGTCGTTGCGAGTGATGCTGTGGATCGTCGATCTCGCCGCCGAGTTGTCTTGTGGGCATCGCTACGTCCCGACACCGCCGACGTGGTGGCTGGTCGGAGCGCTCGTTTGTCTGGCGACACTGTTCTGGTGGATTCGCGGCCCGCTGTTGCGACATCTCGGCTGGATCGCCTTCTGGCTCTGGACCGCCGTCGGCCTCGCCGTCGCGTTGTTGCCGAGTGAACCGCAACCGCTGCGAGTGTCCGTGTTGTCGGTCGGACACGGCTTGTCGGTGCTGATCGAATCTCCGTCGGGCCGGACTCTGCTGTACGACAGCGGCATGATGGGCAACGCTCGCCGCGCGACGGACATTGTCCAGCAAACTCTGTGGCATCGCGGACACAGCCGGCTCGACGGCCTGGTGCTGTCGCACGCGGACACCGATCACGTCAACGGCGTGCCAAGTCTGTTGCGAACGCTGCCGGTCGGAAGACTTTTCATCTCGCCGCAGTTCGTCGACTGGAATCAGCCAGAGGTCCGACAAGTGCTCGATACGGCTGGACGTTGCAGAGTCCCGGTTTGCCTGGCGTGGCAAGACGATTCGCTCATCTTGGACAAGCACATCAAATGCCGCGTACTGCATCCGACCGCGAACGAAATGCTGACTCCCGACAACGCCAACAGCATCGTGCTGCTGATCGAATACGCCGGCCACCGCATCCTGCTAACCGGCGATTTGGAACGCGACGGCCTGAGCCGCTTGCTGCACACGCCATCTCAACAGGCCGACATCTTGGTGTCGCCGCATCACGGCAGCCTCGGAGCCAACACGACCGACCTTGCCCGCTGGGCACGGCCGAACTGGCTGATCGTCAGCGCCGACCGCCGAGCCAATCTCGCGACGCTTCGTTCCCGTTTCGGCCTCGGCACCACGGTCCTGAGCACCGCCGACCACGGCGCGGTCACCTTCGAAATTCACGCTGACGGCAGTATGTCCTGCGAGACGTTTCGTACCGGCAGCGTCGCGAAGGACATGCACGATCGGGAATAATCCTGAGGCGTCGCGTCTCGTGGTCTGACGAACGAATCTCTCTTTTCCGAGGCTGCTCATGTCGTCTCGCATCTCCGCTTGTTTGTGGCTCATCGTTGTTTCCTGCGGCTGTTCGGTCGAGCATTTTCGGGCCGAAACCGAGTTGTTTCCCGACGGCAGTGTTGATCGTTCGATCTGGCAGCCACTCGACGAGCAACAGCGAAAGCGATGGCCAGAAGTCCGCGACGGTATCTCGGACGAGCGGCTGCAATCGGAACCGTGGGACGTGTTCGATATCCACCATCCGAAGCAGAAGGACGGAAAGCCGAACCACCCGAAGAATAGTGGTTGGTCGGCACGCGGCCGGTTCGGGTCGGGGGAGGAAATCCCCGAGCACTACCGCGTCGAGGCTCCACCCGGTTTGCCGTCCTCAACGCTGAAACGCAAGTCCGAACGCGAAGACTTCGCCTTCGTCACCGAGCATCGTTGGGAAGAGACGCTCACGGATTGCGTGAAGCTCGAAGAGATTCCGTTCGCACGACGGGAGTTGATCGACTTCGTGGTGCCGATCGTTGTCGAGACCTTGCGACAGGAATTGAGTCCAGACTACGACGTTTCGGCCGTCGAACCTTGGCTGCGCGACGAAGGGGCGACGTGGCTCGACGAACTGATTTCGCTGTGGATTGACTTGTCGCTGCGACACGAACAACCGTGGATTCAAGACAACGGACGCAAATCTCAAGGTGAGCAACGACTCAAGGCCATCAATGCTCGGCACGGCTTGAAGGACACGACGGATGAAACGCTCGAACAGTTCGGCCAGGACAAAGCCAAGCAGCTCATCCGCAAGAAAGACGGCACGCCGATCACCGACGAGTTCGCGGCGGAACTTGTCCGAGAGTTGTTGAAGCCGGATTCGAAAAAGTCTCCGAATCGGTTCCACCAGCGTGGTAAGAAACTGATCACCGATAAGTACTCGTCGGACGAAATCTTCCAAAAACAAGTTCAAGCTCGCTTGGTTCCGATCATCGGCCTGCATTCACCGTTTCAACTTCTGCCACAAGACTTTGACTACAGGCTGACGATGCCAGGTGACGTCTTCGAATCGAACGGCGAAATCGTCTCGGAAAACCGAGTCCGTTGGCGATTCAATGCTTACGAGGCGTATCCATTCGGCTACTCGATGCGTTGCCGCTCACTGCAACCAAACGATGCCAACCAGCGGGTCGTTTTCAAAAACGTTCCGATCAAGACCAGCAACGATTGCCAGCGCCTGGTTCGATTGCTGCGGTCCAAGTCGGAGTGGCGCGACGTACTGCTCAAGTGCGTCGAAGAGAAATCGCAACAACCGCTGCTCGATCTCCGCACCAAGGTTCTCCGCCGCAACGATTTCCCCGAACGCTTGAAGTTCGACGACCTCGCCGAACTGCTGCGCATTGAAGCCAAGTGACGATCACTTTCGCTCGATCCGCGTTTCGTAACCGGTGGCTTTGTAGGCTTGCAACGCGCGGTCAAACGCCGCGTCCTTCACGTCGATCAGTTTGACTTGTCTCGGAGCGAGAAGCCCCAGCGCATCGGGAACTTCGAGAACTTTCATCACGCCCAGGAAGTGTGGACCGTTGCGGTGAGTGCTGGGCGGATCGACGAGCGTGACTTCGGCGATGCAGTTCTCGAACAGTGCGGCGTACGCGCCGAGGACTCCGGCTTGGCCTTTGCCGAGCACGCCGACCGACAACTCGTTGCCCTCCGCTTCGTGCAGCCAGCGAGCGGTCGCTTGCACGTCCCAGACTCGGCCGGCATCGACCGTGCGGCCGAGCAGTGCGTGAGCACGCTCGACGTAGTTCGGTGGGTTCTTGCGAGTCCAGGCCGAGAACTCGCCGCTGCCGCGCGGGCTGAGCACCGTCACCGGTTGACCTTCAGGAAGGACTCCCTTCGTCCAGGACGGGAGCTTGCTTTCTGGATCATCGGCATTGAGCACAACGAGCCACAAGCGTGTCGGCTTCTCCTGCGCAGCGGCTGTCGCCTGAATTCGCGCGGCGAGCACGGACACCTCGATGTCCGTCCGAAGAATGACGCGACCGTCCGGCATTTCTTCGCGAACTTCAGCAGCAAGGACTTCATCCGGCCAATCGCGGAAGACTCGGCCGAGCAATTCGCCCCGCAGACGCTGTGACCAGGCGTGATACTCTTCTTTGTTCTTCGGAGTCATCGGCTTCGCGAGTTGCACGAACGACTCGTCGATCTTGTCGTTGAGGCTGTCCTTCGGCAGGTCGATGTCTTCCGGGAAGACGCGAAGTTCTTTGCCGGGGAACGGAGGCAGCGGTGGTTCGGCAGTCTCGGAGTTATCGGCTTTGAGATGCTTGCTGATCCAGCGATAGGCCATCAGCCGCAGCTCGACGTTGTCGCTGTGTCCGCCGGGTGTGACGCCGATGTCGAACAGTTCTCCCGGCTTCTTCTCGTACCAGCCGTAGAGCTTCGCCAGCCGAGCACGAATCCGTTCGTTGG
Organism: Planctomyces sp.; assembly: GCA_005798445.1. Taxonomy (GTDB): domain Bacteria; phylum Planctomycetota; class Planctomycetia; order Planctomycetales; family Planctomycetaceae; genus SXKJ01. Next base: position 16,184 of record SYJG01000152.1, read on the forward strand.
CAGGCATCGGGAAGATCGTGTCGTAGCCAGAGTTCTCAAACAGCATCGGCCGCGGAGCGATCAGAGCGGCGATCGTCGTCCACTCCCAGCGGTAGTTGTTGTAGAGAAACATGCAGTCGCAATGACCGTTGCAGACTTTGTCGGTGACGTAACTTTGCAGATCGCTCATGCCGCTGACCGGCACGCAGACTTTGACTCGCTCGTCTGCCGCCGCGATCCAGAACGTCGCCGCTCCACCGCCGCTGATCCCCGTCACTGCGATCTTTTCCGAATCGACCTCCGGCCGCGAGACGAGATAGTCGATCGCGCGCACGCCGTTCCAACACTCAACCCCGGCCGACGTGTAGCCGTGCGAATGCCACCACCAGCGGTCGCGGTTGTACGTCCCGTGATGCACACCGGCGACTTCTCCGAGTTGCAGCGTGTCGATGACCAGGCAGACAAACCCATGCGTTGCGAACCACATCCCGTGTTGCTGAAACGCCGTCTTGTTCCCGTCCCGCCCTTTGCCCGAATGCCCGCAGACGTAAAGCACGGCGGGGAGTTTCCCGTTTGAAACGTTCTCATTAGCACGACGCGCCAGCGAGTGGTCCTGGTCCCCTGGCGTTCGACCACTCGCTGGCGCGTCGTGCTTGTTCGCCTTCGGCAGATACAAATTCCCGGTGACGTATAGCCCCGGCTTCGATTGGAAATGCACCTTCTCAACGGTGAAGTTCTCGCGAGCGACCGTCCCCGTGACCGTCGCCTTGAGCGGCGTCCGCTCTGGCACCGGCCACAGTCCAAGCATGTCCCAATACTGCCGCTTCAACTCCTCCCGCTTCGCCTCCCAGGCCTCACGCGAATCCGCCTCCGCCAGCACATTTAAGCTGAGCAGTTTCGTTTCACCTGTTAGATATTTCTCGATGGCCTCGTCGCCCGGACGCGGATCGGCAGAGAAAACACTGCCGCTAAGAATGAACAGCAGACTGATGACCATTCCGAAGGATTTCAGCAACGTGTTCACTGAGTGGCTCCTGTAAGGACTGAAGTTTGATTTGGCGTTGTACGCTTCGAGGAACTCCTCAAGAGTCACCCGAACCTGAGTCAGAAAGAACACGAATTCCACCGCCGCTCGATCCAATTCAGCAGCTCGCGAGCGACCGCTTCCTTCGAGCCGTTCCAACTCTCGATCGGTTGACCGCTGTCGTCGATCAGTTCGACCGAGTTCGTCGCGGAACCGATGGCACGGGGATCGTTGAGCACAACGACATCGCAATTCTTGGCTCGCAGTTTTTGCAACGCGTTCTCGCGCGAGTTCGTGGCCTCGAGCGCGAAGCCCACGATCCAGCGGCCGTTCTTTTTTTGTCCCAGACCAGCGAGAACGTCGTCGGTCTCAATCAATTCAATCGTCAGCGGCTCGCCGGTCTTTGACATCTTGCCGGTCACTCGTTGTGAAGGCTTGTAGTCACACACCGCCGCCGCCGCGATCACACCGTCGCACGACGGAAACGCTTGTTCGCACGCAATCCGCATCTCTTCGGTCGTCTGCACGAATCGCACGTCGCAGCCTTTCGGCGGAGCCAACTCCACCGGCCCCGAAACCAAAACGACTTGATGCCCACGAACCACCGCTTCCGCCGCGAGCGCGTAGCCCATACGGCCGCTGCTTGCGTTCGAGAGATATCGCACGTCGTCCAAGTATTCTCGCGTCGGGCCAGCAGTCATCAGGATGCGCATGAGTCGTTCATTCAGATTGTTCGTGTTCACACACCAACCCGAAGCGTCAGCGAGGCGTTGTTGCGGTTCGCCCTCGCTGACGCTTCGGGTTAGGCAGCAGCCGGGAAATAACCTACCCGCTGGGCGTGGGAATGACGAGGCTCCACTTGGGGAGGATTTTGTCTCGTTTGAGTCTTTCGGCGATGGCACGGAAGACAGTGCGGGTGAGTTTGACACCGCGAGCGTCGGTGGCCGTGATTTCTTGAATCAGCGGTGCGAGCCCGCGCCAAGTCATGGTCCCAGCTCAGTGCAACGCCGTCTCAAGACTGTCGAGACCAGCGTGAGTATGACAGCGCTCGTCGCGCCTACGTCGCTCAGTCGTTCCACGACTGAGATTTCGAATTTCTGAATCACCCCAAATCGAAGAAATGACAAAACACGACAATCACTGTTCCGACGCGATGATCTGCCGTGCTCGCCAGAGGGAGTCGAGCACGGCGGAGACGTTTTCGGGTTCGGAGAATGGACTCATGATGTACGACTTGAGGGCGACAATTGGCTCGCCGTAGTCGGAGAGGCGGTAGCAGTCGGTCAGTGAGATCACAATGCCTCGGCCTTGCAGGGCTTCGTCGTGGATTAGTTCAAAGACGCGGCGGTTGTAGGCGTTGTTGGCTTTCAGTTGATCTCGGTAGCTCACGTCCGTCTGTTCGAGCTTCGGAATCGTGAAGGTATCGACGCCGTCGGGATAGACACGGAACAGCGTCACTGCTCCGAAGTTGTCAGCGTTGAGCACTGTTGTTGAAGCGTGAGCCTTCAGGTGTGTGGAAAGCTCGGAGGCCATCGTCACCAAATGTCCCAGCAGCGAACGGAGTCCGTCCTTGCCGAACAGCCGCAAGTTGGCGAGCGCGGCCATCGGGCCACTGCCGCTGCGAGTCGTCTCCAGCGTGTACTTGCCAGGGTGATGGTGCCCCGACTGGAACAGGTACGGCGTCGCCGACTGATCTCGCGAGATGAGCCGCAGGTCGGCCGCGCTTCGCAGCAGGAACAGACTGCTGACGTACGGGGTGAATCCGGTCTTGTGGAAGTCGATCCCCAGCGAGTCGCTCAGACCGAGATGCTTGATACGGCGCGCGGTGCCGGCCAACGCTCGCACGGTGCGCGGTTGGAAGCCGAGCGGATTGGTCGTGAAGTCGTAGTCGTTGAAGACGCTCCACGCCCAACCGATCACGGCGTCGGCATGGATGTGCGGCGTGTAGTTGAGGCTGAACTCGTCACGCAGGCGGTCGCGAATCTCGATGATCGCGGCGAGGTCATCGAGGCCGAATGCGTCGGTCGTCCCCATCGTGGCGACGATCGCGGCGACCTTGCGGCCTTGCTTGAGCACATCGCGCAGCATCGTTTCGAGCAAGCATGTCCGCATCTCATTTTCTGGCGAGGTCGGAATCTGGATGACGTTTTGCTCGCCGAGTCCCAGCCAACTGGCGACCGTTGAGCAGGCGTAGTGAGCACGCTCCGAACAGATGAGAACCGCCGGTTCGTGCAAGCCCGTTTGTGCTGTTCCGGGGCAGGCTTTTTCGAGGCCGATCTTCACTCCGTACAACAGCGTGCCGGTGCCGCCGAATGTGAAGACGCCGCCAGCTTGCTCGACCGGATAGCCGATGAGATCGGCGGTCATCGCGGTCACTTCGACTTCAGCAACGGAGACTCGGCGGCCGGATTCGTCGCTGCACAAGTTCGGGTTGTAAATCGACGGCAGCATCCCGCCGATGATGCTGGGGATCGTCGGGGCCGGGACGACGTTGACTTGTGCTCGCGCGTGACCGGAGATGAACAGGCCGGAAAGGTGCTCGACGAGTTCTTCGGTGACGTGTTCGAGGGTGCTCGGCTCATTCGCGACACGACAATTCTTCGCGACGGAGTAGTCGAGCGTTTCTGGCTTGCCGAGAAGCGGACTGACCGACTTCATCCGATCGACTTGATCGAGCGCTCGCAGAAACGAGAACACGAAATAGGCATCGTGAACCCGGTCAGAGACCGGCTGTGGGAACGCTTGCCGCAATGTGTGGACGATGTTTTGGTACGGTACGGACATGAGGTGTGATTCGTTTGTGCTAAGCCGTGAGGGAATCGTGACACGGAATGAGACACGTTTTGTCCGCTCGCGTCCATTTCGCAATCGGACTGCATGGTGTCGTATCCAGTCGCGCCAGAGATTGGGTGGCAGTTCAATTGTTCGGTGTCCCACTCCCTCGCTGACGCATTTTTGAAGTTGGGCAGTTATTAATCCTACAGCGCACTTTTTTCCGCCACCGGGCTTGCTCCGGTGGTCTCTACACAATTCGGCAAAGCCGCGTTTTAAGCCCCAAAGGGGCATCCCTATGTCAGCCCAGTGCAACGCCCTGGGTTCAATGGCCACGACGTTTGCTGAGCCCTGAAAGGGCGGCACGAATTCCCCCGCCAATCGAAGGAGTGCCGCCCTTTCAGGGCTCTCGGTCGTGTTTGCGTTGCCAACCCAGGGTGTTGCCCTGGGCTGACATAGAGCTGCCCCTTTGGGGCGAATACGAGTTGTGTAGAGACTACCGGAGCAGGCCCGGTGGCGTGAAAGTGCGCCGTAGTGCTAAATGGCAAACCCATTGTTGCGAACATTGATGTCCACGGCACCTAACCTGGTCGCGACAGCCGTCGCTTGCTCGTCCGTAATCATTCCGTTGTCGTTGATGTGGACTTCGGCTTCTCCCGTCAGCGAACCGCCACCGATCGCGAGTTGGCTGAGTGAGCGGTTGAGGCGTGCCGCTCGGATCCGTTGAGGGCTGCATGTACGTCGCCGTGACGATGGAGCGTCCGGCGATTGCGCCTGAAATAAACGTGAAGCGAATGTGCCCGTCGGCATCCGTCATAGCTCCCAGAGTTCGACCAACGAACCCTTCGAATTGAATCTGGGAGTCCGTGTCGGTTTCCTGGCGATCTTCGAGAGTCAGTTGAACGTAGGCGTTGGGAATCGGTGTGAAGCCCTCTCCCGGAGCGGACAATGTCAGGAGCACCGGTTCGCTTTCGCCATCGGGCAAATTGCGTCGCCGAGCGTCCAGTTGAATTTCGGCGTTGGTGGTCCGGTCCCCCGCCTCATATTCGAGCCTTGGCGGCGTACTGCTAAAAATTCGCTCGTCCGCCCGCCGGAACGTCGCCAACACAGTGCCGGTGCCATGCTGCGCTCCGGCTGGAAACGAGGCTTCGAAAATGCCCTGGATATTGGTCCGACCGACGCGTGTGCTGGGGTTGCCCCCCGGCGGCGTGTTGGTGATCGTCACGTCGGCCTCTGAGACTGGTTGGTCATTGGCTTCCATGAGCGTGGCTTTGACGCTGACGGAACTCGATTGCTCTAGGTGCTCCCGTGCGAGACTGAGGAGCATGATGGGCGAGATCGGCTCGACGCGGTTGTCGCGAAGTTTCTCGACGAGGCCCTCCGCCAAACGGCCCGCCGCCCGGATGATCAACGCGTTCAAGACAAACGATTCAGTGCCCGAACCACGCTCGGTGATTGCGTTGAGAACCGCGCCGTTGCTCGTGGAAACCAATCGCAGATTGACGATTTGCAGGTTGCTTGCCGGCAAGCGGATGACGCTCATACTGATCAGAAACTCGAAACCGACCACGGCCTGCACGTTGGCCTCCAAGCCTGCCGCGTCACCTTCACCACCGCCCTGCTGGTTCGCCACGTAGGATTGCAAGTTGTGACCGATGTCGCCGGCGGTCGTGTAGTCCACTTCGGGAGCATATTGCTGCAGTAAACGGGCTGAAAGTTCGACCTGTTCCTGACTGTCCGAGCTGTTGGACAGAACGACCACGCTCGGCAGAGGCAGTTCCACGGCGGGCATTTCGCTTGGCATTGCCTCGTTGAATGCCAGTCGTTCTTCGGCGAAGGCCGTGAATGCCGAGTCCACGGCGATGGCCGCCTGTCCGCGCACGGCACGGTCGTCGATGTCGAACGCCTTGACCACCGCTACGAGCGCGTCCGTTGTGTTGAACGGCTCACCGGCGACGTCCTCAATCGTCCCGGTGAGCGTGCCAGCGGTATCCGAGACGACGATGATGGCATCCGACATCGCCAGAAACTGACTGGTCGCGGCATCCAGCAAGCGGACGCGCAAGTGGTATTGTCCTTCGCCGAAGGAAGCCAGACTGATTCAACAGCGTGAAGTAGGAATCCTTCGAGACTCCTTCGTACAAGTCGCCCAGCCCTGGAGTCAGGCTCGGAAGTTCCAGTTGACTTCCATCCGGGAGTTCCAGCGAGGCGATCAACAGCACATTTCTCGGCGTCTGCCCGGCGCTCGTCAGAAGTTCGGCGTGGATCGCATCGAAGCGATTGGCCAACGTGCGGTTGACCTTCAACAGTATCGCCGGCTCCGAACTGACCAGAATGCTCTGCGATTGCACACTGCGGAATTCACCGGATGTCCGATTCCGAGCCAAGACTTCGACGCGCCATTCACCTTCCGCGTCGCTGGGCAGTTGCACCGTCAAACGACCAGCCTTCTGACGAGCGGCGAAGACGGTCTCTGTGGAACTCCACGAATTGTCGGACCGCAAGTAGAACAACTCACCCGTCGCTGGTCGGCTGCCTGGACTGACGGCGTGGCTGCCGCTTTGGGCCAGCACTTCGCCGGAAGCCCAGGCACGAATCAAGACGTCGTTGTGAGAGTTGTCGCCATCGAACTGCCAGCGAATCTCCTGCGGCTGACCCGGCACGTCCGAACGGTGGAACTTCCCGGTGACAAACAGCTCGGCCTGTTCGCCACGGAACCGCCTGAGCGACTGCACTCGTAGTTCGGACTCACCCGAATGAACCGTCACGGCAAACTGAAAACGCCCCCGACGATCTGCGCGAGTCACTTGCTCAAATCGTCCGTCCCCATCGAGATCGATCCCGACGCGTTCTTTGGTCCTCGCGCGCCCCTCGACCGTGATGCTCGGCGAATGCACGATGCCGTCACCATCCGGGTCGGACGCTGCCGCCACGTTGAGAGTAATTTGGTGGTGTTTCGATCCTGGCGGGTTGAAAAAACTGGCCGACGCGAACCTTGGATCAAAAAAAGCGAGCGAGCGAGGTCGGCCAAACTCGTCATCATTGCCAAACACCGACGCGAGCAGACAACGTTTCTCAAGACACTCCAGGCACGGCACCGAGTTTGTCGAACGCCGCCTGGCGGGCCGGCGTGGCGTTGATGTGAGCGGCTTCCAACCTTTGAGACGCTGCAACAGTTGAGAGGCAAACATGGGTGGTCGGGCTGCTCGTCGGCTCGTCGTGGTCGGCGGTGACGTTTCGCAAACAGCGGAACAAAGCCATCGACCTCATAGACAAGGCCGAGCGAGTTTGATGCTCCAGGAAGTCCGGTGGGTTTGAACTTCAGCTCGGATGGCCAACGTGTGGCGATTTGTGTTGCCGAGAACTCGCTTCGCATTCTGGAATCGAAGGACACCCGGCACAGACTTGGGAAGTCGGATCGTGGCAAGAACTCCAGCATGAAAAGCGACACGGCGGCGGAAACTTCTGCCCCGCCGGGAATCTGATGGCCATCAATTCCAGCGGTGGCCAAGGTCAATTCGACCTGATCGACGTGATTCGCGGAGCGGAACTGGCAACGCTCAGCCCCGTGACGGCACGACTCGTGGGAGGAACCTGCTTCAGTCCTGACAGCCGCTGGTTCGCCGTCGCGTGCTATGCCAGCCATTCCATTCAGCTCTGGGATCTCCACACGATTCACGATCAATTGACGGATCTGAATTTGCATTGGCCGCGATCCGAGGATCGAGCGCCGCTCACGTCCGAGTGGTCTCAGCCGCTCCAGATCGAGGTCTTGCTGGGAGATCTCGGCAAATCGCGCTGAGAGAATTCGCAGCCGGCCCAATGATTTGCGTTGCATGGCGGCTTTCGTCATTGTGTCTTCTCCTCCAATTCCGGCATTCGACAAGGGGAAAGCAACGATGAGACGACCACTGGCGACCACGTTGACATGCGCGGCTCTGGGGCTGGCGAACCTTGCAGCCAGCGCGTCGGAGTTTCCAAAGTTCGAGGCCAAGACGCTCGATCCCGACGTTGGCAAAGTCTGCTATGCGGTGACGTTGGCGGATGTCGATGGTGACGGCAAACAAGATGTCGTTGCTGTCACCGAAAACCGAGTGCTGTGGTATCAGGCTCCCGGTTGGAAGCGGCGAGTTATCATCGAGGACCAGACGGAACGCGATAATGTCTGCATCGCACCGCTCGACATCGACCAAGATGGCAAGATCGACTTCGCGGTCGGGGCTGGCTGGTCCGGCAAGAACACCGGCCAGCTCGTTTGGCTGTCGCGCGGGGCGTCACTCGACGAGAAATGGCATGTGCATCTGATCGGGCACGAGCCGTGGACGCACCGCATGAGGTTTGCCAACGTCACGGGCGAGAAGCGTCCGCAACTGGTCGTCTCGCCGCTGAACAAGTCGCAAGGCGAAGGGGCGCGGTTGCTGGCGTTTTCGATTCCAGCGAAGCCCAAGTCGGACCCGTGGCCCAGTCGAGTGATGAATGCCTCGATGAACCGAATGCACAATCACTGGCATCTCGATTGGAACGGCGACGGGATCGAAGACACCGTCACCTCCAGCCAAGAGGGCGTGCATCTGCTGGCGGATACGATCCGCGACGGTACGTCGATGACTTGGCTGACTAGGAAGCTCGGCAACGGCGCGAGCGGCGACAAGCCGGAATCCAAGGGGGCCGGCGAAATCAAAGTCGGCAAGTTGAAGAACGGCCCGCGATTCATCGTCACGGTCGAGCCGATGCACGGCCAAGCCTGCGCCGTGTACGTCGAGCCGAAGGCGGGCGACAAAACTCCGGACGGCCTGTGGCCACGGCACGTCATCGACGCGACGCTCAATCGAGGTCACGCACTCTGGACGTGCGACATCGACGGCGACGGCGGCGACGAAATTGTGCTGGGCTTCAGCGATCCAGGTCCTGGTCCAATCAAAGGCCCGGGCGTGTTCATCTACAAAGCCGACGACACAACCGCGACCAAGTGGACCAAGCACACGATCGACGACGGCGGCATGGCCACCGAAGACCTGATCTGTGCCGACCTCAACGGCGACGGCAAGCTGGACATCGTCGCCGGCGGGCGAGCGACTCATAACGTAAAATTGTACTTGAATGGCGGGAAGTAGTTTTAATGAGATTGGTCATTGGTCATTGGCGATTGGCTATTGGCTATTGGGCAATCACAAATAGCCAATAGCCAATCATCAATGACCAATGATTTTCTCAATCTGACCGACCGCCGCATCGTCGTCTTCGGCATGGCGAATCGAAAGAGCGTCGCCGCGCATGTCGGGCAGGTGCTAACCGAAGCCGGGGCGCAGGTCATTCACGTTGTCCGCAGCGAAGAGCGGCGCGAACAGATTCGCAAACTCGTGGGCGATGCGCCGATTCATGTCTGCGATGTCGAGCATCAAGACCAGATCGACCGGGTTCGCGACGAGATCGCGGCGCAGCACGGACCAATTCAAGGCTTCGTGCATTCGCTGGCGTTCGCCGATTACTCGGCGGGCTGGCTGCCGTTTCACGAGACTCCACGCGGTGCGTTCTTGCAAGCGGTCGACGTGTCGTGCTTCTCGTTCATCGCGCTGGCGAATGCCTTTCGGGAGTTACTCGACAAGGAAAACGGCAGTGTCGTCACCGTTTCGATCTCGACCACCCGGATGGCGGCGGAGAATTACGGCTACATGGCTCCGGTCAAAGCGGCGCTCGATTCGTCGGTCTGCTTTCTGGCGAAGTCGTTCGCGAAGTTCTCATCGATTCGATTCAACTCGGTCTGTCCCGGACTGTTGAAGACTTCGGCTTCGGCGGGGATTCCCGGCTACGTTGATAGCTATCTGCACGCGGAAAAGGCGACGCTCCGCAAACGAGCGGTGCAAACGAACGAGGTTGCCAACGCGGTGGCCTTCCTGCTGAGTCCGCGATCTTCAGGCATCAACGCTCAGGGCTTGGTGATCGACGCGGGGATGTCGATCAACTACTTCGACGAGTCGCTGGTCCAGCCAACTTGACCGCGCGCGAGGCCACTTTCAGAATGCCCCGCCCGCTATACCCCGCCCCGCGCGGCCTCGAATGAGATGTTTTTGGCGAGCGGCAGGGCGTCAGCCCTC